>NZ_JBVVQX010000004.1:0-382422 GCF_055811675.1 Mesorhizobium sp. WSM4808
CCCCCCCCCCCCCCCCCCCCCCCCCCCCCCCCCCCCCCCCCCCCCCCCCCCCCCCCCCCCCCCCCCCCCCCCGGCCCGCGCCCCCCCCCCCCCCCCCCCCCCCCCCCCCCACGGCTCATGCGAGGATCGTCAGTTCGACTGCGCGCCGCCGCCGCCGTAAATGTCGAAATCGAAGTATTTCTTCGAGATCTCGTCATATTTGCCGTTGGCGCGGATCGCCTTGATGCCGGCGTTGATCTTGCCCTTCAGTTCGGTGTCTTCCTTGCGCACGCCGGCGCCGACGCCCGGTCCGAGCACTTCGTCATCGGGAGCGACCATGCCCTTCAGGTCGCAGCAGGCCTTGCCCTGGTCGGATTTCAGGAACTCGCCAAGCGCGATGGAATCGGCCTGAACCGCATCGAGGCGGCCGGCGGCAAGATCGTTGTTGGCTTCGTCCTGGGTCTGGTATTCCTTGATCTCGGAGGCTGTGCTGCCAAAATGTTTCTTGGCGTAGACAGCGTGCACCGTCGAAACCTGCACGCCGACGATCTTACCCTTGAGGTCGTCCGGGGCGGAGCCGAATTTCTGGTCCTTGGGGCCGATGATCGCGGTCGGCGTGTTATAGTACTTGTCCGAGAAATCGATCGTCTTCGCGCGCTCGGCGGTGATCGACATCGAGGAGACGATGAGGTCGATCTTCTTGGTCGTCAGTGCCGGGATGATGCCGTCCCAGGCGACCGGAGTAATGACGCAATCGAGCTTCTCCTCGGCGCAGACGGCATCGATGAAGTCGATCTCCCAGCCAACCCACTTGCCCGAAGCATCGGGCGAGGTGAAGGGCGGATAAGGCTCGGCGGCGACGCCGATCTTGACCGGATCGGCCTTGGCCACGCCCATGGCTGCGACGCCGAGCAGCAGCGCTGCGGCAAATGTCTTCAGAACGGTCTTCATTTCATGACTCCCAGTTTGTTGTTGGTTCCCGGTTTTCTTCCGTCCCGGCCTGTCCTAGCCGATGTTGCGGATGAACTGCTTCAGCCTTTCGGATCTGGGCGCGCCGAAGATCTGCTCGGGCGGGCCTTCTTCCTCGACCAATCCATTGTAGAGATAGACGACATGCGTCGCGACCTCGCGGGCGAACTTCATCTCATGGGTGACCAGCACCATGGTGCGGCCTTCGCGCGCCAGGTCGCCGATCACCTTCAACACCTCACCGACCAACTCGGGATCGAGTGCGGAGGTGGGCTCGTCGAACAGCATGACGCGCGGATTGATGGCCAGCGCACGGGCGATCGCCGCGCGCTGCTGCTGGCCGCCCGACAGATAGGCCGGATAGACGTCGCGCTTTTCGGCCAGACCGACACGGGCGAGCAGTTTCTCGGCCTCGCCGATCGCCACATCGCGCTTGACGCCAAGCACATGTACGGGAACCTCGATGACGTTTTCGATCAGCGTCATGTGGCTCCAAAGGTTGAAGTTCTGGAACACCATGCCGAGCTTGGAGCGGATGCGCTCGATCTGCTTGCGGTCGGCCGGAATGGTGTGGCCGTGGCTGTCGGCCTTGAGCTTGATCTCCTCGCCATTGACGCGAATGATGCCGCTGGTCGGATTTTCCAAGCAGTTGATGCAGCGCAGCAGGGTGGATTTGCCGGAGCCCGAGCCGCCGATGATGGCGATGACCTCGCCGTCGCGTGCCGACAGCGAGACGCCCTTCAGCACATGCAGCTCACCGAACTTCTTGTGCAGGTTTTCGACGTGGATGGCTTCGGCGGCGCCGTCCTGCGCCTTGCCGGATTGGACTGTGGCAGCTTCCACCACGCTCACTGGGTGACCTCTATAGGATCGGTGGCGGTTCGTCGAACGTCTATCCGGCTAATCAACATATACGCTGTACTGCCCCGCTCCAGACTTCAGCATGGACCCAACGGCGCGAGCCCGTCAATCCTGCTTATTACGGCACTTGCGAGCTTGTTGTGCAAGTGTATAAATAGCCTTCCATGAAATTTTCTCGATTTTTTTCAGCGAAAAAGGACTTCGATGAGCGCTTTCGGATCACAGTCCATGGCGGCGCCGCTGCGCCGCGTGCTGATGCGGTCGGCGGCCAACGCCATGCGCAATGCCGACAGGGCTGCTTGGCACTATGGCCCGGGTTTCAATCCGGCGAAAGCGGCATCGCAGCACGCGCTCCTTGCTGAACTGGTGGCGGCTTCCGGTGCCGAAATCGAATGGATCGAGGACACGGCGGATGGACTTTCGGATTCGGTGTTCACGCACGACCCGTCGCTGATGACCGATCGCGGCGCGCTAATCCTGTCCATGGGCAAGCCGTTGCGCGCCAGGGAGCCCTCGCTGCATGAGGAAACCTACCGAAGGCTGGGTATTCCAATCCTGGGCCGCGTCGAGGTTCCTGGCCAGGTCGAAGGCGGTGATTGTGTATGGGTCGATGCCCGCACGCTGGTGATCGGGCGCGGTGTCCGCTCCAACCAGGAAGGCATCCAGCAGGTTTCCAACCTGCTGACGCCGCTGGGCGTTTCCGTCTACGGCTTTGATCTGCCGCTGTGGCAAGGCGAAGAGGCGTGCCTGCATCTGATGTCGGTGATCAGCCCGCTGGCCGACGACCTCGCACTGGTCTATTCACCGCTTTTGCCGGCCCCGTTCTATCAGATGCTGAAGGCGCGTAACATCCGGCTGGTCGAAGGCGACGCCGAAGAGTTCGCGGCTTCCAACGGCCTTAGCCTGAACGTGCTGCCGACCAGCCCACACAAGGTCATTGCCGTTGCAGGCTTTCCAAAGACCAAAGCCGCGATGGAAGCCGCCGGCTGCACGGTCGAAATCTTCGAGGCGGATGCGCTCTGCATCGCCTGCGAGGGCGGGCCGACATGCCTGACGCGACCGATCCTGCGCCAATGAATATGCCATCCCGCCGCAGGTTCCGTCGCGAGGGCGAGGAGCGGCGGCGGCAGGATCTGATCGAGGCCACTCTGGACAGCGTGGCGGAACATGGCCTGCAGGGCGCCACCTTGCGCACCATCGCATTGCGTGCCGGCGTCACCGCTGGGCTGATCCGGCACTATTTTCCCGGCAAGGAAGAATTGCTGCAGGAAGCCTATGCAGCGCTGATGGGCCGCATGACCGAGCAGGCGAAAGCGGCTTTGGTCATGGAGAATGCCTCGCCTCGCCAGCGCCTTGCGGCTTTCGTCACCGCCAACCTCAATGCGCCGATCATCGATGCGCGGGTGTTTTCGCTCTGGGCAACCTTCATCGGCCGCGCCAGAGCGGATCCGACCTTGGCCCACGCCCACCGCGAAGGCTACCTTGGTTTTCGCAATGAGGTGGAGGCGGTTGTGGCTGAGGTGCTCGCCGCCGAACGGCGCAATCCGGACGCAAGCCAATTGCGCCACCATGCCATCGCGATTAATGCGATCATCGACGGACTCTGGATCGAAGGCTGCCTGGCCGGCGAGATGTTCTCGGCCGGCGAATTGGCGGCGATCGGCATCAAGACTGTCGAGGCCGAACTAGGCCTCGCGCCGGACGGGGAGGAAAACCAATGACGACACTCGGCGAAGCCCTCATCTCGCTGCTTGAAGCGCATGGCGTCGACACGGTGTTCGGGATTCCGGGCGTCCACACGGTCGAGCTCTACCGCGGGCTGGCGCGCTCGAATATCCGCCACGTCACGCCGCGTCACGAACAGGGCGCCGGCTTCATGGCCGATGGCTATGCGCGCGCCAGCGGCAAGCCGGGCGTCGCCTTTGTCATCACCGGACCGGGGCTCACCAACACCATCACCGCCATGGGGCAGGCACGCGCCGATTCGGTACCGATGCTGGTCATATCAGGCGTCAACGCCACGCCGACGCTGGGCAAGGGGCTGGGCCATCTGCATGAATTGCCGGACCAGCGCGGCATGATGGAGAAGGTGGCGCTGTTTTCGCAGCGCGTTACCGAGGCCGGCGAATTGCCCGGTGCCCTGGCGCAGGCCTTTGCCCTGTTTTCATCGGCGCGGCCCGGCCCGGTGCATATCGAGATCCCGACCGACGTCATGGTCAAGTCGGCGGATGGCATCGCTGCCATGCTGAGCAATGTGACCCCACCCGCGCCGGAAGGTGCCGCAATTGCCAGCGCGGCCAAACTCATCGGTGCCGCGCGCCGCCCGCTGATCCTGGTCGGCGGCGGCGCCAAACGCGCCGAAGCGCCACTGCGGCGTCTGGCCGAGCGGCTGGGAGCGCCGGTCGTCCAGACCACCAATGCGCGCGGCCTGCTGCATGGTCATCCGCTTTGCGTGCCGGCCAGTCCCAGCCTGAAGACAGTGCGGGCGCTGATGGCCGATGCCGACCTGGTCATTGCCGCCGGCACCGAATTCGGCCCGACTGACTATGACGGCTATAGCGATGGCGGCTTTGTCCTGCCCGCCAATCTGATCCGCATCGATATCGGCGCCGACCAGCTTGCCCGCCGCCCGGCAAATGTTTCGATCCAGGCCGATTGCGCCGAGGCGCTCGAAGCGCTGCTTCTGCAGACGGGCCATATCCCGGCAAGCGAAGGTGGGCCGACACGCGCCGCCGCCGCCCGGGAAGCAGCCTTTGCCGAACTCAATCCAACACTGCAGGCACAGGTGCGCGCCGTCGAGATGATCCGCGACGCCTTGCCGGGCGCGCTCATCGTCGGCGATTCGACGCAGCCGATCTATGCGGCCAACCTCTATTACGACCACGACCGCCCAGGCGGCTGGTTCAATGCCGCCACCGGCTTCGGTGCGCTCGGCTATGGCCCCCCGGCGGCGATTGGCGCGGCCTTTGCGATACCCGATGCGCCGGTTGTCTGCCTGACCGGCGACGGCGGCTTCCAGTTCACGTTGCCGGAGTTGGGCGCCGCGCTCGATGCGCGGGCGCCGGTCATCTTCATCGTCTGGAATAACAGAGGCTACCGCGAGATCGAAACCTCGATGCTCGATGTCGGTGTCGAGCCGGTCGGTGTATCGCCGGCGCCGCCGGATTTCTGCAAGCTGGCCGAGGCCTATGGCATCGGCGCCGAACGGCTTGCCGACATCGACGCTCTCGCGGACGCGTTGAAGCGCGCCCGGGCCACCGGACTGCCGCGCGTCATCGAAATCACGGTTGACTGAAGGACGGTGCTACGTATTTCCCGTCTCGCGGCCCTGAACCGCGGCCGGCCGGTGGGCGGACGCATGCAAAGACGCGACAACTGCCATGTCGAGATGTCAATTGAGTGACGGGGCAAAAGGCGCGACGCTTCGCGTCGGCGGCACAGAAACGACCTAACGATAAAAAAATGACAGGAGCGTCCAAGATGACGGAAACACTTGAAGGCAAGCATATCGTCGTGACCGGTGGGACCGGTGCGCTCGGCGGTGCGGTTGTCGGCAAACTGCTGAGTGACGGCGCGATCTGCCATGTGCCCAATGCCCATGCCGCCGCACCAGCGCATTTTCCCTTCGCCGCGCATGACCGTGTCCAGTTGGTGCACAATGTCGATCTCTCGGACCCCGCCAAGGTCGAGGCGTTCTACAGTCAGGTTCCAGGCCTGTGGGGCTCAATCCACCTGGCCGGCGGCTTCACCGCCGCACCGGTGGAAAAGATCGAGTCGGCGTCCTTTGCCGAGATGATGGACACCAATGCACGCACCGCCTTCCTGTGCTGCCGCGCCGCGATCCGCTCAATGCTGTCGTCGGACACGGCGGGCCGCATCGTCAACGTCACGGCGCGCGCCGGGCTCGATCCGCGGCGCGGCGCTGGTATGGTCGCTTACGCCGCCAGCAAGGCGGCGGTTGCCGCGATGACGGTGGCGATGGCCGAAGAGCTGAAGCACAGGGGCATCCTGGTCAATGCCGTGGCGCCGTCGACGCTCGATACGCCGGCAAACCGTGCCGACATGCCGGATGCCGATGTCACCAGATGGGTCAGCCTCGAAGCCGCCGCCGAGGCCATCGCCTATCTTGCCTCGCCGGCCAATCAGGCGATGAGCGGCACGTTGGTGCCGCTTTACGGCAGGGCGTAACCTTCCAACCCTTCACGTCGGTCAAGTCAAAGAAAAACCCCGCCGGATCGCTCCGGCGGGGTTTTTGTTGAGGCCGCGCGCGAGGCGCGGCAGACAGCCGAAGCTTAGCTGCCCTGCTTCTTCAGCGCGGCACCCAGGATGTCGCCCAGCGAAGCGCCGGAGTCGGTCGAGCCGTACTGAGCGACCGCTTCCTTCTCTTCGGCGATTTCCAGCGCCTTGATCGAGACCTGCAGCTTGCGGGTCTTCTTGTCGAAGGCGATGACGCGGGCATCGACCTTCTGGCCGACGGTGAAGCGCTCGGGGCGCTGCTCGTCGCGGTCACGGCTCAGATCGGAGCGCTTGATGAAGGTCTCGATGCCGCTGTCGACCAGCCGCACTTCCAGACCGCCATCCTTGACGCCGATGACTTCGCAGGTGACGACCGCGTTCTTGCGCAGTTCGCCTGAAGTCGCCGCTTCGCCGACCGTATCCTTGGCCAACTGCTTGATGCCGAGCGAGATGCGCTCCTTGTCGATGTCGACGTCGAGCACCTGCGCCTTGACCATGTCGCCGCGATTGTACTCTTCGATGACCTGCTCGCCCGGACGGGTCCAGTCGAGGTCGGAAAGGTGCACCATGCCGTCCACGTCGCCTTCGAGGCCGATGAACAGGCCGAACTCGGTCTTGTTCTTGACCTCGCCCTCGACCTGGCTGCCGACCGGATGGCTCGAGGCGAAAGCCTGCCACGGATTCTCGAGCGTCTGCTTGAGGCCGAGCGAGATGCGGCGCTTGGCCGGATCGACCTCGAGCACCACCACGTCGACTTCTTGGGTCGTCGACAGGATCTTGCCGGGATGCACGTTCTTCTTCGTCCACGACATTTCCGAAACGTGGATGAGACCCTCGATGCCCGGCTCCAGCTCGACGAATGCGCCGTAGTCGGTGATGTTGGTGACGGTACCCTTGATCTTCTTGCCGATCGGGAACTTGGTGCCGATCTCGGACCACGGATCACTCTCGAGCTGCTTCATGCCGAGCGAGATGCGGTGGGTTTCCTGGTTGATGCGGATGATCTGCACCTTGACCGTCTGACCGATGTTGAGGATTTCGGTCGGATGGTTGACGCGGCGCCATGCCATGTCGGTGACATGCAGCAGGCCGTCGATGCCGCCGAGGTCGACGAACGCACCATAGTCGGTGATGTTCTTGACGACGCCTTCGACAACCTGGCCTTCTTCGAGGTTCTGCACGATTTCCGAACGCTGTTCGGCGCGGCTCTCTTCGAGCACGGTACGGCGCGACACCACGATGTTGCCGCGGCGACGATCCATCTTGAGGATCTCGAAGGGCTGGGGGTTGTGCATCAGCGGGGAGACGTCGCGGATCGGGCGGATATCGACCTGGCTGCGCGGCAGGAAGGCCACGGCGCCGTCGAGATCGACAGTGAAGCCGCCCTTGACCTGGTTGAAGATGACGCCTTCGACGCGCTCACCCTTGGTGAACTTCTCTTCGAGACGAACCCAGCTCTCTTCGCGGCGGGCCTTCTCGCGGGAAAGCATCGCTTCGCCAAGCGCGTTTTCGATGCGCTCGACATAGACTTCGACGGTGTCACCGACCTTGAGGGTGGTGTCCTTGCCCTTGACGCCGAATTCCTTCAGCGGCACGCGGCCTTCGACCTTGAGGCCGACGTCGATGATGGCCATGTCCTTTTCGATCGCGGTGATCGTACCCTTGACGACCTGACCTTCGCCGGAATGGCCTGTGGTAAATGATTCTTCGAGCAGGCTCGCGAAATCATCGCGAGTGGGATTTGCAGCTGACATTGTTTCTCCTGGAGTGCCCCGCATCTAGAAGCGGGACGGGCGCCGTGGGTTAGCGTTGCGTTGGCCTGCCGGCGTTCCGGGCTACAAAAACCCTGGGCCGCTTTTTAAGCGGCAATTCCGGCGCATGAAGAATGCTGGCAGGCTGGTTCGTGCCCGATATGGGTATTTTCTTCGCCTCCGACAACGGAAATACGAGGGAAAACCCGGATCAGGCCTTGTCTCTCTTGGCCAGCACGTCGTCTATGATCGCCATGGCTGCAAGAAACGCGGCTTCTATAGCCATTTCGCTGGTATCAAGCAAGTGCGCGTCGGCCGCCGGCTTCAACGGTGAGTCCGCTCGACCCATGTCGCGCTCGTCGCGGCGCACGATATCGGCGAGGATCTCGGTGAAATCAGCGGTCCCGCCGATGCTCTCGATCTCGGCCAGCCGGCGCTGTGCCCGCACCTCGGCGCTGGCCGTCACATAGAGTTTGATGTCGGCGTCGGGGCACACCACGGTGCCGATGTCGCGGCCGTCGAGCACGGCCCCGGGCGGCGTCTTGGCGAAGTCGCGCTGCTTTTCGACGAGGATGCGCCGCACCGTCGGGTACACCGCGACCTTCGAGGCGGCCTCGCCGACCGCATGCGCCGACAAGACCGTCCGGTCGAGCCTTGCCAGATCGACCTGGCGGGCAGCGGTTTCAGCCGCCGAGACATTGTCGAGCGGCAGCGCGTGCTGGATGAGCGCATAGGCGACGGCGCGATAGGTAAGACCGGTGTCGAGCAGGTTCAGCCGGTAGTGGTCGGCCAACCGCCGGGCGAGGGTGCCTTTGCCGGCGCCGGCGGGGCCGTCGATGGCGATGGTGAAGGTCGAGCTCATTTGGCTGGTCTGAAAAATCGAAATGCCAACACCGCCGCGGCAATCAGAACCGACAGCGGCAGCGCTATAAACGGTACGACGCCAATTGTTACAAAAGCCATTGCACCGAACCTTTGATCAGCACCGCAAGGAAAACCCATTTGTTGTTTTCCAGGAGGGTGGCTGCGTAAACCGACAGATACATCATCAGAAATTGAAGTAACAAAATCCAAAAAAGAAAGGCAAAAATGCCTACGCGGTTTTTGAAAACAAAACGCTCAATTAGATAAGGGACCAACGCCGCTCCTAGGCAAGCTCCTAGGATTGGCCAGTCGTGCAACATTTGCTATCCAATCTCCGCGCCCAGCGCCTTCATCAGCCCCATGAATTCCGGAAAACTCGTCGCGATCATCGCCTGATCGTCGATGGTCACCGGCTTTTCCGTCGCCAGCCCCATCACCAGAAAGCTCATGGCGATGCGGTGGTCGAGGTGAGTCTGCACGGTGGTGCCCTGGCCGTTGGGATGGCCGCCAAGGCCCTTGCCGCTCGGTTTGCCGCGCACGGCGAGCGAAGCCTCGCCCTCAGTGCAGTCGACGCCGTTGAGCTTCAGCCCGTTGGCGACGGCCGACAGCCGGTCGGACTCTTTCACCCGCAGCTCTTCCAGCCCTTGCATAAGCGTTTCCCCCTCGGCAAAGCTGGCAGCGACCGCGAGCACAGGGTACTCATCGATCATGGACGGCGCCCGCTCGGGCGGCACGATGACGCCTTTCAGTTCGGAGTAACGCACGCGCAGATCGGCGACGTCTTCGCCGCCGGCGTTGCGCGGGTTGAGGATATCGATCTTGCCGCCCATCTCCTGCAGCGTCAAAAGCAGGCCGGTGCGGGTCGGGTTCATCAGCACGTTTTCTATTGTGATGTCCGAACCCGGCACAATCAGTGCCGCCACCAGCGGGAAGCCGGCCGAGGATGGGTCGCCCGGCACGGCGATCGTCTGGCCGGTCAGTCTGCCCTGGCCTTCGATGAAGATGTGGCGCACGCCGCGCTCGTCGGTCTCGACCGACAGATTGGCGCCAAAACCCTTCAGCATCTTTTCGGTGTGGTCGCGCGTCATGACAGGCTCGATCACCGTGGTGATGCCCGGCGTGTTCAGCCCGGCCAGCAGCACCGCCGATTTCACCTGCGCCGAGGCCATCGGCACGCGGTAGGTGATCGGGGCGGCGTGCTTCGGTCCATGCAGCGTGATCGGCATGCGGTCGCCTGGCGTCGCCTTCAGCACCTGCACGCCCATCTGGCGCAAGGGTTCCAGCACGCGGCCCATCGGCCGGCCCGACAGCGAGGCGTCGCCGATGAAGGTCGTCTCCATGTCATAGGTGCCGACAAGGCCCATGGTCAGCCGCGAGCCGGTGCCGGCATTGCCGAAGTCGAGCGGGCCTTCCGGCTGCAGCAGTGCGCCGTTGCCGGTGCCGCGGATCACCCACTCGTCGCCGTTCTTCTCGATATGTGCGCCCATTGCCTTCATGGCCGCACCCGTGCGCATCACGTCCTCGCCTTCGAGCAGGCCGGTGATGCGAGTCTCCCCGGAGGCGAGGCCGCCGAACATGAAGGAACGGTGCGAGATCGACTTGTCGCCCGGCACGCGCGCGATGCCGGAAAGGGCTGGGGATTGGCGGGCGGTGGCCGGCTTGGGGGCGGCGGCGTGAGACATGGAATTTCCCTGGACGGAATGCCGGCAGGCCGGCGCTTTTCATTTGTTGCGGCGGTCTCGTATCACGGCGGGCCGAAATGGTCATCCCCCATGGTCGTCACTGACGCGAGGCCTTTCAATGCATGGTTTTGTGACGCCGGCTTTTCGCTTTGACAGCGCTGCAAACTGTGGTTAAGGGGACCACTCTTTTATTGACGAGGCTTGCCGTGGCAAAAACCGAACTTGGCACAAAACGTATCGACCCGGAGACGGGCCGAAAATTCTACGACCTGAACAAGGACCCGATCGTCTCGCCATACACTGGCAAGACCTATCCGCGTTCCTATTTCGAGGAAGGCAAAATTGCCGCTCTCGAGGAGGAAGAGGAAGTGGCCGAGAAGGAAGTGGACGCCGAGGAAGAAGAAGGCGTTGAGGTCGTCTCGCTCGAAGAGGCTGATGAGGACGTCAAGGGCGACGACCTGCCGGATCTTGGCGACGACGAGGACGACGTCGATCTCGGCGACGACGAAGATGACACCTTCCTTGCCGACGAAGAGGAAGAAGACGACGATGTCGCCGACATGATCGGCGTCGGCGACGACGACGACGAGGTCTGATCGGCCTTGAAAGCGGGCGTTTGCGGGCTTTCGAGGCCTGTGAAGAAAAAGCGGCTCTCGAAGGCTTGATATCTGAGAAGGGCGGGGTTAGAAGCCGCCTGCACTAACGGCGCGGTCTCCAACCCGCGCCGGATCTCTTCGCCGGAAACGGCGCCGGTTGACTGCCGGAAGTGGGGCCATAGCTCAGTTGGGAGAGCGCTTGAATGGCATTCAAGAGGTCGTCGGTTCGATCCCGATTGGCTCCACCAAACAGTCCCTCTGCAATTCGCAGCCGATGAATGTGCCGCACTGCGGCCATCGCGCTTGATGGCCAGTTCAGGCAACGCCGCTGAAAGCGCCTCCATCAACGGAACGAACGAGCCATTTCTCGAGAGCGATCGCTCGCCGGACAAAGTCCTCATTGTTCATGGAGCGCTTAGAGACTGAAAGGCAGCCCGATCACCACTCGGCGAAGGAGCCGTCCTTGTGGCGCCAGACCGGATTGCGCCAGCGGTGGCCTTCCTTGGCGCGTTCCTTGACATAGTCCTCGTCGATCTCGACACCCAGGCCCGGTCCGTCGGGAATGGCGACATAACCATCCTCGTAGCGGAAGACATCCTTGTTGGCGGCATAGTCGAGCAGGTCGTTGGCGGCATTGTAGTGGATGCCGAGGCTCTGCTCCTGGATGAAGCAGTTGTAGCTGACCGCGTCGAGCTGCAGGCACGCAGCAAGCGCGATCGGCCCGAGAGGGCAATGCGGCGCCACCGCCACGTCATAGGCTTCCGCCATCGCCGCGATCTTGCGGCATTCGGTGATGCCGCCGGCATGCGACAGGTCTGGCTGGATGATATCGACGACACCTTCCTCGAACACCGACTTGAAGTCCCAGCGGCTGTAGAGCCGCTCACCGAGCGCAATCGGCGTCGAGCCAAGCGCGGCGATCTCCTTCAGCGCCTCGCGGTTTTCGCTGAGCACCGGCTCCTCGATGAACATCAGCCTGTAAGGCTCCAGTTCTTTGACCAGGGCACGCGCCATCGGCCGGTGGACGCGCCCATGAAAATCGACGGCGATGCCGATGTTGGGTCCGACCGCCTCGCGCACCATGGCGACGCGTTCGACAGCGGCATCGATCTTGTCGTGGCTGTCGACGATCTGCAACTCCTCGGTACCGTTCATCTTCAACGCCAGGAAACCGCGCGCAACCATTTCCCGGGCACCCGCCGCGACTTCTGCCGGCCGGTCCCCGCCGATCCAGGAATAGACCTTGATCGTGTCGCGCAGCTTGCCGCCGAGCAATTCATGCACAGGCACGCCGAGCGCCTTGCCCTTGATATCCCACAGTGCCTGGTCGATGCCCGCAATGGCGCTCATCAGGATCGGCCCGCCACGGTAGAAGCCGCCGCGGTGCATCACCGTCCAGTGGTCCTCGATCAGGCGGGGATCCTTGCCGATGAGGTAATCGCCAAGCTCCTTGACCGCTGCCTCGACGGTCAGTGCCCGGCCCTCGACGACCGGCTCGCCCCAGCCGGTGACGCCGGCATCGGTCTCGATTTTCAGGAACAGCCAGCGCGGCGGAACGATGTAGGTGGTGAGCGAGATGATTTTCATGCGCAGTCTCAGTTGCTCTTGAGTTTCTTGGCGCTGACGAGGTCGCGCGCCGCAAGGTCGAGGATCTTGTTTGCGGCCCCACGCGCCGCCTCGGCGTCGCGCATGCGCAGCGCCTCGACCACCTCCTGGTGCGCCGCCACGGCCTCCATGCGCCGGTCGAGCGAAATCACCGCCGTCGCCTCGAGCGAGAATTTCAGCCCGGTGTCGATGAGATTGCCGATCTGGCGAAAGATCGGGTTGTGGCTCGCGGCATAGACGATCTGGTGGAAAGCGATGTCGCTGCGCGAGAAGGCGGCGAGGTCCTCGCCGGCGCCGGCCATGCCTCGCCATGCCGCTTCGAGATCGGCGATTTCCTGCAGCGTCGCGCGGGTGGCGGCGAGTTCTGCGACCAGCGGTTCGATGGCGCGGCGCGTTTCGAGGATGGCATCGAAGAGCTTGTCGTCCAGCGCGTGCGGCGCGTGCCAGGCGAGCACCTGCGGGTCGATGATGTTCCAGTCGTCCTCGTTGCAGACGATCGTGCCGATGCGTGGCCGCGACAGCACCAGCCCTTTGGCGGCCAGCACCTTCAGGGCTTCGCGGATCACGGTGCGGCTGACGCCATACTCGACGCCGAGCTCGTTTTCGGTCGGCAAGGAGGAGCCGGCCGGGTAGCGCCCGGAGAAGATGTCAGAGGCTATCGCCTTGGTCACATCCGGCATCACGCGCGGGCGGCGAGTGGTCGTATCTCCCGGGGCTTTTTTCAGAATCTCGGTCACCTCAGCCCTCCTCCAAGGCGGCGAACCGCTGGTTTCGCACAACCGGTCCGCCCTTAACGGATGCGGATCGATTGCGCCAGCGATCGCTGGTCAGAGCATGTACATTAATTATCATACCAGATCAATTGACGAGTATGATAAAAGCGATTAGAGACTCCGGCATCCGGGCTGAGCGCCCGGTCTATCGCTGGGAGGTAATCATGCGACTTTTGAAGACCGCGCTCGTCGCGGGCGCGCTTGCCGTGCTGTCCGTCACGACCATCGCTGCATATGCTCAGGACACCAAAATCGGTTTCATCGTCAAACAGCCCGAGGAGCCGTGGTTCCAGGATGAATGGAAGTTCGCCGACCAGGCCGCCAAGGAGAAGGGCTTTACCCTGGTCAAGATCGGCGCCGAGGACGGTGAGAAGCTGATGTCGGCGATCGACAATCTCGGCGCCCAGGGCGCTCAGGGCTTCATCGTCTGCACACCGGACGTGAAGCTTGGCCCCGGCATCGTCGCCAAGGCCGCCGCCAACAATCTCAAGCTGATGACTGTCGACGACCGTCTGGTCGGCGCCGACGGCAAGGCGCTGGAAGACGTGCCGCATATGGGCATTTCGGCCACCAAGATCGGCGAAGCCGTCGGCCAGGCGATCGTCGACGAAATGAAGGCACGCGGCTGGAAGGCCGACGAGGTCGGCGCCATCCGCGTCTCCTACGACCAGCTGCCGACCGCGGTCGACCGCGTCGAAGGTGCCATCTCGGTGCTGAAGGCAAACGGCTTCAAGGCCGAGAACATTTTTGACGCCCCCCAGGCCAAGACCGACACGGAAGCTGCCCTCAATGCGGCGACTGTCGTACTCAACGCGCATGCCGACATCAAGAAGTGGGTCTCCTTCGGTCTCAACGACGAGGCGGTGCTCGGCGCAGTGCGTGCTTCCGAAAGCGTCGGCATCCCCGCTGACAGCGTGATCGGCGTTGGCATTGGCGGCGCGGATTCCGCGATCAACGAGTTCAAGAAGCCGACCGCCACCGGCTTCGTCGGCACCGTGATCATCTCGCCGAAGCGTCATGGCTACGAGACGGCGCTCAACATGTATGACTGGGTTGCCAACAACAAGGAACCGGAGAAGCTGATCCTGACTTCGGGTGCACTCGCCAAGCGCGACGACTACCAGAAGGTCCGCCAGGGCCTCGGCATCGAATAATCCTCCCTGTACAAACAGGCGGCTCATCCCGCCGCCTGTTTGTCATGGCTCAAAAGGATCGGCTCGTGTCCTTTCTCGACTTCTCGCACATCACCAAGACCTATCCGGGCGTCAAGGCGCTGTCGGACGTCTCGTTCGGCGTCGACAAAGGCGCCGTGCATGGCCTGATGGGCGAGAACGGCGCCGGCAAATCCACCCTGATCAAGATCCTCTCCGGCGACCAGCATGCCGATCAGGGTGAGATCCGCATTGACGGCAGGGTTCAGGCCTATACCTCGACCCGGGATGCCTTCGACAATGGCGTCATTGTCATTCATCAGGAACTGCAACTCGTTCCTGAACTCACCGTTGCCGAAAACCTCAGCCTAGGTCGTTTCCCCGCCAACGCCGGCATCATCGCCGGCCGCCGGATGCTGGACGACGTCGGCGCCAAGCTGAAATCGGCCGGTATCGACATCGACATGCGCCGCAAGGTCAAGACGCTGTCGATCGGCGAACGCCAGATGGTCGAGATCGCCAAGGCGGTCATGCTCGACGCACGCGTTATTGCGCTGGACGAACCGACCTCGTCACTGTCCTCGCGCGAAAGCGAAATCCTGTTTGCCCTGATCAATCGCCTGCGCAGCGAGGGCAAGGTCATCATCTACGTCTCGCACAGGCTCGACGAGGTGTTCCGGCTCTGCGACAGCTTGACCGTGCTGCGCGACGGCAAGCTCGCGGCGCACCACGCGTCGCTGAAAGGCGTCACCCGCGATCAGGTCGTCGCGGAGATGGTCGGCCGCGAGATTTCGGATATCTGGGGTTTTCGCGCACGAAAAACAGGCGATGTCCGCCTGAAGGTCGACGCTCTCAGCGGCCCCAAACTGCAGACACCGGCCAGTTTCGAGGCAAGGGCAGGCGAGATCGTCGGCTTCTTCGGCCTGATCGGCGCCGGGCGCTCGGAGCTGATGCGGTTGGTCTATGGCGCCGATCCGCGTTCGGGCGGCACCATCACCGTCGACGGCAAGCTGGTTCGCGCCACCGATCCGCGTGGCACGATCCGGGCCGGCATCGTGCTGTGCTCGGAGGATCGCAAGCATGACGGCATCATCCAGGGGCGCTCGGTCGAGGAGAACATCAACATCTCGTCGCGGCGCCATCACACACGCTTCGGCGTGCTCAACCGCGCCAGCGAGATCGCCACGGCCGAGACCTTTATCAAGAAGCTGAAGGTGCGCACGCCGTCGCGCAAGCAGGACATCATCAACCTCTCCGGCGGCAACCAGCAGAAGGTCATCCTCGGCCGCTGGCTGTCCGAACAGGGCGTGCGGGTGCTCATTGTCGACGAGCCGACGCGCGGCATCGATGTCGGTGCCAAATCGGAAATCTACGAACTGCTCTACCAGCTTGCGCAGGACGGCATGGCGATCGTCGTGGTCTCGTCCGAACTGCCGGAGGTGATGGGCATCTGCGACCGTATTCTGGTGATGTGCGGTGGCCGCGTCAGCGCTGAACTCACCCGCGACCAGTTCGCCGAAAGGGCGATCCTGGCCGCCGCTCTGCCCGATCAGAAAACCCCCGACGCGATCGCATCCTGAGGACTTTGGCATGACCGACCAGTTGAAAAAAATCCTGCTCGGCGAACAGGGCCTCGTCGTCATCTTTGTCGTCGCCTTCGCGCTGGTGTCGGCTCTGGTGCCGAACTTCCTTACGGACCGCAACATGCTCGGCCTGCTGCAGTCGGTGGTCACCGTCGGTATCGTCGCCTGCACCATGATGTTCTGCCTCGCCGCGCGCGACTTCGACCTGTCGGTCGGTTCGATCGTCGCCTTTGCCGGCATGGTCGCTGTGATGGCCTCGAATTACACCGGCTCGATCCTGCTTGGCCTGCTGGCGGCAATCGCCTGCGGCGCTTTCGTCGGCTTCATCAACGGCGTTGTCATCGCCAAATTTCGCATCAACGCGCTGATCACGACGCTGGCCACCATGCAGATCGTGCGCGGCTTTGCGCTGATCGCGTCCGACGGCCGCGCCGTCGGCATCAACAGCCCGGATTTCTATCAGCTGGCGCTCTCGAAACTGCTCGGCATACCGACGCCGGTCTGGGTGCTTGCCATCCTGTTTTGCATCTTCGGCTTCGTCCTCAACCGGACCGTCTTCGGCAAGAACACGCTGGCCATCGGCGGCAATCCGGAGGCCTCGCGGCTTGCCGGCGTCAATGTCGACCGGACGCGCATCTGGATTTTTGCGCTGCAAGGCGTCGTCTGCGGTATCGCCGGCATCCTGCTGGCGTCGCGCATCACCTCGGGCCAGCCCAACGCGGCGGTCGGGCTGGAACTCTCGGTCATTTCGGCCTGCGTGCTCGGCGGCGTTTCGCTCGCCGGCGGCCGCGCCACCATGTCGGGCGTCATCGTCGGCGTGCTGATCATGGGAATCGCCGAAAACGCCATGAACCTGCTCAACATCCCGGCCTTCTACCAGTACATCGTGCGCGGCGTTATTTTGCTGCTAGCCGTGCTGCTCGACAATCTGCGCTCATCGGCACTGGGTCGGCGATAGGCTGGAGGAACAAAAATGGCTGAGCGCCTTTCCGGCAAACGCATCTTCCTGACGGGTGCAGCGCAAGGCATCGGGCTTGCCATCGCCGAAGCCTGTTTGGCCGAAGGCGCAAAACTGTTCCTGGTCGACCGCGATGCCGCACTGCTGGACAAGGCAGTCGCCGGCCTTGCCGCACCGCAAGGCCATGTCGGACATGTTGCGGCCGACATAAGCGACAGCACCGGGATTGCGGCTGCCGTCAGCCAAGCGGCTGCCGAGATCGGCCCGATCAACGCGCTGATCAACAATGCCGGGGTCAATGTGTTCTCGACGCCTCTCGAGGCGACCGAGGAAGAGTGGAACCGCAACTTCGACGTCAACGTCAAGGGAGCCTGGAACTGCAGCAAGGCGGTGCTGCCGGGCATGATCGCGAGCGGCGGCGGCGCCATCCTCAACATCGCCTCGACGCACAGCTTCACCATCATCCCGCATACCTTCCCCTATCCGATCGCCAAGCACGCGCTGCTCGGCCTGACCAAATCGCTGGCACTCGAATATGCGGCGCAAGGCGTGCGCGTGAACGCGCTGGCGCCGGGCTATGTCGAGACGCAGAAGGCGATCGATTACTGGAACAGCTTTGCCGACCCGGCCACAGCACGCGCCAACACCATGGCACTGCACCCCGGCGGCCGCATCGCCACGGCGCACGAGATCGCGCTTGCCGCGGTGTTCATGATTTCCGACGAGTGCCCGTTCATGAACGCGGCCACGCTCGTCGTCGACGGTGGACTGAGCCAGCTCCAGCATCCCGCCTGAACGCCGGAAAGACCATGACCAAGAGACGATCGCAGCAGTGGTTCGGCGGGCTGGGCAAGGATGCCTTCATCCACCGCAGCTGGATGAAGAACAACGGCCTGCCCGATGATGCTTTCGACGGCCGCCCGGTGATCGGCATCTGCAACACATTCTCCGAATTCACGCCTTGCCACGTGCATTTCCGCGGCCTGATCGAGCATATCAAGGCGGGCGTGCTGGAAGCCGGCGGCCTGCCGCTCGAATTCCCGGTCTTCTCTTGCGGCGAGTCCAATCTGCGGCCGACGGCGATGCTGTTTCGCAACCTCGCCTCGATGGATGTCGAGGAGGCAATCCGCGGCAATCCCATGGATGGCGTTGTGCTGATGGCCGGCTGCGACAAGACCACGCCGTCGCTGGTCATGGGCGCGGCTTCCTGCGACCTGCCGTCGATCGTCATCTCAGGCGGTCCGATGCTCAATGGCCGCTTCCAGGGCCGGGAGATCGGTTCCGGCACCGATGTGTGGAAGTTTTCGGAAGACGTTCGCGCTGGAGTGATGAGCGAGCAGGATTTCGCCGATGCCGAGAGCGCCATGTCGCGCTCGCCCGGCCACTGCATGACCATGGGCACGGCCTCGACGATGGCCTCGATGGTCGAAGCGCTCGGCCTGGCGCTACCCGGCAACGCCGCCTATCCGGCTGTCGATGCGCGCCGCAGCCGCATCGCCCGCATGACCGGACGGCGCATCGTCGAGATGGTCAATGAGGATTTGCGCCCGTCGGTCATCCTCAAGAAGGCGGCCTTCGCCAACGCCATCCGCGTCAATGGCGCCATCGGCGGCTCGACCAATGCGGTCGTGCATCTCCTGGCCCTCGCCGGCCGTGTCGGCACCGAGTTGACGCTGGACGATTGGGATCGATATGGCCGCGACGTGCCGACCATCCTCGACCTGATGCCATCCGGCCGCTTTCTGATGGAGGATTTCTGCTACGCCGGTGGCATTCCGGCCGTCATGAAGGAGATGGCCGATCTGCTCGATCTCGACGCGCTGACCGTCAGCGGCAAGACCGTGCGCGACAACATCAGTGATGCCCAAAACTACAATCCGGAGGTGATCCGCCCGCGCGACAAAGCGCTCACGCCGCAGGGCGGCATTGCGGTGCTGCGCGGCAATCTGGCGCCCGACGGTGCGATCATCAAGCCGTCCGCCGCCTCGCCAGCGCTGATGAAGCATCGCGGCCGCGCCGTCGTCTTCGAGGACATCGACGACTACAAGGCGCGCGTCGACGATCCCTTGCTGGACATCGACGATGCGTCGATCATGGTGCTGAAGAATTGCGGGCCGAAAGGCTATCCTGGCATGGCCGAAGTCGGCAACATGGCGCTGCCTCGGAAGCTGCTGAAGCAAGGCGTCCGCGATATGATCCGCATCTCCGACGCCCGCATGTCCGGTACCGCCTTCGGCACTGTCGTTCTGCATGCCGCACCCGAAGCCGCTATCGGCGGCCCGCTGGCGCTGGTCAGGAGCGGCGACTTCATCGAGCTCGATGTCGAAGCGAGGAAGCTGCATCTCGACGTGTCAGAACAGGAGCTCGCAAAGCGGCGGACATCCTGGGCTCCGCCGCAGCCGGCTATGCGCGGCGGCTATCAGGGTCTCTACGTCGACCATGTCCTGCAGGCGGATCGCGGCGCCGACCTCGATTTTCTCCTCGGATGCCGTGGCCATGCCATTCCACGCGAAAGCCATTGAGGCCGACCAGCATGCCTGATTTCCGGCCTGACGATTTCCACGGCATTAACGCCATTCTCTACGCGCTCTTTGACGTGAACGAACAGCTGGACCGCGCGGCGATGCGTCGGCAGGTCGAGATCTGCCTGGCGACCGGCGTGCACGGCATGGCGGCGCTCGGCCTGGCAACGGAAGTCGCCAAGCTGACCGAGGCCGAGCGTCGGACGATCATGGACTGGACGGCGGAAGACACCGCCGGAAAAGTGCCGCTCGCCTTCACCATCTTCGGTTCTTCTGTGGCTGAGCAGGTGGCGCAGGTTCGCCATGCCGAAAGCGTCGGAGCGGATTGGGTGATCCTGCAGCCGCCGCCAGCCGGATCCTATGGTGCGCCGGAATACATCAAGTTCTTCGGCCGCGTCGCCGAGGCGACCGACCTGCCGGTGGCGATCCAGAACGCGCCGGCCTTTTTCGGGCGCGGCCTTTCATCGGACGAAATCCGCGAACTCGTCACGCTTCATCCCAACATAAGGCTGATCAAGGGCGAAGGTCCGGTCACCGACATCGCCGGGCTGATCGAGCGCACCGAAGGCCGGATACCGGTTTTCAACGGACGCGGCGGCCTGGAACTGATCGACAATTTCCGCATCGGTTGCCGCGGCATGATCCTGGCGCCGGATTGCGCCGACTATGCCGTGCGCGCCTATCATGCGTTCCGCGCCGGAGACGAAGTCACGGCCGAGGCTGAATATGCAAGAATATTGCCGGCTGCCGTCTTCGTCATGCAAGGCATCGAGAGCTTGGTCTGTTACGGCAAGCGGCTGTTCGGCGCCCGCGCCGGCATCCCGGTACATGACCGGGCTCCGGCGATGCGGCCAGGCGAGCCTGGCCTCGCAATGGTGGAGCGCTTTGCGATTGGTCTGGGTCGGTTGCCTGGCTGAACGGCAACTGCCTTTCAGTAGGTCGTCCGTCCACCCGACAGGTCGAACGTGGAGGCGGTTGTAAAGCTGTTCTCCTTGGAGACGAGCCAGGCGACCATCGCCGCGGCTTCGTCGACCTCCAGCAGGCGGCCGCGCGGAATGCGCGAGCGCATATATTCGATATGCTCCGGCGTCAGTTGTTCGAGGATGCGCGTCTGCGCCGTGGCCGGCGAGATGCAGTTCACCGCGATGTCGTACTGCGCCAGCTCCTTGCCGAGCGACTTGGTCAAGCCGATGACCGCCGCCTTCGAGGCCGAATAGGCTGATGCGTTCGGGTTTCCCTCCTTGCCGGCCACCGAGGCTATGTTGACGATGCGCCCGTAATTGCGCTCCTTCATTCCCGGAACCACGGCGCGGTTGACGTAGAACGTGCCGTTCACATTGACATCGATGACCTTCTTCCACGTCTCGATGTCGTAGACGTCGAGCGGGGCGGCCGGGCCGGCAATTCCGGCGGAATTGACCAGAATGGAAATCTTGCCGGCCAGCTCTTCGGTCCTGGCGCGCGCCGCGTCCACCGACGCCCAATCGGCGACGTCCACGATCTCCGTCGTGGCGGCGTTGCCGAGTTCCTTCTTGGCGGTTTCGAGGCGGGCCTCATCGAGATCCCACAAGGTTACCGTCGCGCCGGAGGCGACGAAACGTCTGGCCATCGCAAAGCCGAGGCCCTGGGCGCCGCCGGTGACCACAGCGTGCTGGCCGTCAAGATCGATCCTGTTCATGTCGAGCGGTTCTTTCCGTTTGAGCTACTTCCGGGATAAAGGCCGGCCTGCGCAGGCGGGCGATATCGCTACATGGTTGCGCCAAGGCTCCATGGCACGAACTCGTTGTCGCCATAGCCGAGCGCTTCCGACCTGGTGCGCCCGCCGGATGCGACGCGCAGGATCTCGGCGAAGATTTCCTCGCCCTTCTCGGCCAGCGAGACGCCGTCCAGTATGTCTCCGCAATTAATGTCCATGTCCTCGCGCATCTGCTCGAAGATAAAGGTGTTGGAGGCAAGCTTGATCGAGGGCGTCGGCTTGCAGCCGAAGGCCGAACCGCGGCCGGTGGTGAAGCACAATATGTTGGCGCCGCCGGCGACCTGCCCGGTGGCCGAGACCGGATCGTAGCCAGGCGTATCCATGAAGACGAGGCCGCGCTCGTTGATCGGCTCGGCATATTCCAGCACTGCGCGCAGATTGGTGGTGCCGCCCTTGGCGGAGGCGCCGAGCGATTTCTCCAGGATGGTCGTCAGCCCACCCAGCTTATTGCCGGGCGAAGGGTTGTTGTTCATCTCCATGTCGTGCCTGGCGGTATGATCCTCCCACCAGCGGATGCGCTCGATCAGCTTTTCACCCACCGCGCGGCTCTCGGCGCGCAAGGCGAGAAGATGTTCGGCGCCATAGATTTCGGGCGTCTCCGAGAGCACGGCCGTGCCGCCTTGCCCGACAAGCAGGTCCACCGCAGCACCCAGTGCCGGATTGGCGCTGATGCCGGAATAGCCGTCCGATCCGCCGCATTGCAGTGCTAGCACCAGTTCGGAGGCTGGTTGCGGCGTCCTTTCGGCAGCGTTCACCGTAGGCAGCATGTCGACGATCGCCTTGACGCCGGCCTCGACTGTCTTTCGCGTGCCGCCGGTTTCCTGGATCGTTATCGTGCGGAAAATCGTGCTCTCCTCGATGTTGTACGACTGCATCCAGCGCGGAATCTGGAACGCTTCGCAGCCGAGCCCGACCATCAGCACGCCGCCGACATTGGGGTTCGTGGCAAAGCCCCATTGCGTGCGCTTCAGCAGGTCGTAAGCGGGACCCTTGGTGTCGATGCCGCAGCCAGTGCCGTGGACGAGTGCGATGATGCCGTCGATATTGGGATAGTCGCGCAGGATGCCAGACCGGTTGACCTCGTCGGTGATGAACCGGGCGACGCTGGCAGAGCAATTCACCGACGTCAGGACGGCGATGAAGTTACGCGTGCCGACCTTGCCGCTCGGCCGGCGATAACCCATGAAGGTGGCCCGCTCGGCCTCGGCAACGATCTCGGTTTGCCTGGCATTTGTGCCGAAGACGTAGTCGCGTTCGAAATTGCGCAGATACACATTGTGCTCGTGAACCCAGTCGCCGGCGACGATGGGTTCCCGCGCAAAGCCAATGGTCTGGCCGTATTTCACGATCGGGTCGTCCGAGCCGATGTCGCGCAGGGCCATCTTATGCCCGCGCGGTATGCGCGCCTTCGCTGCCACGTCCCCGGCTTTGTCCCCGATCTTCAACGGATCGACCGCCAGAAGAATGTTGTCGGTATCCGACAGCTTGATGAACCGTGCCATGACCCAAACTCTGAAAAAGCTCTCCCCGACAAGAAGCGTCGAGAGGCAAAAGTGATTTGGAATACTAATATAATAGAATGTCAGTGGTCAAGGTGCGGTTGAGAAAGGCCTGGACTGCAGGGCGTTGCGGCGGATCGGTCAGGTGAGTGGCGTGCGATGAGTGCGCCTTGCGGCGCAGTTTGAGGGCGGCAAACGGCTGGATGAAACAACGGATCGCCGCCCGGCCGAGACACGGTCAGTCGAGATGGAAGACCTCTTCCATCACCGCCCACCATTCGCCGTCGGCGCGCGTCGGCAGTGGCGTCTGCATGGGGTCGCACAGCTCCCACCATTTGCGCATCGCCGGCGCCTCGCTCATCCGCGCCGCATCCCTGGCGAAGTCGCAGCCGTGATACTCCCAGCAGGCGAACAGAAGGTTCTCCGGTTCGCGCAGGAAGATCGAATAGTTGCGGATGTTGGCGCGGCTGATGACGTCGAGCACTTCGGGCCAGACGGCGGCGTGGACGCGCTTGTAGTCCGCGATCGCCTCGGCTTTCACGCCGATACATAGTCCCATTCTTTGCATGCCGGTGGCTCGCAGGGGCTTCAGTCGAGAAGGTCGGCGGCGACTTCGAGCGTGTTGCGGAACGACGTCTCGAGATGATGTTCCATGGCCCTTGCCGCCCCCTCGGCGTCGTGGCGCTTCAGCGCGTCGAAAATGGCCTCGTGCTGCTCGATCGTCTGTTCGCCATAACCCGGTCTTGGGATGGCGAGATAGCGTCCGCGATCCATCTGTGCCTTCGAGATGTCGACGGCTCTCCAGATCATCGGCAGGCCGCAAATCTCGGCTATGGTGCGGTGGAAGACGTCGTCGAGCTGTATCGCGGTGGCATATCTGCCGCGGGATATGGCAAGCCGGTGCGCCGCCATGTTGTCTTCCAGCAATTCGCTGGCTGCCGCTGTGAACTTGGCGGCCGCGCGTCGGGCGCTCTCCATCTCCAGGGCCCGCCGGATGACATAGGCTTCTTCCAGGTCGGCCCGGCTGATCGGAGCAACATAGGTGCCGGTCTGTGCCAGGATCTTGACCAGGCCCTCGTCGCTGATGCGCTTGACCGCTTCGCGAACGGGCGTGCGAGACACCCCCAGGGCCTCTGCGATGGCGACTTCGTTGATAACCTCTCCCGGCTTCAACTGCCCGACGACGATCAGGTTGCGGATCTTGTGGTAGATCTGATCGCGGAGCGGAAGAGCCCGATTGAGCGTCGAAGGATCCAGGTCCATTGCAAATCCGTGTCTTCGTTCACCAGGAATGGCCAGATAATACTAGAATGTCAATTGGAACGCATCCAATGGAAGCGGCGGGTGTCGGTGACACGATGTCCATAGCGACCGCCGGAATCCAGCTTGCCAGAACTGTTATATTAGTGCAATAGTCATCATCCGAGGTGAGAAATTCAATCCGCAACCGAGAGCCTGGACTGAGTCGCGTGTTCAAAAGCCCGGACGTTCAAGCCAGTTAGAAGAGAGGTCGAGCTGTGTTGAAGCGACTATTATACTAACATATCGATGGCCGATACCGAGGACGATCGGCCGGCCGCCAGGAGGAACCTAGCCAGATATGACTGTCGCCGCCGATTGCGCCTTGGACATGCGAGGCATCAGCAAGACGTTCCCGGGCGTGAAGGCTCTGTCCAACGTCAATTTCGCCGTGAAATTCGGCACCGTTCATGCGGTCGTGGGTGAGAACGGCGCCGGCAAATCAACGCTCATGAAAGTGCTCAACGGGTCCTACGCACCCACCAGCGGCGCAATCAGGGTCGGCGGCGCCGAAGTGCGCATGCGCCGGCCCGCCGATGCCCAGGCGCTGGGCATCCGCATGGTGCATCAGGAAATCAATCTGGTCCCCGACCTGAGCGTCGCCGAAAACGTCTATCTCGGCCGCATGCCGGGCAAGTGGACCTTTCTGCGCAAGAGCGAGATGATCCGGTCTGCAGCCGCCGTCCTCGATGAGCTCGGAGCGGCCATCAACCCGCGTGAACGGCTCGGCAACCTGTCGATCAGCCAGCAGCAGCTCGTCGAGATCGCCAAGGCCTACGCGGCGCAGCCCAGGATCATCGTCCTGGACGAACCGACATCCAGCCTCAGCGAGCATGAGACGGCGGCGTTGTTCCGGATCTTGCGCAAGATGCGCGATGACGGAATCGCCATCATCTATATCAGCCACCGACTGAAGGAGGTGCTCGAAATTGCCGACGAGGTGACTGTGCTGCGCGACGGCTCAATGATCGAGACGCGGCCGATCGAAGGCATAAATGCCGCTCACATGATCAGGCTGATGGTCGGTCGCGAAGTCAGCAATGTCTTCCCGAAAAGCCCGGCCGAGATCGGCAAGTCGGTGCTGCGGGTCGAACGCATCAGCGACGGCACGCGCTTCCGCGATGTCAGCTTCGATGTACGCGCCGGCGAGATACTGGGCTTGACCGGGCTGGTGGGTGCTGGCCGCACCGAGGTTGCCCGCGCAATCTTCGGCCTGTCGCGGCTTGTCGAGGGCTCGGTCAGCGTCAACGGACGCAAGGTCTCGATCAACTCGCCATCCCAGGCGGTCAGGGCAGGCATTGCCTATGTTCCCGAAGATCGCAAGGGCGACGGCGTCGTGCCTGGAATGTCGATCCGGGAAAACATTAGCCTGCCCATATTGCGCCGCCTGAGCCGTTTCGGACGCATCAGCCGCAGCGCCGATCACGCGCTTGCCGCGGACTCGGTCAAGCAGTTTTCAATTTCACCGCCCGACGGCGAACGGCGCATCAACCTGCTGTCGGGCGGTAACCAGCAGAAGGCGGTCATCGCCAAATGGCTTGCCGCCAAACCTTCGGCCTTGATCCTCGACGAGCCGACGCGGGGCGTCGACGTCGGCGCCAAGGCCGAGATCCACCACATCATCGGCCAACTCGTCGCCGGCGGCATGGCAGTCGTGATGATCTCGTCGGAGCTGCCCGAAATCCTCGGCGTCTGCGACCGCGTGGTGGTGATGCGCGATGGCTATGCCTCCGAGCCGCTCCTGCGCAGCGAATTGAGCGAGGAACGCATCATGGCGCTGGCCACGGGGGAGGAGATGGCGTGACCGAAGCGGCCATGGAGATCGGCGGTGTGAACCGCAACGACCGCTTCACGCGCGGCAGCAGGCTTGTCGGTGTCCTGTCGAAGGCGGGGCTGGCCTTCGCCATCCTCGCCGTGATGCTCTACGGCTCCTTCGTCAGCCCCGCCTTCTTCACATCAGGCAATTTGCTCAACGTCCTGACCTCGATGTCCATCGTCGGCATCGTCGTCGTCGGCATGACCTTCGTGCTCGTGGTCGGCGGCCTGGCCGACCTCTCGGTGCCGGCCACCATCGCCTGCGGCGCCATCCTGTCGCTCGGGCTGCAGCCGATGATCGGGCCGCTGCCGGCCTTCGTGCTGGCGGTTGGTCTCGCGGGCCTCATAGGCCTGCTCAACGGGGTCCTGGTCGGCTATGTCGGCATCAACCCCATCATCGCCACGCTCGGCATCGGCACGATCGGACTGGGCATCGTCCAGGCGGCAGTCGGCGGCGTCATCGTCTATGGCAGCAATCCCGCTTCCGCCGAGTTCGCCAAGGGCCGGCTGTTCGGCATTCCAGTCGTGGTGCTGATCTTCCTGGTCATTGCTCTTGTCGGCCATTTCGTGCTGTCCCGCTCCTTCTGGGGCAGATGGACGCTTGCCACCGGCGGCAATTACAGCGCCGCCGAGGCAAGTGCGGTTCCGGTGCAGGCCGTGAAGGCTGGCGCCTTCGTGATCACAGCACTCGCTTCCGGCATCAGCGGCGGCCTGCTCGGGCTGACGCTGCAGAGCGCGCGGCCGCTCATCGGCGGCGGCTACGAATTCAGTGCCATCACGGCGGTGGTGGTCGGCGGCGTGTCGATCGTCGGTGGCTTCGGATCGGTGCCACGGGCCATCGCCGGCCTCATCTTCGTGCAACTGTTGACCAACGTCATGGTGCTCGACGGTGTGCGCACGCCGATCCAGGGTTTCGTGCTCGGCATCCTGATCGTCGGCGCCGTTGGCATGGATGCGGCGCTGCGCAAGCGGGGCGTGGCGTGATGCGTTTTCTTTCGCTTGTCTCGCAGTATCGCGTCGTCGTCATTCTCGGCCTGACGCTTGTCATTTCCGCGCTGGTGGTCCCCGGCTACCTCTCGGCATCGACCCTCGGCCTCGGCCTCGACCGGGCGGCGACAATCGGCCTGATCGCGATCGGCCTGACGGTGCTTTTGATATCGGGCCAGATCGACCTCTCCGGTGGCGCGGTGTTTGCCCTGGCCGGCATCGTATCGGTCATCCTGCAGCGAGAGATCGGCATTCTCCCTGCGGCGATCGTCGGCATCCTGGTCGGTACCTTGGCAGGCGCCGTCAACGGCATGCTGGTCGTCGGCCTGAAGGTGAATTCGCTCGTGCTGACGCTCGCGACGATGCTCATCTTCCGCTCGCTCGCGCACTGGATCACCAACAGCCAGCCGGTGACCGGAACCGACATCATGCTCTCCCTGGCGCTGGCCAAGATCTATCTCGATGTCTTCACCCTCCGCAGCGCGCTGTTCATCGCCCTGATCGTGCTGCTGCATTTCTGGCTGACGCGCACCATACCCGGGCGCAACGTCTTTGCGGTGGGATCCAACCCGGCGGCTGCCAAGGAAAGCGGTATCGCCTCGGACCGTATCGTCTTTCTCGGCTTTGTCTTTGCCGGCACGCTTGCCGGCCTGGCGGGGGTTCTCCAGAGCCTCGTCACCAACACCGGCTCGCCCGTCTTCGGCTCGGAACTGACGGTCGCCGTCATTGCCGCGGTCGTTGTCGGCGGAACTCGTCTCGAAGGCGGCAGGGGATCCGCGCTCGGCACGCTCGGCGGCGTGCTGACGATCGGCTCGCTGACCATCGCGATGGAGTTCCAGTCCGTTCCCGCATACGTCCAGCAGGTCGTGTCCGGGCTTATCCTGATCCTGCTCGTCGTGCTCGATCGGGCCGTTACCACCAAGGGGAGGGCTCCGGGCACGCGCCCGGCGCTCGTTCGCGACAATCCAATCACTCAAGGAGGAACCACATGATTGGGAGGAAACACATGATTGGCAAGAAAAGCATGCTTCACGTCGCCGCCGTGGCGGCTGTGCTGGCATCGACGGGCTGGGCCAGCGCCAAGACGGTCTGCTACGTGACGGCAGCGGATTCGCATGCCTACGCGACGCCGGCCAACAAGGCGCTTCAGGCGCGCGCCGCGGAACTCGGCATCGAGATCCTGAGCCTCAGCCAGGATTTTGATGTCCAGAAAGGCACCGAGCAGCTCAACACCTGCGTTGCGCGCAAGGTCGACGGCATCATCCTGTGGCCGCTCGACCCGCAGGCATACATACCGGGGCTGGCGCGCGCGCAGCAGGCGAACATTCCGGCGATCCTCATCAATTCACCGATGAGCGACGATGCCAAGCCGTTCATCAAGTCGTTCACCGGGCCTGACGTCTACGAGGAAGGCAAGCTGGCGGCGGACTCGCTGAGCAAGGCGCTCGGCGGCAAGGGCTCCGTCGTCATCATCGCCGGCCAGGCCGGCAACGGCACCACGATCGGACGCGTCAGCGGCTTCACCGACCGTCTCAAGGAAACCAATGCAGACATCAAGGTGCTCGACACGGTCAACGCCGACTTCGACCAGCAAAAGGCGCTGGTGGTCAGCCGCGATCTGATCACACGCTTCGGCGACCAGATCAGCGGCGTCTACGCCAATGACGACACGATGGCCCGCGGCTTCATCGATGCCTGGAAGGAGGCCAACCCCTCCAAGGCCGCACCGCCGATCGTCGGCATCAATGGCCAGAAGGATGCGTTCGAATCGATCCGCACCAATGAAATGTACTCGACCATCGTCCAGTCGCCCGTCGAGGATGGCCGCCTGGCAATCAACACGATGGCCGAGATCATCGACGGCAAGCAGGTCAAGGACCGGCTGCCCATCCCGCTGACCGTCGTCACCAAGGACAACGTCAACGCGGTCGAACCAGCGTTCTGATACGAGGAGGCCGGCCCGGTGTATTCGGGCCGGCCTCCTTTTCTTGCCAGAGAGAGAAATTCTAATAGCGGCGGCAGAATTGGAATAAACTAACTCTACAGAGTTTGTGGAATAAGCAATCTGCACTGGCGATCTGGTTTCCACCCGGACAGGACCACGCCATGCCCACTCTTTCGCATCAGCTACTCACCAAAGCAGGCATACCCGGCCGCCTTCGTCAGGCAGCGGGACAGAGGCCATGAGCCGGGTCGTGCCGGACCGCATCAAGGTGCTCTGGTTTCTGCCGACGCATGGCGACAGCCGTTATCTTGGCACGGCCGAGGGCGGCAGATCGGTCGATCTGCCGTATCTGACGCAAGTGGCGAAGGCGGCCGACACGCTCGGCTACTACGGCGTGCTGTTGCCGACCGGCCGCTCGTGCGAGGATTCCTGGGTGATCGCATCGGCTCTTGTGCCGATGACCGAACGCTTGCGTTTCCTTGTCGCCGTGCGGCCCGGTTTGCAGTCGCCAACGCTGACCGCGCGCATGACTGCGACGCTGGATCGCATCTCCAATGGCCGCCTGCTGATCAACGTCGTCACCGGCGGCGATCCGCTGGAGAACAAGGGCGACGGCATTTTCCTGTCGCATGCCGAGCGCTACGAGGTGACGCAGGAATTCCTTCGGATCTACAAGCGGGTGCTGAGCGGCGAGACGGTCGAACATGAGGGCAAGCATTTCCGCATCGAGGATGGAAGGCTGCTGTTTCCGCCGGTGCAGACACCCTATCCCCCGCTCTACTTCGGCGGCTCGTCCGACGCTGGGTCCGTGGTGGCGGCGCAGGAGATCGACAAATATTTGACCTGGGGAGAGCCGCCAGCCGATGTCGAGCGCAAGCTGGACGGCATGCGTGAACTGGCGCAGAAGGCCGGCCGCAAGCTCTCCTTCGGCATTAGGCTGCATGTCATCGCGCGCGAAACCACCGAGGAGGCCTGGGCCGCTGCCGACAGGCTGATCAGCCGGCTCGACGACGCGACGATCGCCTCGGCTCAAAAAGTCTTTGCCCGCATGGATTCGGTCGGCCAGGCGCGGATGAGCGCACTGCATGGCGGCAATCGCGCTAAGCTCGAGATCGCGCCCAATCTGTGGGCCGGCGTCGGCCTGGTGCGCGGCGGCGCAGGGACCGCACTTGTCGGCGATCCCGACACGATCGCCGAGCGCATCGACGAGTACCGGCGCCTCGGCATCGATACCTTTATCCTTTCCGGCTATCCGCATCTCGAAGAAGCCTATCGCTTCGGTGAGCTGGTGCTGCCGAAACTGCCGACCGACCATCTGGTCAAGGCAGCCGGCTCTTCCGTCAACACCGGTCCGTTCGGCGAAACCATCGCCGGCGACCACCGGCCGAAGTCGCTCGCCAGCGCCTCGTGAACTTGCTTCCTGCGTCCTCGCGGTTGCGCGTCGCCATTATTGGCGGCGGCTTTTCCGGCGCGGCGGTGGCGTGGCACCTGGCGCGAGCACCTCAATCGGAGCGCCTGTCGATTTCCGTCATCGAGCCGCGACCAGCGCTCGGCGGCGGCCTTGCCTATTCCAGCGAGGAACCGTCGCACCGGGTCAATGTCCCCGCAGTCAGGATGAGCATGGCTCCCGACGACCCGCAGCATTTTGCACGCTGGTTGACTGGCAGCGGAGAACTCGAACACGACCCGGATGCCATCTGGAAGAACGGCGACGCTTTTCCGCGCCGGCGCGTGTTCGGCCGCTATGTCGCCGAGCATCTGGCGCCGTATCTCGGTTCCGGCCTTGTTCATCATGTTCAAGGTTCCGCCATACGCGTGACGCGCGATGCCAGTGGCGCGGGCTGGACCGTGCATACGTCCAGTGGGTTGGTCGCTGCCGATATCGTCGTCCTGGCAGCGACGCACCCACAGCCCGCGATTCCAGCCGCGCTGATCCATCTGACGGAAGCACCGGGTTTCATCGCCGACCCGTATGCACCAGCGGCGCTTGCCGCGATTGGTCCGGAGGCGTCGGTGCTGATCGTCGGCTCCGGGCTGACCTCTGCCGACATGGTCACCGAACTCGACCGTCGTGGCCATCGCGGCCGCATCCTCGCGCTGTCGCGCCGCGGCTTACGCTCGCGCGGACACCCCGATGTCAGGGGCGAGCCTTTTGGCGATTTTGCATCCGCGCCGGCCACGACGGCGCTCGGCCTGCTCAGGGCCATTCGCGCGACGCTGACAGCTGCGAGAGCGGCCAATGTCAACTGGCAGGCGGTCTTCGACCAACTGCGCCTGCAGGGGCCGGTGCTGTGGGCCGCACTTGCCCCGCCGGAGCGGGCAAGGCTGGTCCGCCGGCTGCGCGTGTTCTGGGACGTGCATCGCTTCAGGATCGCTCCGCAGGTGGCGGCGGTGCTCGACCGGCGTCATGCGGCCGGCACATTCGACACCATTGCCGCCAGGCTTGTCGCGTCGAACGATGAGGACGGCAGCCTGGCTGTCAGCTTCCAACGACGCGGGCAGACACGGATCGAGACGACGCGCTTCGATGCCGTCATCAACACTACGGGTCCGGCTCATGGGCAGGCATTACAGCTGAACCCGGCGCTAAGCTCGCTGGCGGAAGCCGGCTTGATCAGGACGGACCAATATGGACTTGGCATCGAGACAAGTCTCGACAGCCGCGCAATCGGCTCGGACGGTGAGGCGGTTGCGACACTCCTGGTCGCCGGCCCGCTGGCACGAGGCACTTTCGGCGAGCTCATGGGTCTGCCGGAAGTTGCACGCCATGCCCAGGCGGTGGCGGGGGAAATTGCCAAGCTGCTGGTTACGCTACCGTCAGCGCAGGCGATCGGCGCCCATGCCGCGCATGGCCCTCTTGCGGGCTGACATCTGCAGGCCGGGTTCGGCAGCGAAAATTGGTATTTCCGTCCCAAGAGAGCCCCAAAAACGGAAAATCCTTCTTTGTATATATATTCTATAAACATAATAAATATCGGCGAAGTCCGGTTGCGGCCGGATCGATCAATGACACGGCCTGAATGGGAGACATTTCATGGCACACGCAGAGACCGACGCGATCAAGTTTGCCTACTGGGTGCCGAATGTTTCGGGCGGCCTGGTGATCTCCAACATCGAGCAGCGCACCAACCATTCGGCCGAGTATAACCGCAAGCTGGCGCAGATCGCCGAGAGGTCCGGCTTCGACTACGCGCTCAGCCAGATCCGTTTCACCGCTGGCTACGGCGCCGACGAACAGCATGAATCGGTGGCGTTCAGCCATGATCTGCTGGCGGCGACCACCACGCTCAAGGTCATCGCCGCGATCCTGCCCGGGCCATGGAACCCGGCGCTGGCGGCCAAGCAGATCGCCACCATCAGCTACCTGACCAACGGCCGCGTCGCGATCAATCTTGTCTCCGGCTGGTTCCGCGGCGAGTTCCACGCCATTGGCGAGCATTGGCTCGACCATGACGAGCGCTACCGCCGCTCGGAAGAATTCATTCGTGCGCTGCGCGGAATATGGACTGAAGACAGCTTCACCTTCCGTGGTGATTTCTACCGCTTCAACCAATATTCGCTGAAGCCGAAGCCGCCGCAGCCGCTGCCCGAAATCTTCCAGGGTGGCTCGTCGCGCGCCGCACGCGACATGGCATCACGGGTTTCGGACTGGTACTTCACCAACGGCAACACGCCGGCCGAAATCGCCAAGCAGGTCGACGACCTCAGGGCCAAGGCGAAGGCCAACAACCATTCCGTGAAGGTCGGCGTCAACGCTTTCGCCGTCGTTCGCGAGACCGAGGACGAGGCGAGGGCAGTGCTCGCCGAAATCATCGCCAAGGCCAATCCCGACGCGGTCAATGCTTTCGGCCATGAGGTCAAGAACGCCGGTAAGGCCTCGCCGGAAGGTGAGGGCAATTGGGCGAAATCGTCCTTCGACGACCTGGTCCAGTACAATGACGGCTTCCGCTCCAACCTGATCGGCACTCCCAGGCAGGTTGCTCAACGCGTCGTCGACCTGAAGCGCGCGGGTGCGGATCTCATCCTGCTCGGTTTCCTGCACTTCCAGGAAGAGGTCGAGTATTTCGGCAAGCATGTCATCCCGCTCGTTCGCGAATTGGAAGACGCCGAGGCAGCGGCGTCGCTGGCGGCGGAATAGTCACCCGCACAGGTTGGCCGGAGAGATTCCGGCCAGCACACGCATGGAAGCTACCCGGCGCGCTCGAGCCATCGAGCAGCAATGAGGATTTGCGCGCGTGCTGAAGCAATCGAGGACAATTGGAATGCCTCTGCCCACTTATACGCTCGGAGTGATGGAGGCTTCCGCCTATGCACCGGAGGTCTTTGCGCGCGGCCTGCCGTCAAGCCCACGGCCGGAGCAGTCGTTCGAAGATGTCGCCAAGCCGGCAGGGGCCGTTGCCGGCGCTGCCTCAGCATTGCTTTCGCTTCAGGGCATCAGCCTGTCCTTTGGCGGCGTCGTGGCACTGGCCGATATCGACCTGTCGGTTCTACCAGGCGAGATCCGCGCCATCATCGGCCCTAACGGCGCCGGCAAGAGCTCGCTGATCAACGTCATCAGCGGCGTCTACAGGCCGGATCGCGGTCATGTCCAGCTCGACGGTACCTTCTATGCCCAGGTCCCGACGCAGCGGCTGGCCCATCTCGGCGTCGCCAGAACCTTCCAGAACCTTGCACTGTTCAAGGGCCTCAGCGTCCTCGACAATGTCGCCTCTGGCCTTGCCTACAAGGTTCAATCCAACTTTGCCGGCCAGGTGCTCGGCATCGGCCGCTCGCGTGGCGAGCAGCGCGATTCACGCAGCCGTGCCGAACAGGTCCTCGAATTCCTCCATCTCACCGCCATTCGCGACCGTCTTGTCGGCACCTTGCCTTATGGGCTGCAGAAGCGTGTCGAATTGGCCCGCGCTCTGGTGGCCGCGCCGCGCCTGCTTTTGCTCGACGAGCCGATGGCCGGCATGACAGCGAGCGAAAAGAGCGAGATGGCGGCTTTCGTCCGTGCCGCGCGCGATCGTTTCGCCACCACCGTGGTGTTGATCGAGCACGATGTCGGCGTCGTCATGGGTCTGTCCGATCGAATCGCCGTCCTCGACTACGGCCGCAAGATCGCCGACGCCACGCCCGATGAAGTCAGGAACGACCAGCGCGTCATCGATGCCTATCTCGGCGTCGCCTCGGACAATGAAGACGGGGCAGGCATATGATCGCCGGTTTCGACTACCAGTTCTTCATCGAAGTGCTCGTCGGAGGCCTGCTCTCAGGCGTCATGTATTCGCTTGTCGCGATCGGCTTCGTGCTCATCTACAAGACCTCGGGCGTGCTCAATTTCGCGCAAGGCGCGATGCTGCTGTTTGCGGCACTCACCTTCGTCAGCCTTTCCGAGCGCGGCATTCCCTTCGCGCTGGCGCTGGTGGTCACCTTCGCCATCATGGTGGCGATCGGCATCGCCATCGAGCGCACGGTGCTCAGGCCACTGACCAACAAGCCGCCGATCACCCTGTTCATGGCGACGCTTGGCCTGTCCTACATCATCGAAGGCGCTGCCCAGCTGATCTGGGGCACGCAGGTCCACGGCCTCGATCTCGGCATCGAGGATGTGCCGCTGGAAATCGGCGGCGTGCTGATCAGCCAGTTCGATATTTTCGCGGCCGTGGTTGCTTCCGGCATGGTCCTCTTGCTGTCGCTGTTCTTCCGCTACACCCGCATCGGCCTCTCCTTCCGCGCAGTCGCCGACGATCAGTTCGCGGCACTCGCGGTCGGCCTCAGGCTACCCCTGATCTGGGCCACTGTATGGGCCGCCGCCGGCCTCGTCGCGCTGGTGGCCGGACTGCTGTGGGGCGCACGCCTGGGCGTGCAGTTCTCGCTGTCGCTGGTGGTGCTCAAGGCGCTGCCGGTGCTGGTGCTCGGCGGTTTCGATTCCATCCTCGGCGCCATCGTCGGCGGCCTCTTGATCGGCGCCAGCGAGAAGCTCGCCGAAGTCTATATCGGCGACTATTTCGGCGGCGGCATAGAGAGCTGGTTTGCCTATGTCGTCGCGCTCGTCTTCCTGCTGATCCGCCCTTCCGGCCTGTTCGGTCAGAAGCTCGTCGAGAGGATCTGAACGATGACCGCGATAACAAGCGATTTCGCCGCCGCGCCGGCGCTGCCGAAATGGGTCGTGCCCGTGCTTTTGCTCGCTTTCGCTTACGGCGTCGTGCCGCTGATCGGCTCAAGCTATCTGTTCGAGGCCATCCTGCTGCCTTTCCTGGCGCTCAGCCTCGCCGGCGTGGGCTTGAACATCCTGACCGGCTATGCCGGCCAGGTGTCGCTTGGCAGTGCTGCTTTCATGGCGGCCGGCGCCTTTGCCGCCTATAATTTCAACCTGCGTGTCGAAGGCCTGCCGCTGGCCGGCAGCATCTTCCTGGCCGGCATAGTGGCGGCCGCGATAGGCGTCGTTTTCGGCCTGCCGAGCCTGCGCCTGAAGGGTTTTTATCTCGCGGTTTCGACCCTTGCCGCGCAGTTCTTCGTGCAATGGGCGTTGACCAAGTTCAGCTGGTTTTCCAACAACTCGGCGTCCGGCGTCATCGACGCGCCGAGACTGTCGATTTCAGGTTTCGCGCTCGACGGCGCCATCGGCCGCTATCTGTTCGCGCTGACCATCGTCACTGTGCTGACCTTCCTTGCCTATAGGCTGGTCTCGTCGCAGACCGGGCGCAACTTCATCGCCATCCGCGACAATGAAACCGCCGCCCGCATCATCGGCATTCCGGTCCTGAAGACCAAGCTTCTGGCCTTCGCCATCTCGTCCTTCATCATTGGGGTTGCCGGCGTCATCTGGGCCTTCGCCTATCTCAGGACCGTCGAGCCGGACGGCTTCGATCTCGACCGGTCGTTCCAGATCCTGTTCATCATCATCATCGGTGGTCTGGCTTCGATCCGCGGCGCGTTTTTCGGCGCCGCCCTCATCGTGGTCTTTCCACTCGCTCTGTCGCGCCTCGGCGGCTTTCTGCTTGGCGATCTCTTCGACTCGGGCGTGCTCGACATGAGCCAGCGCATCGTGCTGGGCGCGCTCATCATCCTGTTTCTGATCCTTGAACCCGACGGGCTGGTGGCGCTGTGGGACAGGTTCCGAAGACGGCTCCTGTTCGCCTGGCAGTCGACTTGAGCTGATGCATTGAAAATGAATCCAATCCGAAAATGAACAAGGGGCCGAACCCAAGACGGCCCATACCGGGAGTATCTCGACCATGACTTTCCTCAGCACAATCAAGGCGGCGGCGCTGTCCGCGGCGATGATCGTGTCGGTGGCCTTACCGGCCGCGCACGCCGACGAGCAATATTTTCCGCTGCAGAGCTATCGCGTCGGGCCTTACGCGGCCGGCGGCACCGGCTTCTTCGGCGGCTTCATCGACTATCTCAACCTCATCAACATCCGCGACGGCGGCGTCAACGGCGTCAAGCTGACCTGGGACGAATGCGAGACCCAGTATGAGGTCGAGCGCGGCGTCGAATGCTATGAGCGGCAGAAGAGCCATGCCGGTGCCGCGGCTTGGAACCCGCTCTCGGTCGGCATCGCCTATGCCATGATCGACCGCATCACCGCCGACAAGGTGCCGCTGATCACGGTCAACCACGGCCGCACCGACTCCACCGACGGGCGTGTCTTCCCGTACGTGTTCCCGCTGCTACTCAATCCTTACAGCGAAACCTCGGGCATCGTGAACTACATCGCCTCCAAGGAAGGCGGCATCGACAAGCTCAAGGGCAAGAAGATCGTCGTGCTCTATCATGGGTCGCCCTACGGCAAGGAAACCATCCCGATCTATGAATTGCTGGCGCAGAAATACGGCTTCACCGTGCAGCAGATCGAGGTGCCGCATCCCGGCAACGAGCAGCAGTCGCAGTGGCTGACCATCCGTCGCGCCAAGCCGGATTTCGTCGTCCTGCGCGGCTGGGGCGTGATGAACCCGGTGGCGCTGAAGACGGCGGTCAAGGTCGGCTTCCCCGTCGACCATATCGTCGGCAATGTCTGGTCGAATTCCGAAGAGGACGTGATCCCCGCCGGCGACGCCGCCAAGGGCTACACCGCCATCACCACGCAGGCTTCCGGCAACTCCTACCCGGTGGTGCAGGAGATCGTGAAGACGGTCTATGGCGCCGGCAAGGGTAACCTTGAAGACAAGGCGCGCATCGGCTCGGTCTACCACAATCTCGGCATCGTCAACGGCATCCTCAATGTCGAGGCGATCCGGGTTGCGCAGGAGAAGTTCGGCCACCGCACGCTGACCGGCGACGAGGTCCGCTGGGGCTTCGAGCATCTCAAGCTCGATCCGGCCAAGGTCGAGGCGCTTGGCGCCAAGGACCTGTTCCATTCGATCAATGTCAGCTGGGACAACCATGAAGGCGAAGGCTACGTGACCTTCCAGCAGTGGGACGGCAAGAAGTGGAACGTCGTCTCCGACTGGATCGCGCCGGACTGGGCGTTGCTGCGGCCGATCATCGAGAAGTCCGCCGAGGCCTACGCCGCCGAGAAGGGCATCAAGCTGCGCACCGCCGACGATGCCAATGCTGTGACCACCAACTGATCAGTCAGTGCCGGGCGTCGCGGACCAAGTTTCCGTGGCGCCCCGGCCTCTTTCGGTTTCCGAACCGTGAAAGAACAGCCTATGCCGAACGATGACGTCATTCTTGCCATGGACGCGGTCCATGCCACCTACAACCACGCCGTCACGGCGCTGCATGGCGTCAGCTTCGAGCTCAGGCGCGGCCAGATACTGGCATTGCTCGGTGCCAATGGCGCCGGCAAGACCACGACGCTGAAGGCCGTCTCCAATCTGCTGCCGGCCGAACGCGGGCAGGTCAATGCCGGCACCATCCGCTATGAAGGGTCCGATGTCTCGCGCCGCAAACCGGGTGACCTGGTGCGCGCCGGGCTGGTTCAGGTGCTGGAAGGTCGCCACTGCTTCAAAAGCCTCACCGTCGAGGAGAATCTGATCGCCGGCGGCATCGGCCGCAGCGGGAGCCGCGCCGAGATCAATCAAGACCTCGAGCGGATCTACGGCTATTTCCCGCGCCTCAGGGAGAAGCGCCGGACATTGTCCGGCCTGACCTCCGGCGGTGAACAGCAGATGACCGCCATCGGCCGGGCGCTGATGTCGCGACCGCGTTTGCTGGTTCTCGACGAACCGTCGATGGGGCTCGCACCAATCATCGTCCAGGACATCTTCCAGAGCTTGAGAAAACTCAACCGCGAGACCGGCCTATCCATCCTGGTCGCCGAGCAGAACTCGGCGGTGGCGCTGCGATATGCCGACCATGCCACGGTGCTGGAGAACGGCGTTTCCGTTCTCGCCGGAGCAGCCGCCGAGCTTCGCCAGCGCGAGGACATCAGGGCCTTCTATCTCGGTCAATCAACCCCCGGGCAACAGGTGTCACCCGCCACCAGGCCCGCCCATCTCCACGCCGTTGCCTGAGCCAAAATCCCAAGGAGCAGTGAAATGACCGTTTCGACCGTCAAAACCGACAAGGCTTCCGCCGCCGTGCCGCCAGTCGCAAGGCCGACCGCCCCAGCGCACATCATCAAGGATGATGCCGAGGCGATTGCGATTGCCCACGCACTCGCCGCCGAATTCGTCAAGGACTCCTCCCAGCGCGACCGCGAGCGGATCTGGCCGGTCGCCGAACTCGATGCCTTTTCGCAAAGCGGCCTGTGGTCGATCAATGTACCCAAGGCATTCGGTGGGCCGGAGGTGTCCTATGCGACGTTGGCGAAGGTAATCGAGATCATCTCGGCGGCGGATTCCTCGATCGGCCAGGTTGCGCAGAACCATCTCGGTGTTGTCGCCGCCATTCGCACCGTGTCCGACGCGGACCAGCAGAAGCTGCTGTTTGCCGAAGCGTTGAAAGGCACGCGGTTCGGCAACGCCTTTTCCGAGTTCGGCTCCAAGCGCGCCGCCGATTTTGAGACCCGCTTCACCGATGCCGGCGATCATGTGGTTGTCAACGGCCGCAAATTCTATTCGTCCGGCGCGCTGCTTGCCCATCTCGTGCCGATCGTGGCGCTCGATGACGAGGGCCGCGCCTGGTATGCGATCGCCGACCGTGCCGCACCCGGGCTGACGGTCATCGACGACTGGTCGAGCTTCGGCCAGCGCACGACGCTGTCCGGCACCGTTATCATCGACAACGTCAAGGTGCCGAAGACCCATCTGGTACCCGGCTACAAGGGCTACGACAGGCCGACCGCCGACGGCGCCATCTTCCAGATCATCCAGGTGGCGGTCGACACCGGCATCGCCCAGGCGGCGATCGACGAGACCGTCGATTTCGTCAGGACCAAAAGCCGCGCCTGGATCGACAGCGGCGTCGACAATGCCTGGGACGATCCCTACACCATTCAGGCCATCGGCGACCTGACGCTGCGCCTGCACGCGGCGCAGGCGCTGCTCGAAAAGGCCGGTCATGCGATCGACCGGGCAGTGATCGATCCGACCGCCGAGACCGTCGCGCATGCCCAGATCGTCACCGCCGAGGCAAAAATCCTGTCGACCGAGATCGCCATTGCCGCAACCAACAGGCTGTTCGAACTTGCGGGAACCCGCTCGACGCTGGCCGAATACAATCTCGACCGGCATTGGCGCAACGCGCGCACGCACACGCTGCACGATCCGGTGCGCTGGAAATATTCCATCCTCGGCAAATATTTCCTCAACGGCGAAAATCCGCCGCTGCACGCCTGGAGCTGATTCCCACCGGCGGGCGGGCGGCCTGCCACGTCAAACCTTCGACCATCCAAGAGGCCCACTGCCATGTCAAATCCAACAGTCGTCGGCTTTTCCGGCAACATCACCAGGCCGTCAAAGACGCGCGCCTTCGTCGACCTGGTCACCATGGACATCGCCGCCAGCCACGGCCTGTCGGCGAGCACCTATGATATCGAGGACCTCGGTCCGTCGCTGGGAACGGCGAAATGGACCCGCGATCTCGACGGCCAGGCGCGCGCGATCCTGGAACAAATCCTCGCCGCCGACGTGCTTGTCGTGGGCTCGCCGACCTACAAGGGCAGCTATACCGGCCTTTTCAAGCACTTCTTCGACCTGATCGATCCGGCGGCATTGCGGGGAAAGCCCATCGTGTTGACCGCGACCGGAGGTGGCGAGCGCCATGCGCTGATCGTCGAACATCAGCTGCGGCCGCTGTTCGGCTTCTTCGAGGCCTTTGCCCTGCCGACAGCCGTCTACGCCACCGACAAGGATTTCACCGACGGCGTACTGCGCTCCGAGGCGATCCTGAAGCGTGCGGCGCAGGCGGTTGACGAGGTCGGCTTCGTGCTGGCCAACCGCTCGGCCGGCAGGATCGCCGCCGAATAGGCTTTGTCACCAGATTGCGATCGAAACAGGCGAGGGCAGCGCCCTCGCTTACCCGCAATTTACGACCGCCCGCTAAAAACGTTCCTGTCTGATTCGTCTGGGACAGGAACGTCATGAGCAAAGCCCTCACATCCTTCGCACTGGTCGCCGTGCTGACCGCCTTGCTCATGGCGTTGAGCCTGGCTGTGGCCAGGCACGGCTATCCCTATGGCGCGATCGGCGTCAGGCGCCTTGACGGCATTGCCGACGCCGGCGTGTTCATCCCGATTGCCGCTGTCTATTTCTTCAGCGCGATGCTGATGATGATCCTGCCGATCAGGGCGGCCGGCATCGTCCTGACCCATGCCGCCGACGCCCTTTTCTGGACCGTGATCGCGCTGTTTGCGACCATCGTCGGCTGTCTGGTCGCCAGATGGGCGTTCGGGCAGGGCAGCGCCGTGTGGGCGCTGCTGAACTGGCGGTTCCTGTTTGCCGCGGCGATCGTCGGTTGTCACTTCGTCATGAACGAGCTGCGCCGCAATGTGCTGCTGCGCAGCCTGTTCTTCGTGGTCTTTGCCGCCGCGACGCTGGCCTGCCTGTTTTGGTCGTTCACGCTCTGACGTGTCGCCGGTTAGTCGGCTGATCCGGTCGCGATGTTGCCGGCGGCCGTTTCCATCCATGTCCAGAGATAAGTGGCAAGGCCACGGTCGACATGGATGCGCAGCTTGCCGTCAAGACGATAGACGACGGCGCTGATGCCGGCGAAGGAAAGTGCTGCACTGGCACTTGGCTTCGCGGGATCGAGCGTCGTTCCACGCGCGATGAAAGCGTCGAGCGCCATGCCCTCGACCTCGAATATTTGCAACCCAGCGCTGATCGCCGTCACAGCGAACCCTTCCGCGTGCCAGCCCATGGCGATGGCAAGCGGGCTCTTCGACACGACAAGCAGCCGGTCGCGCGCCAGCCGCGCCGCGTAGCGGTCGCCCTGTGCGATACCAAAGGCACCCACGCCAGTCCCGCCGATGCTGGAAGCCCGTGTCCACGCGTCGAGGTCGCCGCTGACCATCAACTGGTTGAGGTCGAGGACGGCTCGTATCGCAAGACCCGGCGTGGCGATGACTGCGCTCTGCCAGTCCGGAGTAATGGACCATTTTTCCGCGAGATCACGCATGCAGCCGGTCTCCTGCCGGGTCGAAGGCGCAAGGGGCGGTAATCGTCGCCTTGCTGATCTTGCCGAGATGCTGGATGTCTATCGTCTCGCCATGCCGCGTCGCACCGCGCTCGATCAGGCCAAGCGCAACCGGGCGGCCGAGCGTCGGGCTGTGGTAGCTCGAGGTGACAAAGCCTTGGCTGCGCAATCTGCCGTCGCTCCGTTTGATGCCATGCGCTCCGGTAGGCAGCGGCGCTTCGCCTTGCGGCACCGCCAATCCGACAAGCTGCATGCGGTTGTCACGCGAGGCCTCTTCGGTGAACAGCGAGCGGCGGCCGACGAACTCGGTCTGGCGCTTGACGCGCGGGCCGTCGACGCCGAGATCATGCGGCAGGGTGGTGCCGTCAGTGTCCTTGCCAATGACGATAAAGCCTTTCTCGGCGCGCAGGATCATCAGCGCCTCCAGGCCGATGACGACGGCGTCGAACGCCTGGCCCGCCTTGCGCAGATGCGCCCATAACGGCTCGGCGCGATCGGCCCGGATCGAAATCTCATAGCTCCTGTCGCCGGTGAAGCTGACGCGGGCAATGCGGACGTCGTCGCCTGCATAGCTTCCATGAGCGATCGCCATATGCGGCAGGTCGGCATCGCCGAGCGAAAGACCGAGGCCAAGCGCTTCGAGCAGTTTTCGGGAGTTTGGCCCCGAGACGGTCAGCGTCGCCATGTCCGATGTGGCGTTGTGGATGTAGACGGCGCCGCGTCCGAAGCGGTCCTGTCGCCATTCCTCCAGCCGGGCGTGAACGGCAGCGACATGCGAGGACGAGCACGAGACGACAAAGCGATGCTCGCCCAGCCGCACCAGAACGCCGTCGTCGAAGACCACGCCGTTCTCCGACAGCATGAAGCCGTAGCGGCAGCGGCCGGGCTTCAGCGTCGACATGGTGTTGTAATAGAGGAAATCGACGAACGCGGCCGCCTGCGGTCCGATCACCTCGATCTTGCCGAGCGTCGAGCCGTCGAACAGCGCGACCGACTGACGGGCGCGTAGCGCCTCGTCCGCGATCGAACGCTCCGCGTCCGCGTAGCCGCCATAGTGGGCCGGGCGCAGCCAGCCGCCATATTCCTGGAAGACAGCGCCATTGGCGCGGTGCACATTCTCTAGGGGCAGCCGGCGCACCGGCGCCATCAATTCGCCGACGCGCGCACCGGCAAAGCTTGCCAGCGGCACCGGCGTGAATGGCGGCCGATAGGTGGTGGTGCCGACCTCCGGCACCGTGCGGCCGGTGATCCCGGCCATCAGCGCCAGCCCGGGCAGGTTGGAGGTCTTGCCCTGGTCGGTCGCCATGCCGAGCGTGGTGTAGCGCTTCAGATGTTCGACCGAGACGAAGTTTTCGCGCGCTGCCAGTTCGACGTCCTTCACCGTCACGTCGTTCTGGTAATCGATCCAGATACGGCCTTTCGAGCCCGGAATCGGCCATGCCGGGAGAATGCCTCCCGTCGCCTCCGGTCCGGTGCTGCGCGGTAGGGGAGCCTTCGTCTGGCCGAGGGGTGCAAAGGCGGGGCCGGCGCCAGCAAACACCTCCGACAAGGAGACCGCGCCGGCTGCGGCGCCGATCACGGCGATGCCGTCGACCGGATCGCCTGGCAGGAAGGCGGCGCGCGCATCGCTCCAGGCGAGCTTGCCCTTGGCCTGGCCGAAGAGATGGATGGTCGGCGTCCACCCGCCGGAGACCAGGACGCAATCGGCATCGAACCTCGTGCCGTCGTCGAGCGTCACGCCGTCGACGCGCAGCTTGCCGCTGGCGGATGCGAGAGAACGCCCTTTGATCAACCGGGCATTGGCCGGCGCGGCAGGCGTGCCGTTGCGCCGGATGTCGACAAGCCTGACTTCGGCGCCGGCCTCGGCAAGCGCCCCCGCCACCTCATAGGCGCTGTCATTGTTGGTGGCGACGATGATGCGGCGGCCGACCAGCACAGCGTGGCGCCTCAGATAGGCGAACGCCGCATCCGCCGACATGATGCCCGGCAGATCGTTGTTGGCGAAAGGCAGCGGCCGTTCGATGGCGCCGGTCGCCAGCACGATCTGGCGCGGCCTGACCCGCCACAGCGTATCCGGCCGGCCGTCGAAATGACGCTGGTTCAGCCCGACCAGATTGTGGTCGTAAATGCCTAAGGCGGTGGTCGAAGGCAGGATGAGGTGACCGCCAGCGGCAAGCTCGGCAATCGTCTCCTTGACCCATACGGCCGCCGGCTTGCCATCGATCTCACCGGCACGATAGCCAAGCGATCCGCCGGGGCTCTGCTGGTCGTCGACCAGTGTGACGGTCAGACCAGCGCCGGCCGCCAGTCTTGCCGCCGCCAGCCCTGCCGGTCCCGCGCCCACCACCAGCACGTCGCAATGATGGTTGATCTGGTCGGCCATGCCGGGCGAGGTCCAGTCAGCATCGACCGTGCCCAGCCCCGCCATGGCACGGATGCGCGGCTCGAACCTGTGCCAGTCCGGCCACATGAAGGTCTTGTAGTAGAACGCGGCCGGGATGAAGCGCGCAAAACGGTCCAGGAAGGCGTTGCGGTCGGCCAGTGCGCTGGGCGTGGCGTTGACGCTTTTCGCCACCAGTCCGTCGCGCGCCGGCTCGGTCGTGGCGCGCGTGTTGGGCGTCGCCCGCGAGCCGCCGATGTCGACTAGCGCGTTGGGCTCCTCGACGCCGGCGCCCCATATGCCGCGCGGCCGGTGGTATTTGAAGCTGCGGCCGACGACCGCGACGTCACCCGCCAGCAGCGCCGCGGCGATGGTGTCGCCGGCAAAGCCCTGCACGATGGTTCCGTCGAAGCTGAAGCGGATCGGGCGCGAGCGGTCGATGGCGCTGCCGCCGGTGGCAAGACGTGAGGCGGTCACGCGGCATGCTCCCCGCCGAGAGCGGCCGAGGACAGCACCTTGTGCGTGACGGTGTCGCGTTCCATGATGAAAAACTCGCCGCAGTTCATGTGAACCCAGATCTCGCGCGCCGTACCTTTCGGGTTGGTGCGCAGATAGAGGTAGTTTGCCCAGCGATCGATCGGCACGTCGGCGCCATCCGGCCTGATGTTGCCTGCATCGCCGCCATAGTGGAACTCGGTCTCGTCACGCGGGCCGCAGAACGGGCAAGGAAAGAGTTGCATGATTGCCTCTGGTCTTTGTCTCAGTGCGCGATGCCGGAGCCGGCCGCTTCGTCGATCAACCGCCCGCTGGCGAAGCGATCGAGGTCGAACGGGCGGCTGATGTCGTTGTGCTTGCCTGATGCCAGCAGGTTTGCCAGCAGCGTGCCGCCTGCGGGAATGGCCTTGAAGCCGCCCGTGCCCCAGCCGCAATTGAGGAACAGGCCGGGCAGCGGCGATTCGCCGATGATCGGCGAGGAATCCGGCACGACATCGACGATCCCAGCCCATTGCCGCATCAGCTTGAGCTGGCCGAAGATCGGGAACATCTCCAAAAGGCCGGCGATCACCCCCTCCAGCGTCGGCAGATTGCCGCGCTGCGCATAGGAAGGAATGCGGTCGAGGCCGCCGCCGATGACGATCTCGCCCTTGTCCGACTGGCTGACATAGACGCCGCAGCCGGGCGACAGCACCACCGTGTCGAGGATCGGCTTGACCGGCTCGGACACGCAGGCCTGCAGCGCATAGGAATTGATCGGCAGCCGGAAGCCGGCCTTGGCCGCTAGCACCGAAGAATGCCCGGCTACCGCCATGCCGATGCGCTCGGCTCGGATCGCGCCACGCGAAGTCTGGACGCCGCGACAGCGGCCGCCCTCGATGATGAAATCGGTGATCTCGCAGTTCTGGATGATGTCGACGCCGAGCCGGCTCGCCGCCCGCGCATAGCCCCAGGCGACGGCGTCATGGCGCGCCGTGCCGGCCCTGCCTTGCCAGATGCCGCCGAACACCGGGAAGCGTGCATTGGCTGAGAAATTATAGATCGGCGCTACCCGGCGCACATCGTCAGGTGAAAACAACTCCGCATCGATGCCGTTGATCTGCATGGCGTTGACGGTGCGCGCCCCGATCTCCATCTCGGCAGTCGAGTGGCACAGATTGACCATGCCGCGCTGCGACAGCATGACGTTGTAGTTCAGGTCTTTCGACAATCCCTCATAGAGCTGGTGCGCCAGCCCGTAGAGTTCGACACTTTCGGGATAATAGTAGTTGGAGCGTACCACAGTGGTGTTGCGCCCTGTGTTGCCGCCGCCGATCCAGCCTTTTTCCAGCACGGCCACCCTGGTGATGTTGTGATTCTTTGCCAGGTAATAGGCCGTCGCCAGCCCATGGCCGCCGCCGCCGATGACGATGGCGTCGTAGGACGGCTTCGGCTCGGGCGATCGCCAGGCCGGTTGCCAGCCGGTCTGGCCAGCCAGGCCCTCCTTGAACAGCGACAGGGCGGAATAGCGTGTGGTCATGACGTGCCGGACAGGCCTGATGTTCGGAAAGAAATGTGGATCATCGAATGGTCTTTCGCACCGACGTCATCGGTTCGATCGGTCATGCCCGCATCGCCTTGCCCAGTGGATCATATGGCGACGAAGCGATGACGCGCGCATCTCTTTCGACGCCGACGATGTGGGTTGTCAACGGCGTATCGATATCGGCCGCTTCGCGCTCGACCAGCGCCATGGCGAGGCTCTTGCCGACCGTGTGACCGTAGCCGCCCGAAGTGACGAAGCCGGCGAGCCTGCCTTTGTTCCAGATGGGTTCGTAGCCGCTGGCATCGGCATCCGCCGCGTCGATTTCGAGCGTCACCAGCGTGCGCCGGGATTCGACTTGCCGTTCCTTCAGGGCCGCCTCGCGGCCGATGAAATCGCCCTTGTCGAAGGCGACCCAGCGGTCCATGCCGGTCTCATCAGGCGTATAGTCCTGCGTGAACTCGCGTGACCAGATGCCAAAGCTCTTTTCGAGCCGCAGCGAATTGACCGCGCCGAAGCCATATTCGGTCACATCAAGATCCTTGCCTGCCGACAGCAGCGCACGGCGCAGCCCCGCGTGTTCATTGGCCTGGCAATGGATCTCGTAGCCGAGTTCGCCGATGACCGACAGTCGCCCGACCTTGGCGCGAACCAGTCCGACATCGAGCGTCCTGCAGGCGAGAAAGCCAAAGGCCTCGTGCGAAACGTCCTGATGTGTGAGGCGCTCAAGCAACCTTCGCGCATTGGGACCGGCGAGCGAGAAACCAACGACGGCGTCCGAGATGTCGCGAACGGTGACGCCATCGCTCATATGTTGCTCGAACCAGCGCATATGCCACTGGCGCAGATAGTAGGATCCCATGATCCACCAGGAGCCATCGCCCCAGTTGAAGACGGTGAGATCGCCCTTGAGTTTGCCGTTTTCACCCAGCATCGGCGCGAGCTTGGCGCGTCCCGGCTTGGGCAGCGCGCAAGCAAGCAGCCGGTCGAGCCAAGCCTCGGCCTGCGGGCCGGTGATCTCGTAGCGCGAGAAGGCTGATATATCGAGCAGGCCGACACCTTCGCGCACCTTGCGGCATTCCTGTGCGACAATGTCGAAGGCGTTGGAGCGCTTCAGCGTCGGTGTCTCGACGAAACCTTGCGGCGCGAAATAGAGCGGCACTTCCATGCCCCAGGAATTGCCCCAGCGCGCCCCGGCGGCGTCCATGGCGTCATGCGCGCCGGTCGTCTTCAAGGCCCGTCCCGCAGGCAGTTGCTCGTTGGGATAGCTCATGACGAAACGGCGCGAATAGAACTGCCCGGTGGTCTGCCTGATGTATTCGCGGTTGGAGGCGAAGTCGCCATAGCGGGCGATGTCCATGCCGTAGACATCGGCTTCCGGCTCGCCATGGATCATCCATTCGGCCAGCGACTTGCCGACGCCGCCGCCTTGCAGGAAACCCGCCATGACGCCGCACGCCACCCAGTAATTGGGCACGCCGCGCACCGGGCCGACCAGCGGATTGCCGTCCGGCGAGAAGGTGAAGGCGCCGTTCACCCAGCGTTTGATGCCGGCTGTCTCCAGGCAGGGGTAACGGCTGAAGCCGAGCGCCAGTTCGTCGGCGATGCGGTCGGTGTCTTCCTGGATCAATTCGATGCCGTAGTCCCAGGGCGCCCCGTCCATGTTCCAGTGCTTGTGGTTGACCTCATAGATACCCAGCAGAAGGCCCTTCTGCTCCTGGCGCATGTAGGTGAAGCCTTCGAGGTCGACGATCAGCGGCAATTCCTTGTCCAGCGCCTGGATTTCGGGCAGCGCCTCGGTGACGAGATAATGGTGCTCCATCGGCGACACCGGCATGTCGATGCCGGCCATCCGGCCGACCTGCTTGGCCCACAGACCGCCGGCATTGACGACGTGCTCGGCGATGACCGTGCCCTTCTCGGTGACCACATCCCAGTTGCCATCGGCACGGCGGTTGAGTGCCAGCACCCGGTTGTGCTCGATGATGTCGGCGCCGCGCAACCTGGCGGCCTTTGCATACGCATGCACGACGCCCGAAGGATCGATATGGCCTTCGCGCGCGGCATAAAGCCCACCCAGCATGCCGTCGGTGTTGAGGATCGGGCAGCGCTGCTTGATCTCATCGACACCGACGAGGTGGACATCGTCGATGCCCATGGTCTGGAAGATACGGTAAGAGGCCTTCAACCATTCCCAGCGCTCCGGCGCCGAGGCGACCGAGATGCCGCCGGTCATGTGCATGCCGATGCTCTGGCCCGATTCCTTCTCGACTTCGGAGAGCAGGTCGATCGTGTAGGCCTGCAGGGCGGCGATGTTGGGATCGGCGTTCAGCGCATGGAACCCGCCGGCCGCATGCCAGCTCGATCCCGCTGTCAGTACCTCGCGTTCGATCAGCGCGACGTCGTTCCAGCCGAACTTCGCCAGGTGATAGAGCACCGAGGCTCCAACCACGCCGCCGCCGATGACGATCGCCCTGTATTGGGATTTCATCCTGTCGCACTCCACCCAGTCAGTGGCGTACCCTACTGGTATTGTACATATGTGTCTAGAGCTTGGAAAGGCGATAGAATGAGCGGCCCATGACTCCGCTCTGCGCCGATGCAGCAGAGGGGGCTCCTCTGCTGCATCGGCAGCAAACGTGCTTGCTATTGGGGCGATGCGCTAAGCGAAATCGTCAGCCGCGGCGGCCGGGCGGGCCGTACTATCGGTTGCGCGAAAGCGTCTTCTCGACATAGCGCGAAAAGTCCTCGACATCCTCCGCCGGGGGCTCCTGGCCGGTGAAGCTGCGCAGATAACCGGCGACGTGAGGCAGGCGGCTGCTCATCGGCTCGTTGAGCTCAAGCGAGTAATAGCCGATCTGCATGAAGTACAGCACGCGAGCCCGCACGAAGGCATCCTCCTCGTCGTAGCCATGACGCATGAACATGTCGCGGATGGCGTTGACACGCTCCTCGTCGGCCTCGTCGAGCGCGCGCCTGATGGCGGGCGAGCGGCGGGCCCAGGCCCTGATCGCGAAATCCAGCTGCGGATCGAACAGCCTTTCGTCTACCCAGCATTCGAAAATGCTCATCACCCCGCGAATGACGGTCGCGGAAGGCCGCCTGGCCCGTTCGACGATGAATTTGGTGTTGGTCTGCCGCCAGTAATCCAGCAGCTGGTCGAGCAGATCCTGCCGGCTCTTGAAATACCAGTAGAAGCTGGAACGCGACACATCGAGCTTCTGTCCAAGCGTCAGCACGCGGACGCGTTCGACACCGTCGGAGATCAACGTTTCAAGAGCAAGTTTCAGCCAGTCTTCGCGAGTGGCCTTGATGTTGCCGGTGGCGCCGGCGCGCTGAATCGTCGTTTCGAGAGCTGCCATCGACACGACGCATGACACGCTGTCTCAGGCAAATCAAGGCTATGGACATATGTGTACAGAGTAAATCGGGCCAAGCCGAACGATGCATCGGGCCTGTCGGCTGCATCGAGGCTCGATGGGCGTTGCCGTCGCCCGCCATCCGCGCGGCGCAGGCCGGGGGATTTTTGTCGCGGCTGCTGGTTCACTGTTTGCTTTCCCGCGAGGCAATTGTCTGGCAAATACCAGTTCAGACAGATGCCCGCACGGCCAACAAGCAGGAACACACGATATGACGCTGTTTCGAAAGAACCTCATCGATGGCGAATGGGTCGGCGAGGCCGGTTCGCGCAACATCAACCCCTCGGATACCGGCGACATCGTCGGCGACTATGCCTCGGCGGGTGTCGAACAGGCCCAGCAGGCGATCGCCGCGGCCAAGGCAGCGTTCCCGGCTTGGTCCCGCTCCGGTCCGCTGGCGCGTCACGCGGTGTTGAAAAAGGCCTCCGACGAGATTCTGGCGCGCAAGGACGAGATTGGCCGCAATCTCGCGCGTGAGGAAGGCAAGACGCTGGCAGAAGGCATCGGCGAGACCATTCGCGCCGCCCAGATATTCGATTTCTTTGCCGGCGAAACGTTGCGTTTGACCGGAGAGGTCGTGCCGAGCGTGCGACCGGGCGTCGGCGTCGAGATGACGCGCGAGGCGGTCGGCGTGGTCGGCATCATCACGCCGTGGAATTTTCCGATCGCCATTCCGGCCTGGAAGATCGCTCCGGCATTAACCCACGGCAACACCGTCGTCTTCAAGCCGGCGGAGCTGGTTCCCGAGAGCGCCTGGACCATTGTCGACATCCTGCATCGCGCCGGCCTGCCAAAGGGCGTGCTCAATCTCGTCATGGGCAAGGGTTCGGTCGTCGGTCAGGCGATGCTCGACAGTCCCGACGTCAACGCCATCAGCTTCACCGGCTCGGTCGGTACCGGCAAGCGCGTTGCCGCGGCAAGCATCGAACACATGCGCAAGTTCCAGCTTGAAATGGGCGGCAAGAACCCTCTGGTCGTGCTCGACGATGCCGATCTTGCGATCGCCGTCGATTGCGCACTCAATGGCGCCTTCTTCTCGACCGGCCAGCGCTGCACCGCGTCATCCAGGCTGATTGTGGCGGACGGCATTCACGACCGTTTCGTCGATGCCCTCAAGGACCGCATGAGCAAACTGGTCATCGGCGATGCGCTCGACGCGCAGACCCAGATCGGTCCTGTCGTCGACGCGACGCAGCTGAAGCAGGACGAGGACTATATCGCCATCGGCGTCAGGGAAGGTGCCACGCTCGCCTTCGGCGGCGAGCGGCTCGACCGCAAGACGCCAGGCTTCTACCTGCAGCCGGCATTGCTCACCGAGGCCACCAATGCCATGCGCAGTTCGCGCGAGGAGATTTTCGGACCTGTCGCCAGCGTCATTCGCGTCAAGGACTATGACGAGGCGCTTTCCGTCGCCAACGACACGCCCTTCGGCTTGACCTCCGGCATCTGCACCTCGAGCCTCAAGCATGCCACGCACTTCAAGCGCAATTCGGAGGCCGGAATGGTGATGGTCAACCTGCCGACGGCGGGTGTCGATTTCCATGTTCCCTTCGGCGGCCGCAAGGGCTCGAGCTATGGGCCGCGCGAGCAGGGCCACTATGCGGCGGAGTTCTACACCACGGTGAAGACGGCCTATACGTTCGCAGGCTGATCGGCCGTCGACCGATCAGCCTGACTGATCGGTCACTGCCGACCATGCCGGCAACACCGCCATGCACATCTGGATTGGAGCGGCGCGAAAGGATGACAGTGCAAGATCTGACCTGGCTTAACCCGCCGCCGCACCACGCCATCGAGGGCGATAGCGTTCGTGTGCGCACCGGCAAGGAGACCGATTTCTGGCGCGAGACCTTCTACGGTTTCTGGCGCGACAACGGCCACTTCCTGCACCGGCCTGTCGAGGGCGATTTCAGCGCCGAAGTCACGGTCAAGGGCGACTACGAGGTCCTCTATGATCAGGCCGGGCTGATGGTCCGGCTCAGCGAAACGCACTGGATCAAGGCCGGTATCGAGTACACCGACGGCCTTGCCTATTTCTCCGTCGTCGTCACCAACGACACGTCAGACTGGTCGCTGGTCGCCATTCATGCCGATCCGAACGGCGTCAGGATCCGGTTGACCCGTCACGCCGAGGCGATCCGCGTCCAGTACCTCGACGCTTCCGAGAGCCAGTGGAAGCCTGTGCGGCTTGCCTATTTCCCGACCTCGAAGACGGTCGATATCGGCATGATGTGCTGTTCGCCGCAACGCGAAGGCTTTGAGGTAACGTTCTCGGATTTCTCCCTCGGTCCGCCGATATCGCGGGAATTGCACGATTGAGACCTGCGGTCTTGCGCTGAACCGCAAGCACTTCGACCTTTGCCACAACCAAGTCTGTAGACCGCCGTGTGCCTCCGGCCGAGCCGGGGGGTTGGCCGCGGCACTGCAGCCGGCGAGATCGTCAGCCAGTTGCGATGCCGCCAGACGGTTCGAAATTTTTGGCCCCTGGTTCGGCTCAAGGCGGTGCAAGGCAGGACGTTGCAACGCTATTGGCATCCGCGCTAGGAGTTGCCGATGGGCAGGTTTCGAAGGGCTGTCAAAAGAGCCGTCTACTCCAGGGCGCTAAGGTTTCTTGGCGTTCCGCCCGTACTGTGGTCGCAGGGCATCGGGCATTTCTGCGATTTCGCCGGGCCGCGCTGGTATCGCAACGCGCCAACTGCATCTACGCAGAGCGAGGCATTTTTCCGCCAACATTACAGCGGCGCGCATGGCATCGTCTGGCTGCGCCTGAGCACCTTGTCCAGGGATGCGCAAACCTGCGACCTCGACACGTTTGTCAGGATCGTGCTGCCGACGATTACGGCACCATTCACGCTGCTGACGACCGATGGGGATGCTTCGGTGCCGTCGGATCTGGCGAAGGACACCGTCGACCAGCTTCTCGCCAACCCTTTCCTGGTCTCCTGGTACAGCCAGAATTGTGATGGCACTCACCCCAGGGTGAAGCCTTTCCCGATCGGGCTCGATCTTCACACGCCTAGGTCTCTTGCCACGCCGGCAGGGCTTGTGAAGCAACTGGAAATCATACGCGCCCGGCAGGATCATGTGGACCGCCGTCCGCCCAGGCTGTTCTCTGATTTCAGCATCAGCAATGGCTCGAGGCAGCGCCGGGAACTGCTTGATGCCCTGGGCGGATGTCCGCACGTCGATTTCCTGACGAAACGCGTCTCGCAACGCTCGATCTGGCAACTGTACTCGCAATACCCGCTTGTGCTGTCCACCGAAGGCAATGGCTTGGACTGCCATAGGACATGGGAGCTGTTTTATCTCGGCTGCATCGTCGTCACCAGGACCTCGCCGCTCGACCCGCTCTACCAGGGCCTGCCTGTCATTATCGTCGACGACTGGCATGAGGTGAGGGACCCCGATGCGCCGAGACGCTGGATAGAGCAGGTCGCGCATCTGACCGACCGGGACCATGTTTGGCGACGTTTGCATCCGCAAACCTATCTCGGCCCCATTCGGCAAGAGCTTCAGCACGCATCCCGATAGGGCAGGCCACGAAATTCCGGTTGGACGCGGTGCGAAGCGGAGCTCCTGCAAGCGATGTGGAGCGACGTCGCTCCTCCATATCTGGTGGAGGGAGGGATCATGTGCCAGCCTCGTCCAGCCCCAGCCCGCCGCGGACGGCATTGCGGATGGCTTCTGGGCCGAACCTTGCCCAAACCGCTTGATGCGCGCAGATGCGCTGCCGTGCCCTGCGGTCCGCGTCCAGGCAAAGTCCGACAGCCGTCTCGGCAAGTCCTTCATCGGTATCCGACAGCAGCAGTTCCTCCCCGTCGACCAGGTCCAGGCCCTCGGCAGCCAGAGGCGTGGCGATCACCGGCACGCCCCACGCCATCGCCTCCAGAATCTTGATGCGGGTGCCGCCGCCTGCCGCAAGCGGGATGATGGTGAGATGCGCTCTCGACAGAAGCGGCGCCATGTCTCCGGGGTCTTCGACGAGCTCCACGCCAGGCAATCCTGCCAGCGCTTGCACGGCCGTTGTCGGGTTGCGCCCGGCGAGAATCAGTGTCGCGGTCGGCAAGGCCAGTCGGATGCGCGGAAGTATGGAGCCGGCTAATCTGTGGACGGCATCGACGTTTGGCGGATATCCGAGATGGCCGACGAACAGGATCACCGGAAAGCTTTCGTCGGATACGGGCTCGGCGGGCAGCGTTTCGGGGCTGTGCCCGGCGTGCGGAATTCCGTTTGGAACGACATCGATCGGCAGCTTATGCCGGGAAAGCGCCATCAGCCGCTCTCGATCCTGGCTCGAGCAGACCCAGACCCTGTCGACAAGGGCAAGCGCCTTTCTCTCGAGACGCCTGATGCCAAGGCCCTCGCTGATCGTCGCCACCGCAGCCCGCTTCGCATCGACGTGCCGCAGCTGTCCCGCCAGGTCGGACTCGACATTGTGCATGTCGAGGATGAGCTGTTTCGTCAGTGCCCGCAAAGGCCGCAGCAGCTTGAACAGGCCGATACCCTCGATCACCACCGTGTCCGGGCGGAAGTCCCGAACCAGTGTCTCCAGCCGCGTCAAGGCGACGCGCGAGATGCGACGCTCCGCCCTTATACGCCACCACCCGATCGAGGCGGAGCGGGCCTCTCCCTTGATCGACAAGGCTTCGGTGCGGATCGACGGATCGGTTGTTTCCGTCGCCTGCGGCAGCACAGACACCAGGCAGACCGGGCCGAATTGCGCAGCAGACTCAGCATTGCGGTAGTTCCGCAGATCCGCGCCGGAGATCGGCGGAAAGGCTGGATCGTGGGACACAACCAGCACACGTCGCCCGGCTTTCGCCGCGGAGACAGCGTCGAGCGGTTGTGCGCCCGCGGGTTTCAAAGCGGGCACTCTGGGCTTTGCGCCGTAGGCTTCATTCCAGACGGCATGCGCGACGGCCCCAAACCATAACAATCGGCTTCGACTTGTTCAGCCGAACGAGGCTTTCGTCAAGCGCCGCATCGTCGCTGATTGTCAGATGCACCAGTTGCGGCAGGCTGCTGTCACCATCGCCTTGACCACGCCAACCAGCGGCCCGCCAGATGCTTCCACGATGAGGTGAGCCTTGTCCGCCGATAGGCGTCGCCGGCCATCTTGATGCCTTGCGCCTGCGTCGGGAATGGATGGATGACGTCGGCCAACGCACGCAATCCGATGCCCGATTTGATCGCCAGCGACACCGCATTGATCATCTCGCCGGCATGACTGGCGACGACCGTGGCGCCCAGGATGCGGTCGGAGCCCTCCCTGACGTGGATTTTGACAAAACCCTCTTCCTCGCCGTCCATGACCGCACGGGCGACGTCGTGCATCAGCACTGTATAGGTCTTGACCGGGATGCCGTTCTGGCGCGCCTCCGCCGGATAGAGGCCGACATGGGCGATCTCCGGATCGGTATAGGTGCACCACGGAATGACCAGTTCGCTCAGTTTCCTGCGTCCCCGAAACAGGGCATTGCGCACGACCATGCGGGCTGTCGCCTCGGCGGTGTGGGTGAATTTGTAGGCGAGGCAGACATCGCCCGCCGCATAGATGCGCGGATTTGTGGTGCGGAGACAGTCGTCCACCTTGATACCGTCGGCATCGTAGGCCACCCCGGCGTTTTCCAGGTCGAGGCCGTCGACATTGGGCGATCGGCCGATGCCAGTGATGATCTCATCGACGGAAATCGTCGTCGTGATGTCGTCGCACACCAGGTCGGCGAGCTTCTTGCCGCCTTCCGTTCGTATCGCCACCACCTCGGTGTTGAGGCGAACCTCGACACCTTCGCGCGCCAGCGCATCCGAAAGGATCTGGGCGGCATCGCGTTCCTCACCGGGCAGGAACATCGGTTCGCGCTGCGCCTGGATGACCTTCGCGCCCAGCAGGCAGAAGGCCTGCGCCGCCTCGCAACCGAGCGGTCCGCCGCCGATGACCAGAAGCCGCTTCGGGCACTCCGTGAGATCGAACATGGTCTCGTTGCTGAGATAGCCGGCGTCGGCAAGCCCCGGGATCGTCGGCAGCCTCGGGCGCGCGCCTGTCGCGATCAGCGCCTTTCTGAAACGCAAGATTTGTCCGGCGACCGTGACAGTGTCCCTTCCGGAAAACCGCGCTTCGCCGAAATAAAGGTCGATGCCTTCGGAAATCAGGCTATCGGCGGCATCGGCGCGGCTGATCCGCTGCCGGATCTGCCGCATCCGCGTCATGGCGCGCTGAAAGTTGACGTGAAGACGGTCCGGCATGTCGCCGCCGAAATTCTCGGCATCGCGCATGTCGGCATAAAGCCTTGCGGTGCGGATGATCGACTTCGACGGGATGCAACCGACATTGACGCAAGTTCCGCCGATCAGGTTGCGCTCGATGAGCGCGACCTTTGCGCCGAGGCCGGCCGCTTCGTAGGCGGCGGTCAGCCCAGCCGGCCCGGCACCGATGACCACGATATTGTAGGGATCGTCCGGCTGCGGGTTCTTCCAGTGCGGCGGATGGGCGCCCTTGATCAGCTCGATGTCGTTGTGATCGACAGGAAAGGCGGTAGCCCTGGTCCGGTCACGCGACATCGCCGCCACCCGACGCCGGGCTTGCTGGCTGAGACAGCCAGCCGCCATTGAACCCGGCCTTGCGCAGGCCGTTGCGGATGTGTTGATTTGACCGCATCAGTCTCCAGATCAACCCTGACCGATGGTTCTCGATCATCATCACCACGATGCCTTGATCCAGCCCATAGTGGCCTTCCGACACCCAGCCGTGCCTCCCGAACTTACGCCGGTTCGCCAATGTCGGGTTGAAACCGCTCGGCAGTCGGAAATTACCGATCACCTCGGGGTAGCGGTCACCGAGATGGCGCAACGCCGCCAAGCAGATCTCCGGGGCGAAAGGCAGTGATGCCGGATAGGACCAAGGCGCGATCGTCCCGTCATCGGGCCCGAACGGCGCGCCGCGCGCGGCATAGCCGGAAAACCGCCGGCGCTGTCGCTCCACGCTGGTGCGAAAACCGCCTGGCCCGTCGCCCGCCGAAAGACCCCAAAGGTTCTCGTCGTAGCCGCCATAGCCGTAAGGGTTGTGGCGTGCATAGTCGCGGTGCAGATAGGTCGAGCGGCGGCTGTTTTCGAAATAGTCCGAGTTCTTCTCGCGCATGAAGGCGTCGCGGATGCCGGCGAAATCGATCCAGGCATGCGAGAACTGGTGCATGAACAGCGGACCGCCATACAGCACGTCGTAGCCGTAGATGTTTTCCCACTGATAGGTCGCCGTCCAGCCCTCGTAGCTGTTGTCCGAGGTCGGGCTGTCGGGCGAAGCCATCGACAGGATGTAGAGGATCGTGGCTTCGTTGTAGCCCTCCCAGCCATAGTGGAGAAAGCCGCTCTTCGGCTTCCAGCCTTGTCGCAAGGTCGGGCTTGAGCCTTGTGCCCACCGCCAATCGACGCGCCGGTAGAGCGCCTCGGCCAGTTGGCGGATTTCTGCTTCCTCGTCATCGTCACCGGAGAAATAGGCGCCCGCCACCAGCATGCCCGATATCAGCAACGCCGTATCCACCATCGACAGTTCGCAGCGCCAGACGCGCAGGCCGGTCCGCATATCGAGGAAATGGTAGTAGAAACCCTTGTGGCCGGTGACGTCGTCGCTATGGCCTTGCGGGCTGGCCGAGAAGAAGCGCAGAGCGGCCAGCGTCAGCTTCGCGGCGGCATCGCGCGCCATCCAGCCGCGCTCGACGCCGATCGGATAACTGGACAGCGCGAAGCCGACGACAGCGATGCTGGCCGGCGAATTCGGCCGCGACGTGTCGGCGACCAATCCGTTTTCGGGGTTCACGTTCTCGAGGAAATAGTCGAAGGCGGCGCGCTGATAGCGGTCCAGAAGCTCGTCGTCGGACAGCGCGGCAGGCTCGGCTCTAAGCAAAGGAAACAAGCTCCCGCCGGATGGTTGCAGCGTCCGTCAACCGCCAACCAGTTGCCCCGCACCGGCAGGTCATCACGCATGCTGAACTGTCATGCCGCGTCATAGCTTTCCCGTAGCTTTGTTGCGTCAACGTCGATTCGACGCCTGGGACTATACGCCCCTACCCTCCCGTTCGTTGCGTCGTCACGCGGAATTGAGATGCGTCCTGCCTCAGTAGGTGGCGCGGCCGCCGGAAACGTCAAATACGGCGGCGGTCGTGAACGAACACTCTTCCGAGGCAATCCAGCAGATCAGCGCCGCCACCTCTTCGACCTCGCCGAAGCGCGCCATCGGTATCTTGGACAGCATGAAGTCGATGTGCTCCTGGCTCATCTGCTTGAAGATAGCGGTGCGCACGGCCGCCGGTGTGACGCAATTGACCGTCACCTTGGTCTTGGCCAGTTCCTTGCCGAGCGACTTGGTCAGGCCGATCACCGCGGCCTTCGAGGTGCTGTAGGCCGAAGCGTTGGGATTGCCTTCCTTGCCGGCGATCGAGGCGATGTTGACGATGCGGCCATAGTTGCGCTCGAGCATGTGCGGCACGAGCGCCTTGTTGCAGTAGAAGACGCCGTTGATGTTGATGTCGATGACCTTCTGCCAATCCTCGGTCGAATAGTTCCAGGTCGTCATGTTCGGCCCGGTGATCGCCGCACTGGTGACCAGGATGTCGACACCGCCAAGCGCTTCGATCGCCGACTGCTTGGCGCGTTCCACGCCGGCCGCATCGGCGACGTCGATGGCAACACCGTGGAGGCCGGGAAGGGTGGCTTTGGCCTGTTCGATCTGAGCCGGATCGCGATCCCAGACTGAAACCCGTCCGCCCTCTTCGACAATCCTCTGAGCCACTGCCAGACCGATGCCCGAAGCGCCGCCGGTGATCACCGCCGCTCGATCGCTGAACCGCCCTGTAAAATTCATCGGCATCCTATTTTCCCCATCATCTCAACCCGATGGACGATGACGGCACGCGACCGCCATACCATCGACTGCGACTGTGCGGTCACCATCAGGCGAGTTCAAGCCGGCATGCGAGGCCGATCGTCTGGGCCAATCCCGTTACCCGGGATTTCCCTCGAGCTCTCTGCCCAGCGCCTTCACCATCGCCACCAGCGCCGGTCCGATCTCGGCATGCGCGCGCTCTTCCGTGATGATCTCGCCGATGCCGCCGCAGGTGATGGCAACCAGCGGCGAGCCGTCACTCGGACGGAACGGCACGCCGACCGCATGGATATAGCTGTGCCAGGCGCCGAACGACGTCACATAGCCCTTGTCTGCATACTGGGCGATCGCATCGTCGATCGCCGCCCCGATCATCGCCGCCCTGTCCGGCTCGGCCTCCTGCAAAGCCTCCACAAGGCGAGCGCGCTCCTCAGGTGAAAGGGCCGCCGCATAGGCCAGCCCCATCGATGTCTTCCAGATCGGCAGGTAGGAGCCCGGGTTGAGGCGCAGCGTGACAAGGCTCTCCGACCGGCAGTTGGCGAGATAGACCATGTTGAGGCTGTCGCGGGTGCCAAGCGCCACCGCCGCCCCCGTCAGATCGGCCAGCGGTTGCATCAGCGGCCGGGCGACGTGGACGACCGCACTGGAACTCAGTGCCGAATAGCCCAGCGCCACGGTGGCTGGTCCCAGGCTGTAGCGGCCGAGGTCCTTGTCGTAGAGGAGATAGCCAAGCGCGCTTAGCGTATAGGTGATGCGCGAAACCGTGGCCTTGGGCAAGCCGGTGCGGGCAATGATGTCCTGATTGCCGAGTGAGGCATCGCCCGGGCGGAAGGCGCGCAGGATGCCGAGCCCGCGCACCAGCGACGACGAAAGCTGCGCGCCTTCGACTTCAAGCTCCGTCTCGTCCCTGGTGGCTCGCTTGCGCACGCTGAGGTCTTTCTGGCGTCGTCGTCCGCCTGTCGGGCCGGTGTCGCCGGCGTTTTCCCAAAAATGAAATTAAATTCCATTTATATTTGACAGGCGCTTTCCCTCCCTGTCAATATGCTTCCCTCGATGGCATCTCCCAGCGCCCTGTGCCATCTTACGAAGCCCGTCCTTGTGAAGGTAGCCACGTGTCTCGCTATATTTTGCGCCGGCTTATCGCCATGCCGTTTCTGGTGCTCGGCATCGTCACCATCGCCTTCCTGATCACCACGGTGACCAAGGGCGATCCGCTGACCGCCATTGTCGCCGAACAGCAGATGAGCAACCCCGAAGTGGTGGCCGCCGCCAAGGCGCGCTGGGGTCTCGATCGTCCTTTGCCGGAACGCTATATGATATATCTTGGGAATCTGCTGAGCGGCGATCTTGGCACCTCGTTCATCACCAAGCGCAATGTCGGCACCGACATTCTCTACCGCTTGCCGGCAACGCTCGAACTGGTTTTCGCTGCGATGATCTTCGGCACCACGCTCGGCATTGTGCTTGGTGTGCTGGCCGCCTATTTCCGCAACAGCCTGATCGACCATGGCGCGCGGCTGTTCGCCTTGTTCGGCTCTTCGCTGCCGGTGTTCTGGTCGGGGCTCGGCCTGTTGTTCATCTTCTCCGTCATGCTGAACTGGCTGCCGGGGCCGGGCAGGGTCGATGCCCGCCTGGCATTGCCGCCCGGCATCACCGGCTTCCTGACCATCGATTCGCTTCTGGCTGGCGACTGGACCGTCTTCAAGGACGCGCTCCGGCACCTGCTTCTGCCGGCCTTCGTCCTCGGCTGGACGGTTTCCGGCACCATATCGCGGCTGGTGCGCGCCAACATGCTTGATGTGATGAGCCGCGAGTTCGTCCTCACCGCGCGCGCCAAGGGGGCGAGCGAATTCCGCGTCGTCATCGTCCATGCGTTGCGCAACACCATGGTGCCGACCCTGACCGTCATCGGCTATTCCTTCGCCTATCTGATCACCGGCGCGGTGCTGACAGAAACCATCTTTTCCTGGCCCGGCATGGGCTCCTATGCCGTCGAGGCGGCGCGCGCGCTCGACTTCCCGGCGATCATCGGCGTCACCATCGTCGGCGGCCTCGCCTTCCTGGTCACCAACCTCATCACGGACATCCTCTACGTGGTGGCCAATCCGCGCGTGAGGTTGAGCTGATGGCAGTCGTCGTCACCAACTCCCGCTCCTCGACGGTCCCCGAATGGCTGACCGCGCCATTGGTCATCGGCACGGTCGTCATCCTGTTCTGGCTGTTCATGACCGTATTCGCCGCCTTGGTCGTGCAGTTCGATCCGCTCGAAATGGTCGCACGCCGGCTGCAGTCGCCGAGCTGGGCGCACTGGCTGGGTACCGACGCACTCGGCCGCGATGTGCTGGCCCGCACTCTGCACGGGGCGGCGCATTCGCTGCCGATCGCGGTTCTGGTCGTCGTCTCGGCTGTGGTGATCGGCTCGCTGCTCGGTGCCATTTCCGGGTTCGTCGGCGGGCTGACCGGTGCGGCGATCATGCGGCTTGTCGACGTCACTCTGTCCTTCCCGCCGATGCTGCTGGCTATGGCCGTCGCGGCGTCGCTTGGGCCGGGCCTCGGCAATGCCGCCATCGCCATGGTTCTGGTCTGGTGGCCGGTCTATGCCCGGCTGATGCGGGCGCAGGTGCTGGAGGTGAAGGAGCGTGAGCATGTCGAGGCGGCGATCGCCGCCGGCGCCAGGCCGCGCCGCGTGCTGTTCACGCACATATTGCCGCTTTGCTGGACCCCAGTGCTGATCAGCGCGACCATGGATCTTGGCCAGGTCGTGCTGCTTGCCGCGTCGCTCAGCTTCATCGGACTCGGCGCCACGCCGCCGACCCCGGAATGGGGGTCGATGATCTCCGATGGCGCCGTCCATTTCTACCAATGGTGGATCGCCTTCGGTCCCGGCATCGCCATCCTCACCATCGTGCTCGGCTTCAACTTCATCGGCGACGGCTTGCGCGACATTCTCGATCCAAGGTCGGATTAAGCGATGAGCGCACAGATATCTACAGCGCCGCCGGGTGCAGTCGACAAGGCGGGCAAAGGTGAGCCGCTGCTGTCCATACGCGGCCTGCGGGTCGGATTCCGGCGGGCCGGCAGTCATTTCGAAGCGGTGCGCGGCATCGACCTCGATGTCGCCAAGGGCGAGGTGGTCGGTATTGTCGGGGAGTCCGGCTCGGGCAAGTCCGTCGGCATGCTCGCCGCGCTCGGCCTGACGTCGAAGAACGCGGTCGTCACCGGTTCGGTCCGCTTCAACGGCGACGAACTGGTCGGCAAATCGTCACGCGAAATGCGCAAGATCAGGGGCGCGCGCATCGCCATGATTTTTCAGGACCCGCTGTCCTCGCTAAACCCGGTGATGACCGTCGGCGCCCAGATCGCCGAGGCGGTCAGGCTGCATCAGCGCGTCACCCGCAAGCAGGCCATGGCGCGGGCGGTGGAATTGCTCAATCTGGTGGCGATCCCGCAGCCGGAGCGCCGGGTGAACCAGTATCCGCATGAATTCTCCGGCGGCATGCGCCAGCGCGCGGTCATCGCCATGGCCGTCGCCAACGATCCCGATTTGCTAATCGCCGACGAACCGACCACGGCGCTCGATGTGACGGTGCAGGCGCAGATATTGGCAGTGCTGCGTTCGTTGCAGGAGCGGCTCGGCCTTGGCCTGGTGCTGATTACCCATGATCTCGGCGTCGTCGCCGGTCATGCCGACCGCGTCGCGGTCGTCTATTCCGGCCGTGTCGTCGAACAAGCTGGCGTATCCGAGCTGTTCGCCGACCCGCGCCATCCCTATACGCGCGGCCTCATTGCCTCGATCCCCAATCTCGAGGAAAGCCGCGAGCGGCTGTTTTCGATCGATGGCTCGCCACCCGCACTTGGGCGCTTGCCGGGCGGCTGCGCCTTCCATCCGCGCTGCATCTATGCCGAGGCACGCTGCAGGACCGAGGATCCGCCTTTGCACGACATAGGCGGCCGCTTCTCGGCCTGCCATTTCGCGACGACCTTGCCGCCCTTCCATAGCGCCTCGCTGGCGGCGGCAGAACTGGACAGTGGAAGCATGGCCCCATGAGCGCAGTGGAGCAAACTCAAGTCGAAACCAAGCCGGCGGCAGCGCTTTCCGTGCGCCATCTTGTCAAGGATTTTCCGGTTCGCGGTGGCCTCGTCTTCGATCGCGCGGTTGCCCATGTGCGTGCGGTGGCCGATGTGTCCTTTGACTTGGCGCCGGGCGAAACGCTGGGCCTCGTCGGCGAATCCGGTTGCGGCAAGTCGACCCTCGGACGCTGCCTGATGCGGCTGATCGAGCCGACCAGCGGCGAAAGCTGGTTCCGTGGCCAGAACCTGCTCGCCCTCAACCACGAAGACATGCGCCTGATGCGGCGCTACATCCAACTGGTCTTCCAGGATCCGTACGGGTCGCTGCATCCGCGCATGCGCATCGCCGACAACATCGCCGAACCTTTGCGCATGAGCGACATGTCGGCGGCCGACCGCCGGGCGCGCGTCGCCGAATTGCTCGAACTCGTGCGGCTCAATCCCGATCACGGCAAGCGCTATCCGCATGAACTGTCCGGCGGTCAGCGCCAGCGCGTGGTCATCGCCCGCGCGCTTGCGCTCAACCCGCAAGTGGTGATCCTCGACGAACCGGTTTCGGCGCTCGATGTTTCGGTGCAGGCTGGCGTGCTCAATTTGCTCAGGGATATCCAGCAGTCTTTCGGCACATCCTATCTGTTCATCGCACATGATCTTTCGGTCGTGCGCCACATCTCGCACCAGGTCGCGGTGATGTATCTCGGCAAGATCGTAGAGATCGCACCCGCGGCCGAACTCTATTCGAGGGCGCTGCATCCCTACACGCAGGCGCTGCTGTCGGCGGTGCCGCTCGCCAATCCCGAGAAGGAGCGCAAGCGCGAGCGCATCGTACTGACCGGTGACGTGCCGAGCCCGCTCAACCCACCATCCGGCTGCCGCTTCCGCACGCGCTGCTTCAAGGCGCAGGCGATCTGCGCTGCCGTCGAACCGCCGCTCGATCCGGCTGGCGGTTCGCATCGCGTCGCCTGTCATTTTCCGGAGCCGGTCAACACGTTCAAGACTGTCTGACAGGCCCGCCGAATTCATCCGCGAAGGAATTTTGATCGTGACTGAGGACCATTCCGAAAATGCCAGTACGGCAGGACCCGCGCGCTTGCCGCTCGAAGGCATCAAGGTTCTCGATCTTTCCCGCGTGCTGGCCGGTCCATGGGCAACGATGAGCCTTGCCGATCTCGGCGCCGAAGTCTGGAAGATCGAGAACATCGACGGTGGCGACGACACCAGGGCGTGGTCGGTGCCGAGCTACAAGGGTGTCTCGACCTACTATCTCTGCGCCAATCGCGGCAAGCAGAGCATCGCGCTCGACATGAAAAGCCCGCAGGGGCTGGCCATCGTGCGCGAACTGGCGGCGAAGGCCGACATCGTCGTCGAGAATTTCCGCTCCGGCACCGCCGACCGCCTCGGCGTCGGTTTCAAGGAACTCAGCGCGCCAAACCCGCGGCTGATCTACTGCTCGATCTCCGGCTATGGCCAGACCGGACCCGATGCCGGACGGCCCGGCTATGATTTCGTCATGCAGGCCGAAAGCGGCCTGATGGCCATCACTGGCGAGAGCAATGGCGAGCCGATGCGCGTCGGCGTCGCCATCACCGACATCGTCTGCGGCATGGTCGCGACGCAGTCGATCCTGGCAGCGCTTTACGAGCGCGCGACGACCGGCAAGGGCCAGTTCCTCGACCTGTCGCTGATCGACTGCGCGCTCAGCCTGCTGATCAATGTCGGCAGCGGTTACCTCAACACCGGCCGCGAGGTCGCCCGCTACGGCAATGCGCATCCGACGGTTGTCCCCTATCAGATATTCGAGGCCTCCGATGGCGGCTTCGCGCTGGCCGTCGGCAATGACCGCCAGTTCGCGGCGCTGTGCGAGCGGGTCGTGCAACTCCCGCATCTGGCCAAGGATGCGCGCTTCATCAAAGCAGGCGCGCGTGCCACCAACCGCGAGGCTTTGATCCCCGAATTGGCGGCTGCCTTCAAGACCAAGCCACGCGACCACTGGATGGCAACCTGTGCCGCCGCCAGCGTGCCGGCCGGCACGGTAAAATCGATACCGGAAGTCTTCGATAGCCCCAATGTGCGCGAACGTGGCCTCGTCCAGACCTTGCCGCATCCGCATCTCGGCTCCGTCGCCATGGTGCGCCCGGCACAGGGACTTGCCGCGCAGCTGACCGCCGACTTTACCGCGCCGCCGATGCTGGGCCAGGACACAGCTGCCGTGCTGGCCGACGTGCTCGGCTACAGCGCCGAGACCATCGACCAACTGATCGGCTCCGGGGCTATCAGCGTCTATGCGCCTGCAGCCGAACCGATCCCCGCCTGATCTTCCACGGAACGTGGCAGCCCTCGTCTCGCATTTGCGGGTCGACGACTGAGTGGTTCTTCACTTCAAGAGCGCGAAGAGCCGTTCCCGGAATTGCTCGGCCGGCTACTTCTGCTGGCCGTAATTCTTGTACCGCCCCCGAATGGCGGCTATCTCGCTGCCCTCGATGAGCACCGGTGTACCGGCGCTGCGCGCCAAAAGGTATTGCCGCGCCAAGGTCTCGAGCTTGATGGTGCGGATGAGCGCCGTGTCGAGATCGCCGCCGAAAGCGATCATGCCATGATTGGCGAGCAGGCAGGCCGACCTGTCCTTGAGCGCGACGACGGCAACCTTGGCCAGTTCGCTTGACGCGAACAGCGCATAGTCCGAACAGCGCACATCATCGCCACCGAAACCAGCGACCATGTAATGGAACAGCGGCAGTCCCTCGCGCAGGCACGATAGCGCCACGCAATGGTCGGGATGGGCATGCACGACGGCACCGGCCTCGGGGAAAGCCTTGTAGATCTCGGCGTGCATTTCCCATTCGCTCGACGGCCGGAACGCCCCCTCCCAGCTGCCATCGAGTTGCATCGGCACCATCTGCTCCGGCCGAAGCGCGCTTGTAGCTATTCCCGTCGGCGTGATCATCATGCCGCTTGTCGTCCGCACGCTGATGTTGCCGGTGGTGCCGACATTCATCCCGCTGGCGTCCAGCGTCTGCGTCGCGGTGATCAGGCTGGCGCGTGCAGTCTCGGTGTCCATCACGATGCTTTTCCTGTGGTTGGCCGCATGACAGGTTTTGCCGGTGGCCATATATCGATCGCCGGCGCGACGGTGGTCGCCCGTGTCATGTCTTGCAGGACGTCGGCGAAAATATCCGGGCCGCCGAGCTTCCCCGATTTCAACATCAGCGCCAGCGGCTCGGATGGCAGGCCGGGGAGGTGGGCAGTGGCACGCGACAGTCCCGGCCCCTCATAGGCACCCATGGCGATGCGGTCGATGCCGAGCGCCTTGACCACCGAACCGGCGGTCTCGCCGCCGGCGACGACCAGCCGCCGCACACCGAGTTCGAGCACAAGAATGTGTGCAATCCCGGCCAGCATCTCTTCCGCCTTTGCCGCCACCGCGTTGCGGCCATGCGCCTGCTGCAGCGCTTCGACCGTCGCTTGCGGCGCCGTCGTGGCAATGGCGATCATCGTGCCGGGCAAATGCCGCTGGGCGAAGGCACGCGCTTCGGCCACTACATCGGCGCCGGCGAAGGCGCTGGCCAGATCGATCGTCAGCAGTGGATTGTTTTGCGCAAAGCGTTCGAGCTGTTCGATGGTGCGGTCGGCGACGCTGCCGGCCAGCACCGCCGCTGGGCCGTTTATGGCCGGCAGGCTGGCGGTAACGAGATCGACTGAATTCAGCAGCCCATGCGTGAGCCAGGCCGGTGGCAGATGCGCGGCGACCGAGGAATTGCCGGTCATCAGCGGCAGGTCGAAAGTCGCTTCCGCGATCGCCGCCAGGTCGCGTTCGCGGATCGTGTCGGTGACCAGCAGCGTCTCGCCACGCCCGTTGCGCTCTCGTACGGCGCTGCGGATGGCCTCCGCCCCGCCATCGACCACGAGATAGGGCACCAGCCCGACCTTGCCCTTGCTCTGCGCCTGCAGCACGCGAACCAGATTGGAATCGGTCATCGGCGTCAACGGATCGAAGCGCTTGGGCGATTCACCCAGCAATTGGGCGCCGCCGAACATGTGTCCCTGATAGACGGTGCGGCCGGTCTCACACAGCGCCGGAGTGAACAGCGTGACGCCGCCGCCGAGGCGCTCGAGCAGCGCCTCGGCGCAAGGACCGATGTTGCCGGCAGGTGTCGAATCGAAAGTGGCGCAATATTTGAAGAAGATCTGCCGGGCACCAGCTTCAAGCAGCCGGTCCGCCGCCGCCAGAACCTGGCGCACCGCATCGCTGGCCGCGATGACGCGTGTCTTGAGCAGGATCACATGGGCAAGATTGCCTGGTGGGATCGGCGCACTCAGTCCGACCGTGCATCCCGTTGGAATGCCGCGCGCCACCAGCATCGACGCCAGCTCGGTGCCGCCGGTCAGATCGTCGGCTATGGCGCCGAACAGGAGTGAAGGCGTCGCGGTCATGCGCCCCGTCTCATGTCCGTCTGCACCATGGCTGCCCGTCTCGCAGTTGCCTGTCTCATGTCGGTGGTCAGGCCATTCGTGGTATCATATACACAGCCCACGCGACGCAGGCGACGCCTGCGCCACTGCAAGAACGGAGAGCGGATGTGACTGCTTCTATCGCGCCGATCGCGCGCGACAATCTGACGACGCGCGTCTACGAGGAGCTTCGCCGCGCCATGATGGAAGGCCGTTTCTGGCCGGGCCATCGCTTCAAGATCCGCGACCTCGCCGCCAGCCTTCAGGTGTCTGAGACGCCAGTGCGCGAGGCGCTGATGCAGCTGGTCCGCGAAAAGGGTCTGGAGATGGAGGCTGGCCGTTCGATCACCGTCGCCCAGCTGTCGCTGGCCCAATATCTGGAACTGCGCAGCATCCGGCTGCATCTCGAAGGCATGGCGGGGGCGGCGGCAACAACGCGCATCGAGCCACGGGAGATCGACCGTCTGGCCGAGGTGCATGACAGACTGATTGCCAACGAGGACAATGGCCATTGGTTCGAAGCCGTCCGCGACAATTGGGAATTCCATCACTCGATCTACCAGGCGGCGCAAATGCCGGAGTTGCTGGCCATCATCGAGGGCATCTGGCTGCGCAACGGACCACTGGTGAACTATCAATACCCGCACGCCAGGCCGACCTACGACGGCCGCCACCGGCACCTCGACATTCTCGACGCGCTGCGGGCGCGTGACGAGAACGGCGTGCGCAAGGGCATTCAGCAGGACATGATCGAAGGCGGACGCCTGTTGGTCAAGGTTCTCGAACGGCTGAACGACGGTGCGGTCACGCCGGAGGAACTGCGCCGCGCGGCGCAGAACGGCCGCCTGGTGTCGGCCGTCGGCTGAGCGATTTGTTCCTTCCCACCGCATCGGCGCTGGTCACGCCACCTGCGCGGCTGCGGCCATGCCGGCATCGGCAGCCTGCAGGGCGAGATCTATGTCTTTTGCGGTATGCGCGGCACTCAGGAACATGTTGTGCCGGGGGTGGAAATAGGCGCCCTCGCGCAAGGCGGCCGAGCAGAAGGCGTCGGCCTTTTTGAATTCGGCATCGCCGTCGAAGAGCACCATCGGCATCGACACCGGGCCGGTCTGGCGAAGCGACAGGCCATGCTTCTTCGCTGCGGCATCGAGGCCTGAGCGCAGCCTGTCGCCGGCTTCAGTCATCCTGGAGATTGCGTCGGTGTCGCGCAGCGTGTTGATGGTGGCGATCGCGGCGGCCATGGCGACGGCGCCATACCAGAACGACCCCGTCACATAGACCTTGGTCGCGGCTTCGCGAAACCGGTCGGTGCCGGTGATCGCGGCAAGCGGATAGCCATTGGCGATCGCCTTCGAGAAAGCGGACAGGTCCGGCCGTACGCCGAGCGGTTCCCAGCTGCCGGCGAGATCGATGCGGAAGCCGGCCCTGACATCATCGACGATCAGCGCCGCGTCGGCGGCGGTGGTCAGCTCGCGCGCCTGTCTGGCGAAGGCGGCGGTCGGCAGTTCCTGGTCGCGGGCGATATCGTGGCGGAAAGCGGTGACGACGACGGCGGCAAGATCGCTGCCGGCCTGCTCGACGGCTGCCTCGAGGCTGGCAACGTCATTGTAGTCGAAATGGATGATATGGGCGCGGTCCTCGGCGGTGACGCCGGCGAGCGAAGGCGTGCACCACGGCACGGCGCCGTGATAGGAGCCGCGCGCGACCAGCACCTTGCGCCGGCCGGTGCCGGCGCGTGCGATCGTCACGCAGGCCGTGGTGGCGTCGGTGCCGTTCTTCTGCAGCATCGCCCAGTCGGCATGCGCGACGGTCTTGACCAGCAGTTCGGCCAGCTCGACCAACACCTCGCCAGGGCCGTTCATCGCATCGCCCAGGCGACGCTGCCGCTCGGCCGCTGCCTCGACCGCCTGATGATGGTGGCCGAGGATATTGGGGCCCCAACTGCACATCAGGTCGATGTACTCGCGGCCATCGACATCCCAGACCCGGCAGCCGTCGGCGCGCTCGAAGAATTGCGGATAGGCGGAGCCGAGATAGCGCGTCGCCATGTGCCCCCACATGCCGCCCGGAATGACCGAGGCCGCGCGCTCGCGCAGCAACTGGTCTTTGGAGTTGATCAGGGAAGGCATAGCGAGTTCTCCGCGTATTGATATATCATATATTGATCTTAATGCTGGAAGAACAGGATTTGCTGACCGTCCAGGATGAGGAAGCGGGAGGCGGCTGGCCGCCTCCCGCATCTTTTCGCTCAGTGGCTGAGTTCCGCCAGCGGGAGGTTGCAGCAGGCGCTGTAACGCACGCCCTTGACGTCCGATTTGTAGGCCAGGATCAGGTTCGGGCTGATCAACGGCAGGATGATCCTGTCCTTGATCATCTCCTCGCCGGCCTGGTGCCACAGCTTGGCGGCCTCGTCGCCGCTTGCCGCAAGGGCTGCCTTGTAGATATCCGCTCCCTTCGGATTGAGCACCGACGGGTCGCGCTCCGCGCCGGCGCGGCGCGCCCACGGGCTGCCCTTGGTCATGGCGAAATAATCGACGTATTGCGACGTGCCGTAATAGTCCGGCGCGTAGAACACCGCGGTCATCGGGATGCCGTCGCCATTGACGCGTTCGCGCCAGTTGGCGAAGGGAATCGGCTGCAGGTCGAGCTTGATGTTGATCTTGGCCAAATCCTGCTGAACCTTCTGCATCAACAGCGACAGATCAACGCCATAGACGTTCATGCCGGGAAACGCCGCTTCCATCTCAAAGCCGTCGGCGTGTCCGGCCTTGGCCAGAAGTTCCTTTGCCTTGGCGACGTCATAGGGCTGCGCCTCGAATCCCGAACCGCCGGGGAAGCCGAGCGGGATCGGCGCGCTGATCAACTGGCCCTCGGAGCCGATGGTGAAGTCGAGGATGCTCGGACGGTCGAGGCCGAGCGAGATGGCCTCGCGCACTTCGGGCGTCAGTGGCACCTTGTTGGCCTTGGCGCCGGGCGACAGCGCCACATAGATGAAATTGTAGGACGGCACGGTCTCGATCTTCACGTCGCTGCCGGTCATCGTCTTGGCCGTGTCCGGGTCGATCTGCATGGCGATGTCGGCGGTGCCGCTCTGCAGCATCTGTGCCTGGGCCACCGCATCCTTGGTCTGGCGGATGACGACTTCGCTCAGCGCCGGCGCCGTGCGCCAGTATTTGTCGTTGCGTGCCAGCCGCAGTTCCGAATTGGGCTCATAGGATTTCAGCACGAACGGTGCGCTGCCGGCCGAATGCGCCAGAAACCAGGCCTCGGCATTGTCTGTCGTCGAAGCGTCCGCATCGGCCTTGGCGCCGGCTTCGGAAGCAACCTTGCTGTTGACGACCGCTGCGTAGGGCGCCGCCGCGATGTTGAGGAATTCGGAGCTCGGCGCGACCATCTTGACGACCACCGTATGCGCGTCCGGGGTCTCGATCGAGGCGACATTGTCCATCAGGAACGAGGCGCTGCCCTTGAGGTTCTTCAGCCTCTCCCAGGACCATTTCACGTCCTTGGCTTCGACCGGCGAACCGTCCGAGAATTTGGCGGCCGGGTCGAGCGTGAAGGTGAAGCTGCTCTGGTCGGCATTGCCTTCCCATTTGGAAGCGAGCAACGGGATCAGCTTGTTGTCCTTGTCCAGCGTCAGCAGCGATTCATAGACGCTGGAATTGTAGATCTGGCAGGTGTCGCAGAAGGCGCGGTGCGGATCGAGCGAGTTGAGGTCGATGTTGCGCGCAATGACCAGCGGCTTGCTGTCCTGCGCGAACGTGGCCGGCGCCCAGAAGGCGCTGGTGGCCAGCAGCACGGCTGCCAGCATCGTCGCCCTGGTCTTGTTTCTCTGTAGGATGCTCATGTCAGTTCTCCCATTTTCTTGTCGGATCTTTGTGGCAATGCGTTCGCTCTATCCACCCACGGCAGTGAGGGATTGAAGCGCGGCCTTGAGCTTTTCAGCGCCGCCCAGTGCGGCGCGGTTGAGCGGGGCCGATACGACGGGAGCCGAGAGGCTTCCCGTCACATGCAGGATCTCGTGATCGAGATAATCGAACACGCGATCCTGAATCTCCTGTGTCAGTCGTCCGCCAAGCGATAGCCCACGCTGCACCTGTTCGATGACGGCTACCCGGTTGGTCTTGCGGATCGAGGCCTCCACCAGCGGCCAGTCGAGCCCGGTCGGGTCGAGGCTGCGCAGGTCGATGATCTCGGCATCGACGCCGGTCTCCTCGACCACCTGGCTGGCGACGGCAACCATGCTGGCGCTGGTGAGCAGTGTACAGGCGCTGCCCGGCCTGACGATCTTCGCCTTGCCGAGCCGCACGCAATAGTCGCGGTCGTCCGCAGGCACAGGGCCTTCGCTCGGGAACAGCTCGACATGCTCGATGACGACGACCGGATCGTCGCATTTCAGCGCTGAATTCATCAGGCCGATATAGTCGAAGGGCGTCGTCGGCGCGACGATGCGCCAGCCGGGAAACAGGGCGAACAGGCCGGACGGATCGCCCGAATGCTGCGAGCCGTAGCCGGTGTGCGGCGAGACGCGCACCCTGACCACGATTGGCACCGGAAAGCCGCCGCCGAACATGTGGCGCACCTTGCTGACCGCGTTGAACAGCTGGTCGGCGGCAACCAGGCAGAAGTCGCCGAACATGATCTCGACCATCGGCCGCAAGCCGCAAAGCGCTGCACCCAGCGCCACCCCGACAAAACCATTCTCGGCGATGGGCATCGCCAGCACACGCTCCGGCCAGCGCTCCAGCGCGCCCTTTGTGGCGCCCGAAACGCCGCCGCGCAGCCGGTGCACATCCTCGCCCATGATGATGATGCGCGCGTCCTGCTCCATGGCGCGCGCAATCACCTCGGACGCGGCAACCATGAACTTGACCGGCCTGGTGTCGGCCGGCGGCACGTCCTCGATCTCGAGGAAGCGCTCGCCCTTCAGTTCGGAAAGATCGCCGCGGATCTGGTTGTCGACGTCGCTTGGGTCCGGCCACAGATGATCAGGAATGCGCAGCGCGTTGCCGCTCATCTCGGTCAGGGAATCGGCAGCGGTGTTGACCACCTCCATGACGCGCTGGTCGAGTGTACCGAGGTCCGAAGCGTTCAGGATGCCCATCGTCTTCAGGCGAGCCGCCATCGTCGCAAGCGGGTCGCGCGCTTTCCAGACGTCTTCCTCGGCGCGCGTGCGGTAGCCGAATTCGCTGCCCGGGCGGGCGCCGCTCTGGTGTAGAAACCGATAGCAGAGCGCCTCGACCAGCACCGGGCCGCCGTCTTCCTCAATCGTCCGGCGCGCCTCGCGCATGGCATGGTGGACTGCCACCACATCCATGCCGTCGCATTCGATGCCGCGAAAGCCGAGCATAGGTCCGCGCGAGGCCAGCCGCGTCTCTCGCGTCTGCTCATTGATGTGCGTGGAGACGGCATAGAGATTGTTTTCGGCGAAAAAGATCACCGGCAGCCGGTAGAGCGCGGCGATGTTCATCGCCTCATAGGCCGGCCCTGCCATCATCGTGCCGTCGCCGAAGAAGGCGACCGAGATGTTGCCGGTGCCGAGCAGTTTGTCGGCGAGCGCATAGCCCGCCGCGTGCGGCAGGTTGCCGCCGATAATGGCGCTGGTGCCTGGGATGCCGGAGGCATCGTCGCGCATATGCATCGAGCCGCCACGGCCGCCGCAATAGCCTGACTTGAGGCCCATGATCTCGGCCATCAGGCCGCGAACCGATCCCTGCATGCCTGGGTTGAAAGCATCATGCAGCGGGTCGAATCCGCCGGGCGTCTGCGCGTTGACAAGCTTGGCCAGCACCTGGTGATGGGCACGGTGGGTGCCGTTGATGCGGTCGCCGGTGCCGAGCACGGACATGGCGCCGACCGCCGTGGCCTCTTGTCCGATGCTGGCGTGGGCCGGACCATGCACCAGCCCGGCATTGGCCAGATCGAGCACCTTTTCCTCGAAACGGCGGATGAGCAGCATCTGGTGATACCAGCGCACCAGGCTCGACACCTCGGCGTCGGTCCAGTCCGAATCATCGACATCTAGCCGCAACCAGGGCGCCGATGGCTGGATCGATGTCTGCTGGACCATGTCAGCTATTTCCGCTCTGGTAGATGATATATCAAATATTTTCTCAGTCGATTGGGCCGTTCATTTTTCCTGGGGGCACGACGCTGGCAAGAAGGTTGCAGGCAAATGGAATTAAATTTCATTTTTGCGAGAAGGCAAAGACTAAGCCGGGACGGCGCGGTTCCGCAAGAGGAATTTTGAGACTGCTAGCAGCGCCAATGTCGGTTTCTTGGGCCGACAGGTTTTCTCACGTATTGGATATTGGTATGATATAATCACACCGACATTATAGGAGAAATCATGGCTGCCACCGAAAAGCGCACCTTCAGCCTGCCAACAGAGCAGGCTGCTTTCATCGACCGTCTCGTTGAATCAGGAACCTACGCGACCAGCAGTGAAGTGATCCGCGCCGGCCTTCGCGCCCTGCAAGAGCGCGACGCGGCCGTAGAGCGCTGGCTCCGCGAGGAGGTTGTGCCGACCTATGACAGGTGGAAGGCGGATCCTTCCCGAGTTATCCCAGCCAACCAGGCTTTTGACGACATCCGCGCTCACCACGCCGCCCGCTTTAAGAGGGATGTGTGAAGCGCCGGCATATTGTTCTGTTGCCGGAAGCCTTAGCGGACTTAAGATGGATATACGACACCATCGAGATCGCCGCCGGCAACGTCACGGCCATACGCTATATCGAGCGTATCGAAGCCTACTGCCAGGGTCTCGACTACGCCTCGGAGCGCGGAACACGCCGTGACGATCTGCGGCCAGGGCCTTCGGGTTGTCGGTTTCGAGCGCCGTGTAACGGTGACCTTTACAGTGGAATCCGACCAAGTGGTGATCTTCCGTGTGTTCTATGGCGGCGCCAATTGGGAGGATGAGCTCTAACCTGCAACGGGAAAAGCGTAACCCGCTTAGCTGTCCGAACCCGGGCTATCGGTCGACCCGATGCTGGAAGAACTGCAAAAACAATTCCCGCTCCGTGGTGATGTCGAGCTTCTCGTAGATGCGCCGGCGATGGTTCTTGACCGTGCCGACGGTGATGCCGAGGCGTTCGGCGATGTTGGCCGTCGGGTGACCGGCGAGGATCAGTTGGACCAATTCCCGCTCGCGTAGTGACAGCTCCGGCCACAGGCTGGCTGGAATGGTCGGTTCCCGCCGGGGCGAGGCGCCGGGGCCTGTCGGCGCTGACGTGCGGGAGAATTCCGTTCCGCGCGCCTTGATGTCGAGCGCATGCAGCGCCTCGAACACCGGCAGCCGTTCATCCAGCAGGGCGATCTCGCTGTCCTTGAATGGCGTGGTCGAGCGGTCGAGGAAGATGCCGAGGCACCAGTCGCCGCCGTCCGCCAGCATGATGCCGACCTCGTCGCAGATCTCCGACTGCGCCAGGAAGCCGGCTATGTACTGGCCGCGCTTGGCCTCATCGTTGGCAAGCCGTTTCAGCGGCATGATGCCCAGCCTTCGCTCGCGTCGCCACGACGCATAGAACGGGTCGAAGACATAGTAATTGTCGAGATAGCGCCGGACCATTTCGTCCGAGAAGCGTCGGTGTTTGATGAATTCGGGTGTCTGCGTCGTCGAATAGCGCGTCACCGTGACGAGGTCGTGCTCGATATCCGCGCCGATCAGGTCGATCAGGCAGTCGACATGCCTGTCCGTGCCGGTGGCGGCGATCGCTTTGGCGAGCGGCGCCCAGATGGTCCCCATGCGCATGCCCTTTTTTCGGCGATGTCAGCTCAGCCGTCATTATGTCTTTAGGCATATGGCGCGAAGCCGCCCATCGAATCTAGCCTTGCGTCAACCTAGACCAGATCCCGAGGCGACCGTGACCCAACCCAATCTCACCGGCCCCATCGTCGGCAATCCAATCGTCATCGGTATCGACGCCGGCGGCACCATGACCGACACGATCCTTGTCGATCAGGACGGCCACTTCAAGATCGGCAAGTCGGCGACCACGCCGAAGAACGAAGCCGAAGGTTTTCTCGCGTCTGCCGAGGACGCGGCGGATGCCTGGGGCATCTCGCTGGAATCATTGTTTTCCGGCGTCAACGTCGTGCTCTATTCCGGCACCGGCATGCTCAACACACTGTTGTCGCGCACCGGCCGCCGGCTCGGCCTGATCACCACCAAGGGCCTCGAGGACATGATCCTGATGGGCCGGGGGCTGCAGGCCTGGGCCGACTATTCCTATGCCGACCGGCTGCATGCCGTCACCCATCACCATCCAGATCCGCTGGTGCCGCGCCGCCGCACGCATGGCGTCACCGAGCGCATCGACCAGTTCGGCGACATCGTGTTGCCGCTCTACGAACACGAAGTCTCCGCCGCGGCGAAAAAATTGATCGCCGACAAGGTCGAGGCGATCTGCATCATGACCATCTTCTCACATGTCAATCCGGTGCACGAGAAGCGCATCGCAGAGATCTGCCGCGCGGAGGTCGACAAGGCCGGTGCCGACATCATCGTCTACACCAGCCACGAGGTTCGTCCGGTCATCCGCGAGCAGTCGCGGCTGAACTCGGTGCTGATCGAGGCCTACGCCACGTCGCGCGGCCGCAAGCAGCTCAAGGGCATTGAGGATGTCTCGAAGAAATACGGCTTCAAATATGGCGTGCAGACATTGCTCTCCTTCGGCGGCCTGACCTCGATCAACCACCCGCGCCTGCATGAAACCATGATCTCCGGCCCGATCGGCGGCATTCTGGGCGCTGCCTATGTCGGCAAGCTGATCGGGAACGACTCGCTGATCTGCTCGGACATGGGCGGCACCTCTTTCGACATGGGCGTCATCACACGCGGCCAGACGCGGATCGAGAACGAGCCGCTGATGGACCGTTTCAAGCTCAACGTGCCGACGCTGCATCTCGACACGATCGGCGCCGGCGCCGGCATGATCCTCAAGGTCGATCCCCTGACCAAGAAGGTCTCGCTTGGGCCGGAAAGCGCCGGCTCGGATCCCGGTCCGATCTGCTTCGATCGCGGTGGCACCGAGCCGACCATCGCCGATTGCGACGCCATCCTCGGCCGCCTCAACCCACACTATTTCCTGGGCGGCAAGGTCGTGCTGCAGGTCGAAAAGGCGCGCCGCGCCTTCGAGGAAAAGTGCTCCAGCGTGCTCGGCGTTGGTGTCGAGGAAGCCGCGGAAGGCATGATCGACATGCTGGAGTCCGATGCCAACAACGCGCTGCGCCGGGTCATTTCCGGGCAAGGCATCCATCCCTCCGAATTCACGCTGCTGTCCTATGGCGGCTCGGGACCTTTGCATCTGGCCGGCTGCTCCAGGGGCATCGGCTTCAAGGACATCATCACCTTCCAGTTCGCGGCCGCCTTCTCCGCCTTCGGTTGCACCACGGCCGATTTCATGCGGCGTCATTCCGTCTCCACCCAGCACGACATCCCGTCACGCGCCGACGGGGCTACGCTGGCCGCCTTCGGCGCCAAGGTCACCACGGTCTGGAACGACCTGACCAAGGCAGCGGTCGACGAGATGATCGCCGACGGCCATACCAGGGAGAAGATCAGGACCGTGCCGTTCCTGATGATGCGCTACACCGGCCAGCTCGAGGACGTCGAAGTCATGGCGCCGCTGGCCGAGGTCGGTTCGGCCGACGACATGCGCGGGGTTATCGACGAGTTCGAGGCGGTCTATGCCAAGGTCAACCATCGCGTGTCGCGCTATGGCGAAGCCGGCTTCACCATCACCGAACTCGGGCTGATCGCCACCGCAGACAAGGTCAAGCCGGTGCTGCTCAAGCGGCCGCTCGGCAAGTCTGATCCGGCAGTCGCCCACAAGGGCGTGCGCGAGGCCTATATCGGCGGGCGCTGGCACAAGGCCAATCTCTACGAGATGGATCTGCTTCAGCCCGGCCATGAAGTCATCGGCCCGGCCATCATCGAACATCCCGCCACCACGCTCGTCGTTCATCCGCAGGACCGTGTCCATGTCGATGAATGGACGCTGCTGCACTACACCCACGCTTGAGAGGGCGACCGCCATGTTGGACAAACCTGCCTCGGCCCTGCGCCTTCGCGAAAGACTGCTCGATTCCGAGCGGCTGATGGAGGAGACCGGCTGCTATGACGGCATCACGGAACTCACGCTGCGCAACCAGGATCCGCTGAAATTCGAGACGCTGCACACCAAGCTGCGCGCCTATTGCGTCTCGGCACGCGAAATGGCGCGCCGCATCTCGGCCTCGCCCGGCGTGCGCGAGGTCGGCGAAATGGTGGTCGCCATCTACACGCCCGAGGGCGACGCCATCGCTCTCTCCAACGGCATCATGGTGCATGTCCATACGATGAGCCGCTTCATCAAATGGATGATCAAAAACGGCTACGAGGACAACCCGCGCATCCGCGAAGGCGACATCTTCGCCAACAACGACGCCTTCATAGGCACCGTGCAGGTGCCCGACGTGATGGACGTGGTGCCGATCTTTCATGAAGGCACGCTTGTCGGCTGGGCCGGCGCCGTCTGCCACGAGCTGGAGGCCGGCGGCATTACCCCAGGCGGTGATGTGTGTCTCGCGCAGGAGCGCTTCACCGAGGGTCTGTTCGTCTGCGCCGAGAAGATCGGCGAGAACGACGAGATCCGCCGCGACTACGTCATCCGCTGCGAGCGCAATCTGCGCATGCCGATCTACTGGGTGCTGGACGAGAAGGCCAAGGTCGCCTCCTGCATCGATATGCGCGAAAGCGTCAAGCAGCTCATCTCCGAGATCGGCCTCGACTACTGGATGAAGGTGTCGAAGGAGTTCATCGAGGAAGGCCGCCGTGCCCAGCTCGCCCGCACCCGCCAGCTCACCGTCCCCGGAATCTATCGCGGCCACACTTTTTACGGCCACGTCACCGCAGGCAAACCCGGCTTCCAGCTGCTCGGCGATCCGGACTGGCTCTACAACATCCCGATCGAGATGGAGATCACCACCGACGGCAAGATCACCATGGACTTCGAGGGCACGCAGCCCTGGGGCTACCATTCGATGAACTGCACGCCGGCCGGCATGGATGGCGGCATGTTCGTCACCTTGACCCAGCACATGAATTTCGAAGGGCTGGTCAATGACGGCGCCTGGATGGCGACCGAACTGAAACTGCCGCACGGCACCTGGACCAATCCCGACAACGAGATGGTGGCGACCGCCACCTCGTGGGCGCTGCTGCTGCCAGCCTATGGCGTCTTCCAGCGGCTTTTGTCGCGCAGTTTTATCGCGCGTGGCTTCGTCGAGGAGGCCTTCGTCGGTCAGGTCAACAGCCCCATGATCGAAATGGGTGGCCAGAGCCAGTACGGCACGCCGTTCGGCATGGCCCATTTTGAATGCGCCGCCGCCGGCTCCGGCGCGCTCGCAATCAAGGATGGTCTCGACACCGCCTATGTCGGCTGGAACCCGGAATCCGACATGGGCAACATCGAGGTCTGGGAACAGTCGATGCCGATGGTCTATATCGGCCGCTCGATCGTGCCCAACTCCGGCGGTGCCGGCAAATATCGCGGCGGCTGTTCCTTCGTCTCGACCTGGCTGATCAACAAGACGTCGCATCTGCGGCTCCACACCTCCGAACATTCTTCGCGCGTGTTCGACAATGGCGGCATGTGCGGCGGTTATCCGGCGCCGACCTGCCAGAAGCATCGCGCCGTGCGCAACTCAGACATTCACGAACTCGCGGCAAAAGGCGAACCGCTGGCGCATGCGCCCGGCATCGATCCGCATGTCTCCGACTACGAGCGGAACATCGGTGGCGACCATGTCGTGGTCGAGGGCCCCTACATCACTGCGCCGCACAAATCCGGCGACATCTTCAGCCATTCCTACAATGGCGGCGGTGGTTACGGCGACGTACTGGAGCGCGATCCGATCAAGACCGCCTGGGATGTCGAGAACGGCTTTCTCACCCGGCAAGCGGCGGACCAGGTTTTCGGCATTGTGCTGAAGGACGATGAAGACGGCTATCCCATCGCCGATATCGACGCCACGGTCGAGCGCCGCGCCGCCATGCGCAAGGAGCGTCTGGCCAAGGCGGTCCCTGTGGTGGATTGGATCGCCAAGGAGCGTGGTCGTGTCGAAAAGGCCGATTTCGCCCCCGAGGTGAAGAAAATGTACGCCAGCGCGATCAAGCTGTCGCCGCGCTTCACCAGCGAATTCAGCGAGTTCTGGAACGTCGATGCCAGATCGATCTTCATGCCGGGAGCAAAGCCATGACCTCGTATAGCAAGGAAGTCCTGGGCGATCTGGCCGCAGGCAAGCTGCCCTGGCCACAGACAAGGCGGATCATGAGTGCCTACAAGGACGATGACCGTTTCTTCAAGATGGTTGCCGTCTATCAGGATCGTGTCGCCTGGAAAGATCCGATCCTGCTGCCGGTCTCGGACCATCTGTTCATCTGCCAGAGCGGCGATGAGCGCATTACCCGCTGCGAATGCGGCCACTCCTTCGGCGACTATCGCAAGAACTGGAAGCTGAAGGCTGCGATCAACGTCCGCAACACCGAGGGGGCTTTGCGCGAAATCTATCCCAACAGCGATCTCCCCGATCCCGAATGGATGGAGATCCGCGAATTCATCTGTCCGCAATGCGGCACGCTGCACGAAGTGGAAGCGGCGGCACCTGGCTATCCCATCGTCCACGATTTCGAGCCCGACCTCGAAGGCTTCTATCGCGAATGGCTAGGCAAACCGCTCCAGCAAACATGAAACGCTGGCGATGGAGGCTGCGCCGGTGTGATTGCCAAATACGGTCAGGCCTGATTGCCTGCCCGGAACGAAGTGGAGACCGTGCGCCATGAACAACCTTTTCGGCCGTAGCGCCATCGTTACCGGTGGGTTCTCGGGCATGGGCTTTGCCATTGCCACGGCTTTGGCTGAAGCCGGCGCGAACGTCGCCGTCGGCTCCTACATCGCGCCGGCCGGCGCCGACAGGTCCGATGCCGCCTATTATCCCGGCGCGGACGAGATCGGGCGCGTGCGTGCGGCTCTTGCCGCCCACGGAACGAGGGTTCACGCCGCTCATCTAGACGTGCGCGACAGCGACGTCGCCAATCGGTTCGCGGCTGACGCCGAGGTGGCCATCGGCCCCGCCGATATCCTGGTCAATGCCGCTGGGACGACCGCGGAGCAGCCGGTCTGCGGCCATTCCGACGCGCTATGGGACAAGATCGTCGATACCAACCTGACGGGCGCCTTCCGCGTCACGCGTGCGGTACTGCCGGGCATGATCGAACGCGGCTGGGGCCGCATCGTCAACATCGGCTCAACCGCCGCCTCGGTCGGCTGGAAGGACAACCCAGCCTACTGCGCGTCCAAGGCCGGCCTTCTCGGCCTCACACGCTGCGTGGCGCTGGAAGGGGCAGCGCATGGCGTCACCTGCGTCATGATCAGCCCGACCTGGGTCGAGACCGAACTGATGCGCCGCAATGTGGCGCAGGTCGTCGAGCGCCAAGGCAAGGGGCGCACCGCTGAGGAAGCGATGGCCGAGATCGCCAAAAGCAACCCGCAGCAGCGCATGCTGCAGCCGCAGGAGATCGCGGCTCTGGCGGTGTTCCTGTGCTCGGATCTCGCCAAGGGCATCACCATGGAGAACATCCAGATCACCGGCGGAGCGCTTTGGTAGCGGCTGATCTCTCCGCAGATGCCTCGCTGTAAGACAAGGTGACCGGATTTGCCATTGAGCGCCGGGCGCAATAGGTTATATTGCACTGCACAATGGAGACGCCGTTTATTGCACGCCCATATTTGCGAAGATTCCGGCCGGCTCATGGCTTGCCGGCCCTGGGTCGTGTCGGCGGAACCCTGAGATGAAGATTCCAAAGTCCCTGCTTATCGATCCCGAGAAGAATTCGGTCTATGGCGCCTTTGCCGTAGCCGTTTCGATCTGGGCGTTTTCTTATTCGGTCATCTTCGGCCAAATCTTGATCCTGGCCTATTATGCGGTCTGGCTTCCGCTCATCCTGGTCGATTACCGGCGGTTTCTGCGGCATCTGTCCAGCGCCTGGCTGCCGCTGCTGTTTGCGGCCTATATCTGCTTCTCGGTTTTCTGGTCGCAGGCTCCCGGCGTCACCGCAAGGACGTCGGTCCAGTATTTTTCCCATATTGCCTGCGCCTACGTAGCTGCGCGCACCGTCAGCGTGCGCACGCTGACCATAGGGGCGCTGGTCGGGATATTCGTCGTCCTTCTCTATTCGCTGAAGGTCGGGAACTATTCCGAGGATGTCCTCGACGGCACCGTGAACTTCGTCGGCGCCTTCGCCTCCAAGAATCAGATCGGCTTTGTCGGCTCGCTCGGCATCTATTTCTGCGTTGTCTTCCTTGCATTCTACAGACGCGGCCGGCTGAGCTTCATACTGGCGGTGCCCGTCGTGCTGCTGTCGGCCTATGTCCTGGTCGCCTCGCATTCCGCCACCTCGATGGCCTCGATACCCGCGGTTCTGGCGCTGGTGGCGCTTCTTGCGATGAGCAAACTTCTGTCACGCCGCTATCGCCGGGTCATCTTCCTGATCGGCGCGGGGCTGCTGGTCGTGACGGCCTTCGTCGCCTTGAATCTCGGGCTGATGGACTTCGTCCTCGGCCTCTTCGGCAAGGATTCGACGCTCACCGGGCGAACCTATCTGTGGGAGCAAGGCTGGAACACGGTCCAGAAATCGCCGATTCTCGGCGTCGGCTATGCCGCCTATTGGGTGCAGGGCTTCGCTGAAGCCGAGCGGCTGTGGAACGAATTCTACATCACCACCCGCACCGGCTTCCACTTCCACAACACCTATATCGAGGCCCTCGTCGAACTCGGCTTCGTCGGAGCGACGCTGGTGTCGCTGATCATGCTGCGCACGCTCTACGGCCACGTCTCGGCGGTGATCTTCAAGGCATGGCAGGCGGACTCGGTGATCCTTTTCGGCGTGATGGTCCTGCTGCTGATCCGCTCCTTCGTCGAGGTCGAGATACTGAATCCCTACATCATGGGTTCTTTCCTGATGTATTTCAGCTTCTTCAAGCTGGCGCGGCTGCCCGTTACCCGCAGGCGGCGGTCACCGGCTCTGGAGCCGGCTGACGCGGCCGGGGGCGAGACTGACTGGCCTCGGTATGCCGGCCATCCGGCGGGCGCCGGTCCCTCATAAACTATCATCTCGCGGGCTGAAGGGAGCGGCCTTCCTTTTTTGAGCAAGCATGTGCTCGGACGGGAAGCCTCGATCCCGAGACGGCTATTATGGTTTCCGCAGGGAGATGTTCAAACAACTGAGCCAGAGCCTCATCCCGATTTGTCGGGTGAGGCTCTGGCTCGAAACACTGGATCGTGTTGGAAGTCGGTCTACTGGCTGGCCAGCGGCGCCAGCTTGATCTTGATCACATCGCCAGGCAGCACCGGGGTTTCTTCCTTGGCGGCTATTTCGGTGGTCTTGCCGTCGACATTGCGCACCAGTGAATAGAGCAGGGTCGGCTGCTGATCATTTGTCATAGCGGCCGCCATCGCGGGATCGCTGGCCTGGGCTATCAGGCCTTTCTGCATGTTCACCTTCAACGCGGCCTCGTTCAGGTCGGCTTCGGTCTGCTGCCGGTCAGTGGCGAGACTTGAACTCAAGGTGTTCTGGGCATCGATAGCATCCTGCTTCGCCTTGCTGATCGCCTGCTTGGCGGTGAGGATGGCGGTTTCGTAGTCCAGGATCTTGCCCTGCAGGTCGGCCACGGACTGGCGCGAATCCAGCAGTCGGGCATTGGCGATCAGGCCTTTTTGCGCCAGCGGACCGATGCTGGCGAGTTGCTGCTGCGCCAAGTCGACCTGCTGCTGCTGATTGACGATCTTCTTCTGCAGCGACTCGATTTCAGATTCCAAAACCCCCTTCAGGTCGTCGAGCGCCTCGAGTTTCAGCTTCAGCGCCTTTTGGTCGGCCGTCAGAATCGTCATCTCGTCCGCCACGATGGCTGGCAGTCTCGGATCGCCCTCGACCTCCTTCGGCACGTCGAAACTCGCCTTGCCGGCCATATCCGCATCGATGCGGGCGCGCCTGACGATCAGTCGGATGCGCTGGTCGTCGGAGATGTCGAACATGCCCTTGGCGGTGACCAGGTCCTTGCCGAGCTGGGGGCCGTAATCGGCGTTGCGCCTGATGCCGCCGGCGACGCTGATCGCCTTCAACACCGTCAGGTCCGGGACATAAGGAAATTGGCCTGGGTTCTGGACTTCGCCCGAAATGTAGAAGGGCCGGAACTGCGCCATCTCGACCGAGGCTTCCGGTCGGTCCGACAAAGCGAGCTTTTTCTGCAGCGCCTCGCCGATCGCCGCCGCGATTTCGGACGTGGTCTTGCCGGATGCCGGCAACTCGCCGGCGAACGGCACCGACAGCGTACCGGATGGACCGACCGTGTACTCGCCATTCACCGCCGACCAGTCACGAAATGTGCCTTCGACTGTCTGCCATTCGGCGACGCGGATGGTGAGCTTGTCTTGCGAGCCGAGGCGATAGTCGCCGGCGGCGGCGATGTGCGGGACGACGAGCGCCATGGCAAGGCATGTGGCCAGCAAACGCGCCCGCCGCAGCCGGCCGGAATCCGGGCCGCTGCGAAAGGCTTCGAACAAATCTGTTTTCAACTCAACGTTCCGATCCGCTATAGCCCCATCGCCCGATGAGCTTGCGTTGAATGGCCGATGCCAATGTCTGGCATTGGCCACCGGCCGGTCAGTAAGAACCACGCGACATCCAGACGGCCGGGACGGTCTTGATGATGATGCGAACGTCCTCGAACAGCGACCAGTTCTCGACATAGTGGCGATCGAAGGCGACGCGGCTGTCATAGGACACATCGTTGCGGCCGCTGACTTGCCACAGGCCGGTCAGGCCCGGGCGGGATTTCAGGTAATAGACGGCGGACGTGCCATAGATCTCCAGCTCGTCGCGCACGACCGGACGAGGGCCGACAAGGCTCATGTCGCCCTGCAGGATGTTGATGATCTGCGGCAGCTCGTCGAGGCTGAGTTTCCTCAGCACAGCTCCGACACGGGTAACGCGCGGATCGTTCTTCAGCTTGCGGGTGGCGATCCATTCCGCGTTGGCGTCCGGGTTGGCGGCGAGATAGGTTGCCAATACCCTGTCGCCGTCCGGAACCATGGTGCGGAACTTCAGGCAAGGAAAAATCCGCCCGCCGCGTCCAATTCGCCTGTGACCGTAGAAAATCGAGCCGCCGTCGGAAAACTTGACCAGCAGCGCTATCATGACAAACAGCGGGCTGAGTGCGATCAGTCCAATCAGTGAACCGGCGATATCGAAGCTGCGTTTGAGCAAGCCGCCGATCGGTGGCGGAAAATCGATGTCAGCCTGCGAAAAGCTCGCCGTGGCCGACTTGGCAACGTCCCTCATGCCGTAAACTCCATGCGTTGAACGAATGGTTCAGCGCACGATACCAAAAAAATGTTGCAGCGCAACACACAATTTACCACCCCATTGAAATAGTCACGTCATGAATTGACTAAATAATAAGCTTGTCATGCACAAATTTCGGCGTATTTAGCACATTTGTGACAATAAATGGGCACGGCCGAAAAAATAGAGGCCTTTGTGGGGCGGTTTTTAGGCGGACCTACCTATTTGCCAAGGCAAGCTGCAAATTAGTGCTTTATCATGCCCTGATGCTTGGTGAAAACCGTATAAAATACTACTTAATATTGTCTATCTTACTGAAAAATGCCGAGGAGAGGAGATCGGCTTAGCTCCCGTTGCGTGCATTGCAGCATGGCAGAGTCGATCGCAAAAGCTCGATCAAAAATATCCGAAGTTGCCCTTGCCGCCTATTGCTCGCCTTAATAGAATTGCAAATTATACCTGTCACGGTGACGACAGGTGGAAAAGGCCGGAAGCAACCGGTCGAGAGTGGGCGACCTTAACAAGCCCACATGACAAGGGACGGCGCTCGGGTGGGGCAATCGTGATAATACCCGAGCCGGTTTATGGGCTGTTGGGTATGGCACTTCCAAAATTCATCCTCGGGATGATTTTCGCTCTGGCGATCGTCGTCGGCTGGTCCTGGCTGGGCGGAGCGTCGATAGGCACGATATTGGTGCGCGTCATCATCTGCGCCGTGATCATTCAGGCCGGCTATTTCGTGCTCATCTACACCATGATCGCCAGGAGCGCGCCGACGCCTGCCGACATAGCCCGTGACGCCGAGCGCAAACTGAACGCACCAGAGGTCGCCGAAAGCGAGAAGCTGGGCGGTGCCAGGCGCGGCCTGCATTGATGCAGATTGCTCAAACCTGCCCCCGGTTTGTAGGCATGCTTCGAAACAAGAGACTAGGCGCCGCGTGAATCGGTTTCGGCGCGTCTTGGTCGCCGGCTCACGCGACATCGGCGGGTTCGCCCTCTGACTGTTCCCCCGACAGCATCCTCGACAACCGGCTGCCGGTTTTTTCCTTCAGCCGCTGATATTGGCCGACCTCGACGATACGGCCGTTTTCCATCGCCACCACCCAGTCGGCGAAGGCAATCATCGACGGCCGGTGCGCGATGGTCAGGATCGTCATCGTGCCGCGCAATCCGTCGATCGACCTGGCGATCAGCGACTGGTTCTGCCAGTCGAGCGCGCTGGTCGCCTCGTCCAGGATGAGCAGTGACGGCTTGCGCAGCAGCGCGCGCGCGAGCGCGATGCGCTGGCGTTCGCCGCCCGAGAGCCGCACGCCGCGATCGCCGACCACCGTCTCGAGCCTGAGGTCGAGCCGTTCGACAAACTCGCCGGCGTGCGCCTGATGCAGCGCGGCCCACAGGTCGCCATCGCTGGCCCGTGGCGCGGCAAGGCGCAGGTTCGCCGCGATCGTGTCGTGCAGGAGGAACACGTCCTGCGGCACATAGGCCACCTGGTCGCGCCAGCGACGGCGATTGCTGGCATCAATCTCGACGCCGTCGACAAGCATCATGCCGGTGGTGGGCTCCAGCAGGCCAAGCAGCATATCGGCGATCGTGCTCTTGCCCGATCCGGACGGGCCGATCAGGGCGGTGACCTTGCCGGCCGGCAGGCCGAAGGTGATGCCGCTCACCACCACCTTGTCGCCAGCATCTCCATAGGCGAAGGAGACACCGCGAATATTCAATCCCGTATTGAGGGAGAGTGTCCCGGCGTCGGCGAACTCGGTATGGCCTGGTTCGCGTTCGGCATCGAAACGTGCCTGCAGGCTGCGCATTGCCGTAAAGGCGGGCAGGTTGATCAGCACTTGCTGGGCTTGCGTCTGCATGTCCATGAAGCGCGGCGCGATGCGCATGAAGACCAGGAGCAGGACGACGATCTCGGCCAGCGACAGGTTGAAGCGAACCAAAGCCACATAGATGAACAGGCTCAGGCCCACCACGCTCGCCACTTGGAATACCGCGGTGCCGATGGTGCTGTTGCGCACATAGTCGATGTTGTCGGCCTTCATCTTCTCAAGCGTCGACCGCAGCTGCGCGAAATAGCTGTCCTCAACGTTCAGGCTCTTGGCCACCTTGATGCCGCCGAGAAATTCCGAGACCGTCCGGTACTGATCCTGTCGATTGGCGGTCAGCACACGGCCGAAGGCAGTGGCCCGTGTCCGGAAGGGCTGCAGCGCCACGAACATCAGCATGCCGATGACGACGGCAAACAGCGTCATGACCGGCGAGATGAACATGGAAACCAGGAGATAGCCAGCCAGAAGAACGGCGATCTGCACCAGCATCAGCAGTGAGAACGCCGCGCCCTGGACGCGGTCGATGTCGCCGGTCAGGGCATGATCGAGGTCGGAACTGCGCATTCGGGTAAAAACGCCCCAGCGCGCCTTGCCGATGCTTTCGAACAGGTTCATGCGAACGCGGTTGACGAAATCGAACAGCAATTTGGCCATGTAGACCGACTTGAAGCGATTGAACGCCGCCTGCGCTGCAACAAGCCCGACCAGCATGCAAAGCACGGTCGTCAGTTGCAGCGTGCCGTCAGGCACCAGCCAGCGCACGAAATCATTGTTGGGCAGCCGAACAGCGAAATCCTGGTCGGCGCGTCCGACCAGATGCAGCAGCGGGATGAGTAGCAGGATGGAGATGCCCTCGGTCAGGCTGCCGAGGATGAGGAAGAAAAGCGCCGTCCATGTTCGCCGGCCGCCGATCCGGGCAATGGCGGCGCCGAATGCGGCAATTTCTCGAAACAGCGACAGGCGAAGGGTTGGGGACTTCGACATGGTTGCGCTCACGACCGCCGGCTGCCAGCCGACAGATCCTTTTCGATCAGCTCCACGGCTTCGCCGATCCTGTCCAGGCCCGTCGGGACTTCCAGCCGGTACACGCCGATATGGTTAGCAATCCATGAACATTGCTGAAGATGCGCCGCCGCGAAGTCGTCGGGGAGGGCCGCGCGGCCGAAGCGCGTCACATAGGAGAATTTGATGATGGCCGGCAGGGCGGCAATGGCGGGCAAGGGCGTGATGCCAGCCCTTTCGCCGCGCTCGAGGATATAGATCCTGGTCGCCGGCACCTTATCGCCCGAAAAGTCACCGTTCAGGCGATGCTGCATCTTGTCGATCGCCGGATGCACTTGCGGCCGCACTTCCGCTTCCCCGAGCGAGATCGCCGCCGCGGCGTCGGCCGCCAGCTTGATCTGCGGAAATCCCGGAACGGTCATTGGCTCACTCGGATTGGCGAGGTCCAGCGCCACCACATCATCGGTAAGCAGTCGATGCCCGGCCCGGATCATCGCACTTGCGGTCGTCGACTTGCCGGCACCCTTGTCACCCATGAAGATGGCGCTCGTGCCGGCGGCGGCGATGGCGCTGGCATGCAGGACAAGCAGGCCGCGCCGGTGCAAGAGCAGCGCCATGACCGGGCCGAGCAGCGGAAACGCCAGCAGCGCGTCGTCGACGCCGGGCGCCGGTTCAATGTCGATACGGTTGGAATCGGTGATCAGGAACGCGCCCACGGCATGCCAGGCCAGATATTGCCGGTCCGCCTCGAAGCGAAAGTCGGTCGCGGCTTCGGGCGCCGGCTTTGGCAGGTCGATCGCGCCGACGGCGATCACGACATCCGCCGCCCCGGGCGGCGCCGGCTGCAGTTCGGGCAACATCACCTCCGACGCGATGGTCAGACCATAGGCGCGGTAGAAGCGGCGTTCTCGCATGGCCCTGCCATGCGGACGGGGATTATCACTGTATGCGGCCATCGGCTCGTTGCGCGGCATCACGTGGGGCTCCCGCCGTGCTGGAGTTGCCGCAGCCAGAGCGACAGCGAGGCCGAGCGCCAGACATACTGGACATCCAGGGGGGCTGCCTGATCGGGCTGGCGCAGCAGTCGCGCATAGGCAGCACTCACTTGCGGCAGATTGACATAAGGCGCGATGCGGCCTGCATCCGAGACCAGCAGCTGTTCCAGGAGGTCGCGATGATTGCGCAGCATGCCGTTGACGAGATTGGCGGTGAAGTCGATCTTGTCGCGTCGCCACTGCACCGCCTCCGGCAATACGCCTTGCATGGCGCGACGCAGCACATAGCGACCAAAGCCGTGGCTCAGCTTCTCCTCGCCCGGCAATGCCAGGCAGAACTCGACCAGCGGCTTGTCCCAGAATGGGTATCGCGGCTCGACGCCGAAATTGGCGGCGGCCTTGTCGAGAACCTCGAAAGCATGCGGGACATAGCCGTTCGACAGGATCCAGCGATGGCTCAAGGCGTCGCTGGCCTGAACGCGGGGCGGCATATAGCCGGCCCGGTGAAACCGGTCGACAAGCTCGGTGCGCTTGGCAAGGTCCGGATTGATCAGGTCGCGCCAGCTTCGCGCGCGCTGCACGTGCGCGGGCTTGCGGATACTGTTCAGGGCACGGTTGGCCAGATGCCTCAGCTTGGCGATGCGCCAGGCCGGCCCGTAGAGGGTCAGGAACTGGAGATAAAGGCCAAGCGTGCTGTCGCCATAGGTATTGGAGGCGCTGCGGACCTCGCGCCACAGATCCATCCATCGGCCGCCATTCGCAAGCTCGTGCAGGTGACCATGGCCTTGGGAAACGACCTCGTCGCCGCCATGGCCGTCCAGTAGCACCTTGATGCCCTTGGCGCCGGCAGTCCGGTAGATACCGCGGGTGAGCGTCAGGCCCGGCGCCAGGAACATTCCTTCCTGTTCTTCCAGCACGCGTTCGAATTCGGCGAAAGGGGCATAGTTGCCGACCGGGATCAGTGTCGCGTCGACCTTCTGCTGGTCGAGAACGGCATCGATGAAGGGCCGCTCGTCCATCGGCGAGCCCTTCTCGAAAACCAGCGAGAAGGTCGGCAGCTTCGGCTTGCGCGCAGCGGCATTCTGCAGGCCGGCGACACAGGCGATAGATGAGGAATCGAGGCCGCCGCTCAACATTGCGCCGACTGCCGAGGTCCCTCGCATGCGGTTGCGCACCGATTGCGAGAAAAGATGGGCGAATTCCTCCGATGCATCCGACCGCAAGGGCCGCGCCGACGGCTCGATCTGCCAGTATCGACGCAACATCACCTGTTGCGCGGTGACGGTCAGGCTGTGGCGGGCCGGCAGGCTGAATATATCGCTGTAGGGGGTCGACTGCGGGTCGTCGGGAAGCCCGGCCAGGAAGCCGGAGATCTGGCGCTCGCTGACACGTGCGCGGATACCTTCGACCCCCAGGATCGGCCCGATCTCGGACGCGAAGGCAAAACGCCGGTCCGCCGCGTGGTAGTAGAACGGCTTGACGCCAAAATGATCGCGCGCGCAAAACAGCGATTGCCGCTCGTCATCCCAGATGGCGAACGCGAAATCGCCTTGCAGATGCTCCGGACAGGCTTCGCCCCAACGCAGATAGGCCCGCATCAGCACGATCGCGTCGGCCACCGACTGGTCGCGGATACCGAGCCTGGCTAGCAACTCGTCACGGTTGTCCAGCCGGCAATCGGCGGTGATGGCGAGCCGGTCGCCAGCCATCGACAAAGGGCCTGGACCGACCTCATCCGATGTGTTGAGCCAGGCGTGGCCAAGGGCGATGCTGGTGTCCAGCCACCATGAACCGCCGTCGGGACCGCGATGGCGCATGCGCGCCAGCATTTGCTGAATGTCTGCCGCCGCGACCGCCGGTGCGTGTGCTCCGCGCAGCAGGATTCCGGCGACGCCGCTCATCGGCTGCCGTGGTCGACGAGATGGGCGAAGCCGTCGACCGATCCGCCAAGCACGATATGGTTGTCGCTGACCAGCCAAGCATGTGCTTTCAACTGCTCGCCCGTACCACGTTCGATGCCGATGCGTATTGTCGATTCATTGCCTTGGCGGGCGAGAATATACTGGCCGGAGAGCGCCTGGGTCAGGCATGTCGCGTAAGGGACGAAACGGGCCGCGGCGGCAACACCCCAGGCGACACGCCGCAGTTCACCCATCGAGGCGCACTGCCGCGCGTCGAGCCGCGTCACCAGGCTGCGTACACGATTGTAGGACAGCAGCGTCAGCCCCAGCCGAACTGTCGCCACCACCAGCAGGCAATGGCCAAGGAAGATCATTTCCGAGCCGCTCAGGGAGAAAATCCTGACCAGCCCGTGCCGGCTTCCGCCGCGCTTCGACTGCTTGAAGCCTGTTTCCCTCGCAGGTTCCTGCCGTAAAGCCGTGGCCCGAGAAACCAGGGTCCGCGAAACTATGGCCCGCGAAACTATGGCCTGCGAAACCAGCGCCTTGTGCTGGACCGGCTTAGACAAGTGCCTCATGATGCCGTCTCGCAAGCCCATTATCAGTCAGGCCCTTCAGCAATGCGTCGACATCGGCCTGGCAGCGCACCGGGTCGACATTATATCGCGCAAGCACGGCGCTGCGGATGTCGCCGATCGACCGGGGCTCCTGGATCAAATCCCAGATGAAGGCGCCGACGCCATTCAGGCTGTAGTAGACATTGGATTTGAGATTGAGCAGCGCCAAGCCATCGCCGAACTCGCAAGCCACGGCATCCTTGGTCGCACTCACGCTATCGTGGTCGGCCAGATCATGGTCGGATTGCTTCCAGTTCATCCCCGCACCTCACTGACAAAACGCTTCGACATCTCCGGTTGGCGCAGGAGAAGTCGGGAGGCTGGCCCCCCCGACCCCTCTTACGTCTGCTTTTGAATCCAGAGTCCCAAAATGTCACTCTGGAACGGCTATAAGTCTCAGGAGAACGTCAGGTCGCCGATCGGCGTGTGCGCGGGGAACGATGCGTCGATCGCCGTGTTGCCGCCGCCACCCTGGGTGATGGTCTCAATCGAACCATGAACCGTCAGGCTTGGTGTCTCGTATTCATGCTTTTCAACATTCTGTTCCATTTTACTCTCCGATTTAGGACTGGAAACGGCCTGTCGAGTGCCGTCAGCACTTTTATGCTGCAATGCAATAGCTGCACGGCAGCATTTATGAGTCAAGACTGTTTTACTTTCCGTTAATCAATTACGTTGCTGGCGTCAGGACATGAGCGGCCATGCCTAAAACTTGTCACTTTTTAGCCGATTTCTTGGGCATGATGGCAGCGCCTGTGCTGATTCTTTAAGCATATGATTTTGCTTGCATAAGTCGTTTGCTTTGTGCTTATTTTTAGGCTTCGCTAATGGAAGAATTTTCTGTTTGGAAAATTCGGCCGGGGATCGGCTAAAAGACTTGGCAAGGATATTTCAGCCGCGGTTCTCACTTCTTTACGATGCGATCTCGATAGGCGCTTCGGTTGCAAAAATTCGCACTGCAAAAGGAAAGGCTTTACGGCATCGAGGTTTTTGGTGATGTTTGCTTCGCACATGCAGCATAAGTGTTCGCGCAAACCGCTTTCTTGGGAGATTGTGCGCTAAATGGCCTTGCCTGACGGCTCATACGAACGATTGCGCACCGCCGGCTGTGCCGACGAGGTGGCCTGCGTGCAGGCCTGCCTGCGATTGTATTTCGCCGGGCCGCACGCCGGCGCGGGCGACATTTCGATGCGTGATCTGGACGGTGCCAAAATTGCCGACATCGCCAGGCTGAACAAGGTCGCCACCTTTGTCCTCAAGGCCCTTTCGCGCGCACCCGCGCTTGAGAGGCCGCCTGAGCTTTTCCGATGGCTCGACACCTACCGCAGGAGGACGGTTTCGATGAACGCGTCCTGCATCATGGATTCCATGGCGGTCCATGATGTGCTGCGCGCCAGCGAGATCGATTTTGTTTTTCTGAAGGGTCCGTTCCAGCAGCAGCTTCTCTACGACGACCACTTCATGAAGCCGTCCGGCGATGTCGACATCCTGGTTTCGCCGCTCGGATTTTTCAGGGCGCGTGATGCGCTTCGCCAGATCGGTTATGAGGTATCAGGCAAGTCGAACTCCGTCTGGTGGGTCCGCTTCCTCGGCGAACAGCACATGACCCGGGACGACGGGCCGAGGTCGTCCACGGTAGATCTCCACTACCGCCTCCAGCAGCCCGGCTCGCCAAGCCCGCGCGACGCGGACGGGTTCCTGCGGCGCAAGCGACAGGTCGAAATCGCCGGTGCGACGGTGCCGTTCACCTCGGTGGCCGATACTTTGCTTTTGTCCTGCATCAGCGTCGCCAAGGCACTTTTCAACCGGGAACCCTGCGCGGGCTACGTCTGTGATATCGGTGCCAGCGCCGCCCGCCTCGACGAGGCGGATCAGCAGCGTTTGCTCGATGCCGCAACCGTGCAAGGTTTGGACGACACGCTGCTGCTTGGCCTGCGCGCCGCCGATGTGCTACTCGGCGGCGGTGGCACGCTGCTGTCGCAGCGCGCGACCAGGATCCTGTCGCGCATCGGCAATGAGGATCTGCTCAGCATGGTCATCGCGCCATGGCTGCCGTCGCTGCGGTGGCCACAGCGGCGAACGGTGCTGTGGGAACTGTGCGGCCGCGCGCCGGTCCGCTATCTGGCCGAAGCCGGTTGGGCGGCGTCCGCCGATATCAGCCGCCGCATCTTCGAGCGGCCGGGGAGTCGCTGAATGAAGGCAAATTGGGTGTTGATGGCAATTCTGTAGGGCATCGAAGGAGTATGGGGCGAGGGCAAATCGATATTACCTGTACGAGAGGCAAATCCATGTCGATGACGAAATCCGAGGTCTGCGTGATCATCGCGGCAAAAAACGCGGCAGCGACAATCGCCGTCGCCATCGCATCCGCGTTGCGCGAACCGGAAGTGGCGGAGGTCGTCGTTGTCGATGATGCCTCTACCGACCACACCGCCGATGTCGCACGATCCGCCGATGATGGCAGCGGGCGGCTCTCCGTGATGCGCCTCGATGTCAATCGCGGCCCCTCCTTTGCCCGCAACGCAGCCATCGCCGGCTCGAAATCGCCGTTCATCAGCATTCTTGATGCCGACGATTTTTTCCTCGAAGGCCGGTTTCGCAACCTGTTTGCCGGCGCCGATTGGGATTTCGCAGCCGACAACATCATGCTGATCAGGGATGATGCGACGGGCGACGCGACGAAAATCGTGGCGCCGCAATTTGCCGCCGATCCGGAATTCCTCGATTTCGAGCGCTTCGTCGAAGGCAACATCTCCAGGCGCCGCGTGCAGAGGGGCGAACTGGGCTTCTTGAAGCCGGTGATCAGCCGTGCCTTCCTCGACCGCCACGGGTTGAGCTACGACGAGAGCCTGCGGCTGGGCGAGGACTATGAACTCTACGCCCGCGCGGTCGCATGCGGGGCGCGGTTCAAGGTCATTCGCTCCTGCGGCTACGGCGCCGTCGTCCGCGCCGATTCTTTGAGCGGCCGCCACAAGACTCAGGACCTGAAGCGTTTGGCCGATGCGGATCTGGCGCTGCTGGCGATCGACAGTCTGCCGGAAGGCTCGAAGGCGGTGCTGCGGCGGCATGAACGGCACGTGCGCGACAAATATCGGCTGCGCAATTTCCTTGACGTCAAGGCTGAGCGGGGGCTGGCATCGGCCGCGGCTTACGCTTTCGCCAGCCTGTCCAACCTCGTCGCCATCGTCCAGGGCGTGGCTTCCGACAAGCTCGAGGCGCTGTTTCGTCGCGTCGGCCTTATGTCCAGCCAAAAGCCTGTGCCGCCGCTGCGCTTTCTGATGGCCGGAACCAGCACGGGCAAGGAACGCTGAGAGCGGACCCCGGTGCTTGCGATTTGTCCGCTCGCAGCACGTCATCACGCAAACCATTTCGGCCAGATTTATGAGTTTACGAATTGGGTGGTTGCCTCGCGGCTCCGACGATGGCAGTCTATGTTGCGGTGCAGCATAGTGGACGACCAGCCGAACTGGCCCCCGATCGGATTGGTCCGATGTCTCTCCCTCAAAAGGAGCAGGACAACGCAACACGAATTTTTTAGCCCCGGCTGCGGGGATCGGCCAGAAGCCCGGCCCACAAGCCGGCGATGACAGGGATCTGAGTTCATGGCCTCGATATTCGGTTTCAGATCAAGGGATCCGGCCCGCGACCGGCAGGCCGATGTTTCACGTCTTGATCGTCTGGCAAAGCTGTTCGAACAGATTGCGGCCGAGATCGAGGCCGAGAGAACCGGGCTTGAGAATCGCTACCGGACAACGTCGACCAACGCCGCCTTCCTGGTCGAAGCCATGGAAAACGGCTCAGCTTCCGACAAGCGGTCTTCGGAAGTCAGCGCACTGACACAGTCGATCCTGAATTGCGAACGCCGCATTGCGGCGCTGTCGCGCCAGGACGGCATGATGAAAGAGCTCCGTCATTCGCTGGATATGGTCTTCGACGAGGACGCCGATTCGGCCGCCTCGGCGGAATTCGCCTGGCCGGCAGGCGCCGGCAGAGGTTGAAACGTGAAGGCTCGGAACTGTTGCAACAGATTTGATGCAAGGCGGGAAGCAATCGAGAGGGTCACAGGGAAGGTCAAGGTTGGCCCGTTCAGGAGCGGTTCGCACGTCGACTTTGGGTTGGGGACACACAGCGCAAAGGTGAGTTTGATATGAAGTCGAATCCGAAACCTACGACGGCAATTGACGCGCCGCCTCTCGCATATCGGACCGGACAAGCCGCCTGGCGACGGCTGGGGTCGCTCGGTGCGTTGCTGCTGGCTGCTCTCGGCGGTTTCCTGGCAACCCCTTCCTACGCCCAGGAAATTCCGACATCGCCGTCCTTCGTCGATGATTTCAAAAGCTTCGATCGCGCGCGCTGGTATGTTTCCGACGGCTGGAACAACGGCAGCCATCAGAATTGCACCTGGTCGAAAGGCATGGTCGAACTGTCGAATAATGTGCTGTCGCTCGGCTTCGAAAAGCAGACGCTGAAGGATCGCGACTACGTCTGCGGCGAGATACAGACCAAGCAGCGCTTCGGCTACGGCACCTATGAGGCACGGCTGAAGACCGATACCGGCTCCGGCCTCAACGCGGCGTTCTTCACCTATATCGGTCCCAGCGACAAGCAGCCCTGGGACGAGATCGACTTCGAGGTGCTGACCAAGGACACTTCCAAGGTGCAGGTCAATGCCTATATCGCGGGCAAGGGCAAGAACGAGAAGCTGGTCGACGTGCCTGGCGGCACGGAGAACGCCTTCAACGACTACGCCTTCGTCTGGCAGAAGGACAGCTTGCGATGGTACGTCAACGGCCAGCTGGTGAACACGATTACCGACCCGGCGAAGCTGCCCAGCCATGCACAGAAGATATTCTTCAGCTTTTGGGGCAGCGATACGATGAAGGGTTGGATGGGAGCGTTCGCGGATCCGGGCCGCAAGCTTTCCCTGCAGATCGAGCGGGTTGCCTTCACGGCGCTCGGCGAACCCTGTCAATTTCCGGAATCGCTGGCATGCAGTGTAAAGTAGTTGGGAAAGTCGATTTGAACCGGCGGGACCGAAAACGGTCCGCTGCCTTGCATGGGAATGAAACCGAATGAATTTGACGGTGTTTGGAATTGGCTATGTCGGCCTCGTGCAGGCTGCGGTCCTTGCCGAAGTCGGGCACCAGGTGGTGTGCGTCGACATCGACGGCGCCAAGGTCGAGCGGCTCAACCAGGGCCTGGTTCCCATTTTCGAACCCGGTTTGGAAAACCTCGTTAAGGAAAACCATGCCGCCGGCCGCATCAAGTTCACCACCGATGCCGCCGCCGCTGTCAGGCATGGCGAGATCCAGATGATCGCGGTCGGCACGCCGCCGGGCGAGGACGGCTCGGCCGATCTCAAATATGTGCTGGCCGTCGCTGAGACCATCGGCCGCGAAATGGATAAACCCAAGATCGTCGTCGGCAAGTCTACGGTGCCGGTCGGCACCTGCGAAAAGGTGAAGGCCAGGATTGCCGACACGTTGAAGAAAAGAGGCCGCGAGGACCTGGCTTTCGATGTCGCTTCGAATCCCGAGTTCCTCAAGGAGGGGTCCGCGGTCGCCGATTGCATGAAGCCGGACCGCATCATCGTCGGCACCGACAGCGAGGACACCGAGGCTGTGATGCGCGAACTCTACGCGCCGTTCAACCGCAACCACGAGAAGATGATCGTGATGGACGTGCGAAGCGCCGAATTCACCAAATATGCCGCCAACTGTATGCTGGCGACCAAGATCAGCTTCATGAACGAGATGGCCAATTTGGCCGAACAGCTCGGCGCCGACATCGAGGAGGTCCGCAAGGGCATCGGCAGCGATCCCCGCATCGGCTACCATTTCATCTATCCGGGTCTGGGTTATGGCGGTTCGTGCTTCCCCAAGGACGTGCGGGCGCTGATCAAGACCGCCGAAGGCGTCAAATTCGACGCCAAGCTGCTGCGCGCCGTCGAGGAGCGCAACAACGCACAGAAATCGGTTCTCTTCGACAAGGTGGACCGCTATTTCAAGGGCAACCTCAAAGGCAAGACCTTTGCGCTCTGGGGCCTGGCCTTCAAGCCCAACACCGACGACATGCGTGAGGCGCCGGCGCGCGTCCTGATGGAAGCGCTCTGGAAGGCCGGCGCCAATGTGCAGGCCTATGATCCCGAGGCGATGCAGGAATGCCAGGCCATCTACGGGTTGCGCGACGACCTGCTTCTGTGCGGCACTAAGGAGGCAGCGCTGCGCGGTGCCGATGCGCTGCTGATCGCCACGGAATGGAAGAGCTTTCGCGCGCCGTCCTTCGACGCGGTAAAGGATGCGCTGATTACGCCGGTCATCTTCGACGGCCGCAACCTCTATGACCCCAAGGTCATCGCCCGCCACGGCATCGAATATCACTCGATCGGCAGAATGGCGGCATGAGACTAGGCCCTGGCAGACGGATGCAATACCGGTCCGCACATGGCCTGCGGGCGCTGGGACTGAGAGCGTATTTCTGTGTGGAGTTGTAGCCGATGGTGCTGGACGTAAAGCCGGAGCAAATCACCAAGGATCATTTCGATCTCGTAGCGATCGGTTCCGGCTTCGGTTCGGCCTTCTTCCTGCACGAGTTCGCCAAGCGCCGAAAGGCACGCATTCTGGTGCTGGAGTGGGGGCGCCACAACACCCATGAATGGCAGCTCGAGCAGAACGTCAACACCGACATCGAAGACGAAACGACCTACAAGACCAATTCCAACAAGCCGTGGAACTACACGATCGGACTGGGTGGCGGGACGAACTGCTGGTTCGCGCAGACGCCAAGATTTCATCCCAATGATTTCCGGCTGAAAAGCACCTACGGTATCGGCAATGACTGGCCGATCAGCTATGACGACGTCGAGCCGTTCTATTGCGACGCGGAAGACATCATGTCGATCTCCGGCGATCCCGACATGGCGGCGATGCTGCCCCGCTCGAAGCCGTTTCCGCAACCGCCGCATCGCATGTCGACACCGGACAGGGTGATGAAGGCGGCGCAGCCCGGCCAGCACTTTGTCATGCCAACCGCGCGGGCGCGGCTGCCGACATCACAACGCACCTCGTGCTGTGCCAATCTGCGTTGCTGGCTGTGCCCGGTCGACGCCAAATTCACCGTCAACAACGGGTTGATGCACGTCTTCGAGCATCCCGACGTCTCGGTCTGCCTCGGTGCGGAAGTCCGCCGGCTCGATCACGTCGGCGGCGCTGTCCGTTCGGTCACGTTCCGCCATGACGGCAAGGAATACCAGGTCAGCGGCGATCTCTTCATTCTCGGCGCCAATGCCATCCAGAGCGCGGCGATCATGCTGCGATCCGGCCTGGGCGGCGAATTCGTCGGCAGCGGCCTGCATGAATCCTACGGCTGGAATTTCGAGGTCTATCTGGACGGCGTCGACAATTTCGATGGCAGCACCATCACCACCGGCCTGAATTTCGGCCTCTATGATGGTCCTCACCGATCGGAGCATGCGGCGGCACTGGTCTATTTCGAGAACCGCTGGCAGCACGGACTGCGTGCCGAAAAAGGGCGGCTACGCCAGGCGCTGCCGCTTGTCGTGGTCACCGAGGACTTGCTCGATCCCGAGAACTTCGTCACGCTTGACGAGGATGAGAATGCCTTCGTCAGCTTCAAGGCGCCATCGGACTATGCGGTGAAGGGCATGGCGCGCGCTCTGGAGAAATTGCCTGGCCTTCTGGCGCCGCTGCCGGTCGAAAAGCTCTTCGACCGCGGCATTCGGCCGAGCGAATCGCACGTCCAGGGCACGCTGAGGATGGGTACGGGCCCAGCCGATTCGGTCATCGACAGCGGCATGATCCACCACCAGCTCAGAAATCTGGTCGTCGTCGGCACCAGCACCTATCCGAGCTGCTCCTGCGCCAACCCGAGCCTGACCGCGGCAGCGCTGTCCTTGCGGGCGGCGAGCCGGATCGCGTGAAAGGAGGTATCGCATGATCGAGATTTCCAGACGCTCGGCCCTGGCCGTCATGGCTGGCGGAGTGGTTTCGACAGGGGTCGCCTACGCCGCCGTTTCCTCGTTCTCGGACGAGGATCTGGTGCGCGTCACGCTGGAAAAATACCTTGGCAAGTTGAACATCCGCATCGAGCATCTGCAGCAGTTCGTGCTGGCGTTCCGCAACAGGAATCCGTGGAACTTTCCAAGCGAAAAACTAAGCGACGCCGTCACGCTGGTGGAGGAACTCAAATTGGGCGCAGCACGCCGCCTGCTGCCCGAGCGAAAGCGGGAAGATCTAGTGCATTTCGACCGCTGGGTGGTCGCCGAATTCCATATGCTGACGGACTATGCCTGGCGCAGTTCGCCCAACGACCCGATCCGATTTACCGGCTGGCAATCGTGTACCAATCCCTTCGCCAATCTGGAGCCGCCGAAACTTGCCTGACGTCGAAAGCGAGGCGGCGGACTTTGCCTGTTGTCTCCGAGCAAGGAATACGAGATGCGACAAGGAGCCCGATCATGAAAGTTCTCTTTGCAGGCGGCAACGGCTACCCGCCCGAGTTCAGCGGCGGCGTTCAGTCGAGCACGCATCATCTGGCCGAACAGCTGATCGAGCACGGTCATGAAGCCGCTGTGCTCGCCGCCCTGTTCGGTGATGGTGTCTTCGGCTTCAAGGCGCGCGCCAAGATGAAGCTGCTGCGGCAGCCGGCGGTTGTCGACAGCTATCCCGGCTATCCGGTGGTGCGGGCCTGGTTTCCCTGGGAAGCAGCGGGCTATGCCGTCGACAGGCTGAAGCCCGATGTCGCCGTGGTCCAGTGTCACAAATCGGTTCCGATCGGCAAGGCGCTGCAGGCGGAGGGCGTGCCTCTGGTCGTCTATCTCCGCAATGTCGAGTTCCATGAACTGGGCGGCGATCTGCGCGAATTGCATTCCGCGCTTTACATCGCCAATTCTGACTTCACCGCACGTACTTACAGACAGGAGTTCGGCATCGAGGCGGTGGTGATCCCGCCAACCATCAACCCGGCGCACTACTCGACGCCGACGACGGGCCAGTTCGTCACGCTGATCAACCCTTATGAGGAAAAGGGGTTCGAGCTCGCGGTGCGGATCGCCGGCGCCTGCCGCGAAATTCCATTCCTGTTCGTCGAAAGCTGGAAGCTCGACGACGATCACCGGGCGCGGATCGAGCAGACGATCGCTCCCTTGGGCAATGTCGTCCTGGAGAGCCGCACCAGCGACATGAAGACGGTCTACGGCCGCACGAAGATCCTGCTTGCTCCCAGCAAGTGGGAAGAGGCCTGGGGCCGCGTCGCGTCGGAGGCCCATTGCAGCGGAATCCCCGTTGTCGGCTCGCGGCGCGGCGGTCTGCCCGAAGCGATTGGCTCCGGTGGCGTGGTGCTGGATTATGATGCACCGCTGGCCGACTGGGTCGCGGCCGTCAGGCGGCTGTGGAACGACAATCAGGAATATGACCGGCTTTCCAGCCTCGCCCGCAGCTTCGCCGGGCGCCCGGAACTCGATCCCGATCGCCAGTTCATCACCTTCTTCTCGATACTGGACAGGGCCATGCAGCAACGCGCGCGGCAGGCGGCCTGACGGCGCCGCCTGAGCAGGTCAGGCCGGGCGTTTGACCCGGCTTTTCAGCGTCTCGTAGCCGCGGGCGCCAAGCAGCGCGCGGGCAATGGTCTTGGCGGCGCTTTTGCGGCCCTCTTGCGACTTGATCTGCCGCAGCCTTGCCGGCAGGTTTCTGGCCGCCTGGCCAAGTGCCGGCAGCGACAGCGTGTTGGGAAAGCTGACCATATGCGTTTCGACGCACAGCACCGGCTTGCCTGACAGTTCGGTGATCCTCAGCGCCTGTTCGTGCTCGCTCTCGATGAACAGGATGGCATCGGATTTGCGGTAGAAATCGGCCTTGAAACTGCCATGCGCGCCGAGCCGTTGCCGTTCCGCCTTGCTCGGCAGATCGAGCATGATCAACTGGTCGTATTTGATCTCATGCTTGGCGAGCCATGCCTCGGTGAGCGCGCGGTATTTCTCCAGCCGGCTGGTGACCAGCCAGCCGATCCTGTGGGTCGCGACATGGAGCGGCCGCGCTTCGCTGAGGAATTGTTCATAGGCCGGGCCGTCGTCGTTTTCCGCCTCTGTCGGATCGAGGCACAGCACGCCGTCAATGTCGACGCAGCATTGCGCCAGGAATTTATGATGCATGAAGTTCCACTGGAACATGCGCGGATGCGGCACGACTTCGAAGACAAGGTCGGTTTCCTGGTGCTGGGGCTCAAGGCCGAACACGGCGGCAAAGGTGAACTCCGCCTTGATGCCCGCAGCCTGGATGCGGGCGCGTGCGTCACGCATGGCGTTGCCGCCGGCGACGCTGTCGTCGATCACCAGCACCTTGCGCATCTCGGAAACCTTGCGGTCGAGAGCGGCACGGCGCTTGGTGACGCCAGACGTATAGATACGCCCTTCCAGGAAGCTGTCGAGATCGGTCATCGGGATGTTCGCGGCAAGGCTGACCAGCGTCGCTGCCAAAACGCCGCTTCTCGGCACACCGACCACCAGGTCGATGTCGCGCGGCAGCCGGTGCAGGCCCCTGACGATGGCGTCGTTCATATCGGAGATCGATCGGTAGTGCATGGTTCAGACCTGGTCCTGGAGGAGATGTCGGTAGCAGTCGAAGACGCCCAAATTATTGCGCTTCGCGCGCCGCCGCCGCAGGCAGCCTTGCCGGCAGCATCTTGAGGGCCTCGCGCAAGGCTTCGCGGCCGGAGGCGAATGCCAGTGCGATGACGATGGTGATGAGGTAGGCGAGCACGGCGCCGCTGGCCAGGGCGACGACATGCTGCTGCGGCAGCGCTGGCTTGATGAACCAGATGCCGGCCAGTGCCAGATGGGCGCCAAGCACGAACGGCGTTGCCGCGCGAAGTACATGGTGCGCCTGAAGCGGCCCGCTCTTGCCGACATAGAGCCACAGGAACGGCGTCCGCAGATATTCGCTGATCGCATAGGCGATCGCCACGCCCAGCGCGCCATAGGGCAGGCCGAGCATGAAGGCCAGCACCGACGTCACGGCCGTTATGACGCCCCAGCGCATGAAATCGCCGGAGCGGCCCTGGCTGACGAAAAGCCACCCCGCCGGATTGTTGAGCGGCTGCAGCAGCCCGGCAAAGCCCAGCGCCAGGAAAATCGAGGCGCTTGCGCGCCATTGCTCGCCGAGCACGAAGGGGATCAGCACATCCGACATCGCCGTGGCGAAGGCGACGCCGGGAAGCGCCACCAGCAGGATCAGCGGCATGACGCGCAGGTAGGCGCTGCGGTAGCGATCCGGCTCATCCTTCAGCCTCGAAAGCGCCGGAACCATCACCTTCGACAGCGGGTTGGTGATCTGGCTCAGCGGAAACAGAAGCAGCTTGTAGGCGCGGTCATAGAGGCCGAGTTGCGCCTCGCCCCAATATTTGCCGATCAGCACATTGTCGAGGTTGCGGGCAAAGAAATTGGCGAAGTTGAAGCCGGTGATGCCGGCGCCGAAATTGATCAGCTCGCCGATGCCGGCGACCTTGCGCGGCAGGCCCGGGCGCCAGCGCGAGCTCGCCCAATAGCAGAGCGTCGGCAGCACGGCACCGGTCAGCGTGCCGGCAAACAGGGCCCAATAGGAGCGATCGATAAAGGTCCAGGCGATCGACACCGCAAGCCCGGCAATGGCGCTGGCGACGTCGATGACGGCCAGCCGGCCGAACTGCATGCGGCGTGTCAAGAGCGCCAGATGCTGGGCGCCCAGCCCATAGGCCATGATCTGCAGCCCGAACGCAGCCACCAGACCCGTCACGCGCGGCTCGCCGTAGAAGGCGGCAACCAGCGGCGCCGCACCCGCAAGCACGCAAGCCAGGATCGCGCTGACCGCGACATTGATCCAGAAGAGGTAGTTCACCTCCTCATGCCGGATGCCCGACTTCTGGATCGTCGCCTGGGTCAGGCCGAAATCCTGGAACAGGGCGATAAAGGCAAGCACCGGCGCGCACATCGCCACGACGCCGAAATCCTGTGGCGACAACAACCGCGACAAGACGATAACGGACAGGATCTGTGTCGCGACCCGCACCGACTGCGCCATGGCCGTGACAACCGCGCCGCGCCCAACCGATTTGCGCAAGGAGCCTTCTGGCGGATCGAATGCATTGGCTTCCAAATTCAGGATTCCTGATTTTTTTTTACGTGGATTTCCGAGCCCGAAAATCCACGACCGCCGCCGACCACAAACTACGGCAATAATTTTGCAGTGCAACAGAAAACGTGGGCCGCCGCACCAAAAATGTTGCGATGCAGCAAGACCTGTACTAGCATTCCCTCGGGTGGGCCAACAGCGGTCGAGTTTTTATGCTGCATGTCTTGTACCTTGTGCACGACGTTTCCGACCCGGCGGTGCGCCGGCGGATCACGATGCTCAGGGCAGGTGGGGCCCAGGTCACTTTGGCCGGCTTCCGTCGCACCGCGAATCCGATTGCGGATATCGAGGGACTGCGGCCGATCGACCTCGGCGCGACGCGTGACGGGCGATTCGGCCAACGCCTCGCGGCCGTCGCCAAAGCAGCCGTTTCGATAGGCTCGAAGCTTGGCGGTATGCCAAAACCGGATCTCATCATCGCGCGCAACCTGGAAATGCTGGCGCTTGCCCGCCGCGCCAGGTCAGCCTTCGGTGCATCGGTTCCGATCGTATACGAGTGCCTCGACATTCATCGGCTTGTGCTGCGCAACGATGTCCTGGGCAAGGCGCTGCGCGCCACCGAGCGCTTTCTGGCCAGGGATGTGAAGCTGCTGGTGACCAGTTCTCCTGCCTTTATCGCCAATTATTTCAAGCCGTTCGGCCAGGTTGCGGCACCCATCGAGCTGGTCGAAAACAAATATTTCGAGGCCGCGACGATCTTGCCCGGCGCTCCGGAGACTGAAGAGAGCCCGGTCGGTCCGCCATGGCGGATCGGCTGGTTCGGTGCGCTGCGCTGCCGACGCTCGCTCGAGCTGCTGGCCGATTTCTCCCGCCGCATGGAGGGCCGCTTCGAGATCGTGCTGCGCGGACGTCCGGCTTTGTCGGAATTCCCTGACTTTCACGGCTTTGTCGAAGCCGAGCCGTGGCTGTCGTTTCTCGGGGCCTACCGCAATCCGGAAGACATGGCGGCGATCTACAACGATGTCCATTTTTCGTGGGCGATCGATTTCTTCGAGGCGGGGCAGAACTCCGAATGGCTTCTGCCCAACCGGCTCTATGAAGGCTGCCGTTTCGGAGCGGTGCCGATCTCGATGGGCAACACCGAGACCGGGCGGTTCCTCAAACAGCAGGATATCGGCGTGCTGTTGCCGCAGGCGTCGCCCGAAGCGCTCGAAGCCGTGCTCGGCAAGGTGGAAGAGCACCGCTTCGCCAGGCTGAAGGAGCGCGTTCTGGCCCGCAATCCGAGGACCTGGAGCTACGATCGCAGCGATTGCCGGGCGCTTGTCGAGCGGCTGCGCAGCCTGACGGCCGTGCCCGGCTCCTTTGCCGCCGAGGCATTGGCATAGGATGGCCAAGGATGGACAGAGGCAAGATGGACAGAGGTTGATGACGCAGACGGACAAACCCTCATCCAGCCTGATCGTCATTCCATGCCTGAATGAAGCCGCCCATATCGGTGCGCTGCTCGATCAATTGCGGCCCGCGGCCGCCCGGCTTGGCGCCCGGATCATCGTCGCCGACGGCGGCAGCACCGACGGCACGCTTTCCATCGTCGAGGATGTGATTGCCAAGGACCCGCGGGTTATCCTGCTCCACAACAAGCGGCGCATCCAGAGCGCGGCGATCAATCTCGCCGTCGGTACCTTCGGCGATGGTGCCGACTATCTCATCCGCATCGATGCGCATGGCGGTTATCCCGACGATTATTGCGACCGGCTGGTCGAGGAAGCTCTGGCTACATCAGCGGATTCGGTTGTCGTTTCGATGCTGACCAGCGGCAGCGGTGCCGTGCAGAAGGCGGCCGCCGCGGCGCAGAACTCCAAGCTCGGCACCGGCGGCTCGAAGCATCGGCATCTTTCGCAGGGACAGTGGATCGATCACGGCCATCATGCACTGATGCGGATATCGGCATTCGGCGCCGTCGGCGGCTACGACGAAGCGTTCAGCCATAACGAGGACGCCGAGCTCGATTATCGCCTGCGCAAGGCGGGCTACAAGATCTGGATGAGTGGCAAGACGCAGATGGTCTATTATCCGCGCGCCTCGCTCTCAGGCCTCTATTTCCAGTATCTCGGCTACGGTCGCGGGCGTGCCAAGAATGTGCTGAAGCACCGCGTCATCCCAAAGATCCGGCAGATGGTGCCGCTGGCGGTCTTCCCGGTGGTTCTTCTTGCGGCCTTCTCCTTCGTGCATTGGATTGCGGCAGTGCCTTTGTTGCTGTGGGTGTCGGTGTGCCTGGGCTACGGGCTGGTGACGGCTATCCGCCAGCGCAAGGCTGACGTTGCGCTGGCCGGTGTCTCGGCCATGGTCATGCATCTTGGCTGGTCGGTTGGCTTCTGGCTGCAGCTTCTCGGCCTCGGCTCGCGACGCGGAGTGGCCTGATGGCGGTGTCGGCAAAGAACCGCAGCATCGACATCGGCGTCTGCACGTTCCGCCGGCCGGAGCTGGCTGACACGCTGCGCTCGCTCGACGCGATGGAGATGCCGGCGGGATTCGATATCCGCATTATCGTCGCCGACAATGACGACACCCCGACGGCCCGTGACCTGGTGGCGGCGCTGTCGCGGGAATTGACGGTACCGATCCACTATCGGCATGCCCCGGCGCGCAACATCTCGATCGCCCGCAATGCCTGCCTCGATGCGAGCACAGCGGATTTCGTCGCCTTCATTGATGACGACGAAACGGCCACGCCTCAATGGCTCGCCGAATTGGTCGCGATGGCGCAGCAAAGCGGTGTCGCCGTCGTGCTCGGCCCGGTCAGGGCGCGCTATCGCCCGGATGCGCCGGACTGGATGCGGCGCGGCGATTTCCATTCGACCTTGCCCGTCTGGGTGCGCGGCGAGATCCGCACCGGCTACACCTGCAATGTTCTGCTGCGGATGGGCTCGGACAGCCTGCGCGGCCGCCGCTTCAGCCTGGCGCGTGGCCAGACCGGCGGCGAGGACACCGAATTCTTCGACCAGATGCACAAGGCCGGCGGCCGCATCGCCTTCGCGCCCGAGGCGTGGGTCGACGAAGTGGTGCCGCGCTCAAGGGCGGCATTCGAATGGCTCGGCCGCCGCCGCTTTCGCGTCGGCCAGACGCATGGCCATCTCCTGGGCAGCAGCGCCAGCGGCATAGGCCTGGTCAAGCAGGTCGGCCTGGCCTCGGCAAAGGCCATCTATTGCTTCGCCTCGGCACTTCCGGTCGTCGTCAGTCCAGTCCGCAGGAACCGCAGCGTGCTGCGCGGCATTATGCATGTTGGTGTCGTCAGCGGCCTCGTCGGCATCCGCGAAATTCGCCTCTATGGCCAGCCGTCGCCACAGGAGGGAGGCAAACGTGCAGCCTGACGTCAGCTCTGTCCCGGATGTTTCCTTCGTTATTGCCGCCTACAACGCCGAGGCGACCCTTGATCGGGCGATTGCCAGCGCCATCGCCCAGAAGGGTGTCAGCGTCGAAATCATCGTCGTCGACGACAAGTCGCGCGATGCGACGCTCGACGTGGCGCGGGCCTACCCCGGGGATATCGTCCGTGTCGTCGCCCTGGCCAGCAACCGCGGCCCTGGCGGCGCCAGGAATGCCGGCCTCGACGCCGCCCGCGGCAGATGGATCGCGGTTCTCGATTCCGACGACGCGGTCCTTCCCGGCCGGCTCGCGGCCATGATCGCTCGTGCCGAAAGCGCGGATGCCCAGATCGCCGTCGACAATCTGCAGGTCGTTCGCGAGGATGGCGTCATCGAGGACGCGATGTTTCCGCGGCAGTATCTGGAAGGCTTGCGCGAGATTTCGCTGGCCACCTACATCGCCGGCAACGTCGTCTTCGAATCCAAGTTCAACCTCGGCTACCTCAAGCCGATCTTCCAGCGCGCGTTCCTGAACGAAAACCGGCTTCGCTACGACGAAAAGCTGAGGATCGGCGAAGACTACATCCTGTTTGCCGGCGCCTTGGCCAGGGGCGGAAAATGCGTCGTCGAGCCCGATATCGGCTATGCCTATCATATCCGCAGCGGCTCCATCTCGCGCGTGCTCGAGCTTCACCACGTCGAAGCGATGCGCAGGGCGGATGCCGTGTTCGCTCAAACCCATCGGATGGATGAGGCCGCGCAGGCCGCGTTCGCCCGGCGCGGCCGCAGCCTGCGCAAGGCGGCATCGTTTCTGTCACTGGTACAGCACATCAAGGCGCGGTCCCCACTCAAGGCGATCCGGACAGCGCTCAGCGACCCGGCGGCGGTCAGGCATATGGGCATGCCGATCGCCGTGCGGTTGCGAAGAATGGCGGCACAATTTGCCGTTGGGGCGGGGAGGTGAAGATGCAGGCACATGGAGGGATTTTTCGTGGCCTGTGAATGGACTGAAGTCGATCTCCTCAGAAGGAATTTGCGATGAAGAAAATCAGGAAGGCCGTGATACCGGTGGCGGGGCTTGGAACAAGATTCCTGCCGGCGACCAAGTCGATGCCAAAGGAAATGCTTCCCGTGGTCGACAGGCCTGTCGTGCAATATGCGGTGGACGAGGCCTTCGAGGCGGGCATCGAGCACATCGTCTTCGTGACCGGCCGCAACAAGGCGGTGATCGAGGACTATTTCGACCTGCATCCGGAATTGATCGGCACCCTGGAGCAGACCGGCAAGAAGACCCAGTTGGAGGCGCTCGAAAGCATGCTGCCTGTGGCCGGTGCCACCAGCTTCATCCGCCAGCAATCGCCGCAAGGCCTCGGCCATGCCGTCTGGTGCGCGCGCGAGGTTATCGGCAATGAGCCCTTCGCCTTGCTGCTGCCGGACATGGTGTCCTTCGGCGGGCGCGGATGCCTCGCCGAAACCGTCGAGCTTTATGAGCGCACGGGCGGCAACGTGATCGCCGTCGAGCGTTGCGAACCGAGCGAGACCAACAAATACGGCATCGTTGGCCGTGGCGCCGAGATCGGTGGCGGTTTCGAGGTGACGGCCATGGTCGAGAAGCCGGCGCCGGCCAATGCGCCGTCGAATTTCTACATCAATGGCCGCTACATCCTGCAGCCCGAGATTTTCGCGCTTCTGGGCAATCAGCAGCGCGGCGCCGGCAACGAGATTCAATTGACGGACGCCATGGTTCGTCTGTCGAAGGATCAGTCGTTCTTCGCCCAGCCTTTTAAGGGTCGCATGTTCGACTGCGGTTCCAAGGAAGGGTTCATCCAGGCCAACATCGCCTTCGCGCTGGCGCGCGACGACATGAAGGGTCCGGTTTTCGAGATGCTTCAGGAGTTCGTCCGGTCGCATGAACGCCAGGAAGAAGCCGCATAATGCCCATCTTTCGGGAGCATGGTCAGATGGCCGGCGAAGAGGGGCCGGCAGGTTCTCGCCGTCTGGCACGACGCTTGCTTCGCTTCTGGCGATGCTCCCGATCTTCGAGGCGCCTGCAAGCCAAGGCATGATCCCGGAAAGTGGGTCCCGGTTTCCGGAAAAGATCATGTTGAAACAGTGAGATAGAGTCCATTGCGATGGACCGGCTCTAGAATTGGACCGAAGATGAATTATGCCAACTTTCCTCTCGACAAGAGGATGCCATTGCCGAATTCGGACGCAGGAGACGGCGAAGACTTCATCGATATCGAGCGGCTGCTTGGCATGGCCGCACGGCAGGCCAAGGTGGTTGCCGTGTGTGCCGTCATCGGTCTCTTCCTGGGCTTGCTCTATTTGCAGACGACGCCGCCTAAATATCAGTCGGTCGCCAGCGTGCTGATCGATGAGGGCTTGAACAAAATCGTCGACGACATTTCGGCGACGTCGACAACCATGCAGACCGATTCGGCGATCCTGAGCCAGATCGAGATCCTGACCTCGACGCGGCTTGCCGCCGTGGTCGTCGACAAGCTGAAGCTCGACCAGAACGACACATTCATGAATCCGCCCCAGTCGGCGCTTGCCCAAGGCATAGGCCTCATCCGCGGCCTGATCCAGTATGTCCGCCCCAACTCTTCCATGCCGGGTGGCACTGACTTCAGCAAGCTCGACCCGGCCGCCCGCGATGCGCTGATCGCCACGTCGCGCCGCGACTACGCGATCCTCAACTTGCAGAACGAGATCCGTGCTGAACGCATCGGGCGAAGCTACGTCATCGCGCTCGGCTATCAGGCGACGGACCCGGCTTTGGCAAACGCGATCACCAAGGCCTACGCCGATGCCTATCTCGCCGATCAGCTCGACGCCAGCTTCGATGCCACCGAGCGGGCTGCGGTCTGGCTCCAGGGCCGGTTGACGGAGCTGCGCCAGAGCTCGCAGGCAGCTTCGCTTGCGGTTGAGAAATTCAGGGCCGAACACGGGCTGGCCGCCAACAGCGATGGCCAGCTGATGAGCGACAAGCAGCTTTCCGACCTCAACGCCCAGCTTATCGTGGCGCAGGCCGACACCGCGCGCGCCAGCGCCCGCTACCAGCAGTACAAAGCCATTGTCGACAGCGGCTCCGAAAACGCCTTCAAGGATGCCGCCATATCGAGCGACCAGCCGAGCAGCTCGGTCATATCGGCGCTCAAGACCCGCTACCTCACGGTGGCCAAGCGTCTGCAGGACGTCGAGGCGAATTTCGGCCCCGAGCACCCGCAGGCGGTGGCTCTCTCCAAGGAGAAGGCCGACATATCGACGCAGATTTTCGGCGAGCTGAAGCAGCTGACCGAAAGCTATCGCAACGAATATGAGGTGGCGCAGGCACGCGAGACCGCGCTCCGGGCCAACGTCGCGGCCGCACAGGGCAAGAGTTCCGTCGACAACCAGACGCAAGTCAAGCTGCGTGAACTCGATCAGCAGGCGACGGCGCTCACCACGCTCTATCAGACATTCCTCGGCCGCTATGAGGAAGCTGCGCAACAGCAATCCTTCCCTGTCGGCAAGATCCGCATCATCTCCGACGCGTCGATGCCGATGGCGGCCTCGAGCCCGCGCACCATCGTCGTGCTCGGACTTTCGCTGGTGCTTGGCCTGCTGATGGGCGCCGGCTTTGGTGGGCTGAACGAGTTCAACGAACGCTTCTTCAGGACCGGCGAGGACGTGCGCGACCGCGTCAACCTGAAATTCCTCGGCTATCTCCCGACGATCGGCGGCAAGCTCGGCAAGGACGAAAAGCCGGGCGAGACCCAGGTAGACGCCAAGACCACCCAATCGCTGTCGGCGGCCGAAAGGCGGGCGCGCATGCGGGTCAGCATCGATTCTCCAGCCTCGATGTTCTCCGAAACGCTGCGCAGCGCCAAGATCGCCTTCGACGTCGTGATGGAAGGGCAAGGCAGCCGCGTCATCGGCGTCATCTCGGTGCTTCCCGGCGAAGGCAAGTCGACGGTCGCGGCAAATCTCGCCGGCTTGCTCGCCGCCAATGGCTCCAAGACGCTGCTGATCGACGGCGACTTGCGCAATCCCGGCCTCAGCCGGGGCCTTGGCATGGAAACCGAGCAGGGCTTGATGGAAGCGGTGGTCAGTGGCCAGACCTGGCAGTCCGTCGGCAAGATCGACAGGCAGACGAAGCTGGCGATCATCCCGGCGGTGCTGCGCGGTCACTTCTCGCATACCAGCGAACTTCTCTCCTCGGCCGGCATGCGACGCTTCATCGAGAACGCCAAGGAGACGTTCGAATACATCGTCGTCGATCTGCCGCCGCTCGGACCGGTGGTCGACGCTAAGGCTTTCGCGCCGTTGGTCGACGGTTTTGTCCTGGTCACCGAGTGGGGGCGCACCCCGCGCGCGATGGTCAGGTCGATGCTGGAATCCGAACCCTATGTCGCCAACAAGATCGTCGGCGCGGTGCTGAACAAGGTCGATTTGAAGAAACTGGCCAAATACGGATCGTTCGGCGGCTCGGAAAAATTCTTTGATAAATATTCGAGCTACTATCTGGAAAAGTCGGAAGTGCGCGGCAAGGCGCCGGTGTGACGTCGACCGTTGCGCGAGTGGACCCTCTCTGAAGTGTATCGATCTTCAGGTCAGCACACCTGAATATCGATGCGCGTCAAGAGAAGATCAGCCTGCCTTGCTTGTCGGCGATCCTGACGGCGGTCAGGCGTCCGCTCTGGAAGGCGGCTGTGTCGATGCCGAGCCGGCGCCCTTCGAGCTTCGGGACGTCCACCGGAGTATGCCCGTGCACCACCCAGCGGTCGAGCAGGTGCGTTGCCTCGAAGAAGTCCGAACGGATGTTGGCCAGGTCGTGGTCGGTTTGCGCCGCAAGGTCGACGCCGGGCCTGATGCCGGCGTGGACGAACACGAACTTCCGCGAACGGACCATGATCGGCAGCCCGCGCAGGAAGCTGACGTGATCATCTGGAATGATCTCCCTTATGCGTCGGTCGATCTGCGCGCTGCTCCCGTAGAGGCTGGCGAGGCGCGCCGGATCGATGCCATAGGAAAACAGGGTTTGCAGGCCGCCCGTCGCCAGCCAGGGCTCGCGGGACAGATTTCCGTCGAGATAGTTCAGCATCGCCACTTCGTGGTTGCCGGCAAGACAAATGCGCTGAAACCCTTTCGGCGGCGGCGCCAGGAGGTGATCCAGCACCCGCGCCGACTGAAGCCCCCGGTCGATGTAGTCGCCAAGCATGACGATGATCTTGCGGCTCTGGAAGCGAAGCGAATCGAGCAGGATCTTCTGCTCCAGGGCACGGAGTTCCTTGTAGCAGCCATGCACGTCACCGATCGCATAGACGACGGCGTCCTGCATGTCGATATCGAGGCGCGCACGCGCCGCGATGCGGGGTTTTCGCTGGAACAGGTTCACGTGCAGGGCGTCTCGAGGCAAGCTCTCATACGGAAGGCATAAGTGCCTGTTATCATGCCCGAAACGGAGAATTCCGCAATCGTGGAAAATGCAGCCCCGCCGGGTCGGGACCGCAATGCATGTCGCTCAGAAATGAGCTCGGTCTTGGGACAACGATCTGTGGAAACAAAGGCCTGAAGCGGGCCTGAATCGCTCAGGCGCGACATGCTTTAGGTCGGCGGCCGGCCCGGTCTGCCGGATCGTCGTCAGGCTGCCTTGAGCCGATAACGGAAAACGGTGTGGTCGAGCAGCAGCCGGATGCGTGGTTCGGCCTCGATCGCCACCAGCCAGCTTGCCGCGATCATCGTCGCGCCGACGACCGCCATCGAGAACAGATGTGGCAGACCGGCGCGAACCAGGATGCCGAGCAGGGCCGCGCCGACGACATCGTGCAGCAGGTAGAGCGGGTAGGTCATCAGCCCGATCCGGCGCCAGCCGCTCCAGGAGAGGTCGAGCCGCAGCGACCATGCCATCAGCGCGATGCCGATGAGGAAGATGAGGATCGGCGGCGCGAACGGCATATCCCGCCCGACCTTCAGGATATGAACGTCGACTGAACTGGCGATCTGCAGCACACCACCGGCCAGGAACAGGGCGCAGAAGGCAAGTCGGGCGCCTGTCACCGCCTTGATGCGCATCAGCCACAGCATGACGCCGGTGGCGAAGAAAACGCCGTGATGCACCAGCAGCAGGTCGAGTGTGCGTGTTTCGGCAAGATCGGCCCAGCCGAGCGGATAGTAGAGGCACCAGAACAGCGTGCTGACCAAGCCGATGGCGACGGCCACAATCTCCATCAGATGGAAGCGGCCAAAGCTGAGCAGGATCCAGACGATGGCATAGAAGGCGATCTCGATGCCCAGCGTCCAGTAGACGCTGTCCACCCAAGGCGCGTACGGAACGAACAGGCCGGTGCGTAGGAGCCTGATGACGGCATCGGTCGGCCAACTGAGCCCGACAAGCAGCAGCACCACCGCCGTGACCGGTGCGCAGATCCAGACCGCCGGCGCCAGCCGTTTCACCCTTGCTTCGAAAAACTGCAGGGGTGTCGACCTTTCGGCGCTGAAGGCGATGACGAAACCGCTGATGACGAAGAAGATCTGGACGCCGACCCAGCCGGATTCGACCCAGGCGCCTATTGCCGGCTGCGGGGGAACGCCGCCCGTCGCGCGCGCCGAAACACCGTCCGGATACGCCCACACCCAGAAGCCATAGTGGTAGACCATGACCATGACGGCGGCGAGAAAGCGCAGGATGTCTACGCCACCAAATGTAATCTTCTGCTGAGCCATGCGACCTTTGTCGATGTCCCCCCGCGAACGACTTTAGGGTGCATTGCTGCGTCGCACAATAAAAGTATTGCTTGCCGATCGAAAAGGTCGTCCGCGGCCCACCCTTCAGTGGCTCAAAGTCCGATTCCGCGTTCCTTCAGGGCCTTGGTGATCTCGTCGAGGATGACCGGATCGTCGATCGTCGCCGGCATGGTCCATTCTTCCTTGTCGGCGATCTTCTGCATGGTGCCGCGCAGGATCTTGCCCGAACGCGTCTTGGGCAGGCGCTTGATCGTCACCACCGTCTTGAAGGCGGCAACCGGGCCGATGCGTTCGCGCACAAGGCCGACCACTTCATTCTCGATCAGGCCGACGTCACGCGTCACACCCGCATTCAACACCACGAAGCCCAGCGGAACTTGGCCCTTCATGGCGTCGGCAATGCCGATCACCGCGCATTCGGCGACATCGGGATGGGCCGAAAGCACCTCTTCCATGGCGCCGGTCGACAGCCGGTGGCCGGCGACGTTGATGATGTCATCGGTGCGAGCCATGACGTAGAGATAGCCGTCCTCGTCGACCATGCCGGCATCCGCCGTCTTGTAGAAGCCGGGGAACTCGTCGAGATAGGCTTGGCGGAACCGTTGATCGGCATTCCACAGCGTCGGCAGGCAGCCGGCCGGCAGCGGCAGTTTGATCACCACATTGCCCAGCGTGCCCCGCTGCACCTCATGGCCACCATCGTCGAGCACGCGGATGTCGTAGCCGGGCATCGGCACGCCGGGCGAGCCGTATTTCACCGGCAGCAGGCCAAGGCCGGCGGGATTGATCGTCATCGGCGAGCCGGTCTCGGTCTGCCACCAATGGTCGACCACAGGCACATTCAGCTTCTGCTCCGCCCATTTGATGGTTTCCGGGTCGGCGCGCTCGCCGGCAAGAAACAGCGTGCGGAACCTCGAGAGGTCGTATTTAGCAATGAACTCGCCCTTCGGGTCCTGCCCCTTGATGGCGCGGAACGCGGTCGGTGCGGTGAAAAGGGCTACGACACCATGCTCCGCTATCACCCGCCAGTAGGTGCCGGCATCGGGCGTGCCGACAGGCTTGCCTTCGAACAGGATGCTGGTGCAGCCATGCAGCAGCGGTCCGTAGACGATGTAGGAATGGCCGACCACCCAGCCGACATCGGACGCCGCCCAGAACACCTCGCCCGGCTTGACGCCGAACTCGTTTTCCATCGTCCATTTCAGCGCGACCATATGGCCGCCATTGTCGCGCACGATGCCCTTGGGCTGGCCGGTCGTGCCCGATGTGTAGATGATGTAGAGCGGATCGGTGGCCAGCACCGGCACGCAATCGACATTGGCGCCCGCTGCCCGTTCGCGAGCGACGGCATCGGCGTAGTCGATGTCGAAATGCTCCTTCAACTCGCAGCGCAACTGGTCGCGCTGCAGGATCAGGCAGGCGTCCGGCTTGTGGCGGGAGATCTCGATCGCCTTGTCGAGCAACGGCTTGTAGGCAACGACGCGGCCCGGCTCCAGGCCGCAGGATGCCGAAATGATCAGCTTCGGCCTGGCATCGTCGATGCGGGTGGCAAGCTCATGCGAGGCAAAGCCGCCGAAGACCACCGAATGCACGGCGCCGATGCGGGCACAGGCGAGCATGGCGATGGCCGCCTCGGCCACCATCGGCATGTAGATGATGACGCGGTCACCCTTGCGAATACCACGGTTCTTCAGCACCGAGGTGAGTGCAACCACCTCGCGCTTCAACTCGGCATAGGTGAACTTCCTGATCGTTCCCGTGATCGCGCTGTCATGGATCAGTGCGATCTGGTCGGCGCGCCCGCCGGCGACATGGCGGTCGATGGCGTTGTAGCAGGTGTTGCAGGTGGCGCCGGTGAACCAGCGGCCATAGACGCCAGCCGTGGCGTCGAACACCTTGTCCCAGGGCGAATACCAGTCGATGGCGCCGGCTGCGTCCGCCCAGAAGCGTTCCGGGTCGCGTTTCCAGCCTTCATAGACCTCGTGATAGCGTGAAGCCATCCATACCTCCCCAGGAATGATTTTCTTCCCTCCAGATAGCGCGCTCTACCCTTGGCCGCAAATGCACGCCATTGTACGGCCGATATCGACCTGGCGCTTGGGGGCAAGCAGCTATGAAATTGCGATACGAGATTGGAGTGGGGATGTTTGCTGCTGTGCGGATCATCGGGCGCCTTGCGCTCCCATTGGTCATGGGTGTCGTGCTCGCGATCTCCGCTGGAATCGCTCAGGCTGGCGATGCCGCGGCACGGCACATCATCGGCTTTTCGCCGGATGGCGCTTATTTCGCCTTCGAGCAATATGGAACGCTCGACGCCGGCGCCTCGGACTCTGGATGGTCGCAGATCGATATCATCGATACCCGCACGGATCAGTTCGTTGGCGGTAAGCCGATCCTTGTCGTCGACCAGACGGAGGAGGCGACACTGACGCTGGAGCAGGCGAGGGCGCAGGCCGCCGCTCAGGCGGCGCCCATTCTCGCCCAATATGCCATCACATTCCCAGCCGAGCAGGCGGCTTCCGACAAGTTCACCTTTCCGGGCGAAACGGTTGCCTACAACGATATTTCTCGCCTCGAGCAGGTGTCGCAGAAATGGCTGTCGCCGCTCCATGGCGAAACAGGCATTTCGACCATCCAGCTCGACGAAATCCTGGCGGCCAGCACGAGCGATTGTTCGGCGAGTTTCGCAACGACACAGCAGCGTGACCAGGCACTTCAAGGTGAAAAGGCAGGCAAGGCGCTCGGCTTCCGGCTGACGCTGCATGGCCAGGACGGCAAGCCGATCAAGATCCTGCACGAGGACAAGACCGTGCCGGGCTCAAGAAACTGCCCGACCTCCTACAGCCTGTCGGAATCCTACGAACTCACCCCGGCCGGCAAGCCGGCGGTGATCGTTGTGCTGGTGCAGCGTTTCAGCCTTCGAGGGGCGCGATCGCCGCTTCCTCGCGGTGACCGGGCAGCCACGCTGAGAGGTCACGCCCAGGCGCCGGCAGCCGCTCTGTCTGAAAGGTTGTTTCTAGATCGGCAGGGCCACAAGCATGAGGCCAATGCCGCCAGCGATCAAAATGGCTGTGGCCAGCGCTTTTCTGTGACGTTCGAAGCTCGTCGGAGCCCGCTCCCAATTGTAACGCATACGCTATCTCCCCAATACCCGGACAGGTTTTACCTTACTTAGGGGAAGAAATGCAACGTCCGCTGCCGGCAGGCCCGCTGCTTGTCACATTTCATCGATGACTATTTCTGGGACGAATGCGGCCGGGAAGACGCAACCGAGCAGGTTCTAACGCGACTGGCGCGGAGAATCCGTCAGCAAAGCCGTTGGTCCGTGCACTGGGCTCCCATGATCGGCTGATAGACAGCGCTCCACCTCCGCGCTATCTGATTTCCGGGATGAGCGTGGCTTGGAGGGGCGTGGTGGAAATAGTCTCTGGAACCGTTCTGCGGCTGGCCGAGGATGCCTCGGTGCAGCATGTGGGCGATGGCGCAGTCGTGCTTTTGGCGCGCAGCGGCCAGCTTTATACATGCAACGGCACGACCGAAGCCTTTCTCGACAAGGTGGACGGCGCGCGCAACCTCGACCAGATCGTCGACCTGCTTTGCGAGGAGTTCGAGGTCGACAAGGGGACGCTCGATCAGGACATGGCGGCACTCGCCACGGATCTGATCTCTGAAGGTATCCTCGCCGCGCCAGGTGCTTGATGGCTGACGGCCCGCTCCTGCGCGCTCTGTTTCGCTGCCATCTCTGGGCAAGCGCGCGGCTGATGCCGGTCTTGGTCACCAACCGGAGCTTCGAGGAGGTGCTCAAATGGGCGCCGCTCGCCTCGTCGACGCCCTATCGCGGTCTGCCGTCCGCCTACATCGTCGCCAAGGTCAACCGCGCCGTCCGCCGTCCCTGGCTGATGCGTGACCGCAGGTGCCTGAGGGAGGGTCTGCTAAGTCATCGTTTCCTGCGCCTGGCCGGCTTCGATCCGGACCTGCGCTTCGGCGTCGATCCGCAGTCGATGCAAGCGCAGCGCCTGGCAGCGCATTGCTGGGTCTGCCTCGATGGCAGGCCGGTGGTCAGCGACAAGCTTCCCGGCATGGTCGAAATCTATCGTCATCATGCCGATGCCATAAAGGCGCGTCCCGCTTGACCAGACCTTCAGCCTGCTATGGTCTCAACGGCCTGATCCTTGGCATATCGGCCGAGCGCCCGGAGCTGTGGCAGGATTTCGACCGCATGCTGGGCAGCCTGCGTATCGCGGAACCCGTCGAGCCGGACTTTCGTCTCGAGATCGCCGAGACAGACACCTTGGACGAGGCACCCAACGGATCCCTCGTCTTCGATGGCGAGGTGCCGGAGGATGGTCCCTGCCGGATGTTCGAGGATAGTGGTATCATCCATCTGGTCTTTCCCGAGCGTCAGACCGTTGCCATCAACGGCGTGGCGGGCTGGGCCGAACTCCGGATTCGCACCGGAACGAAAGCCGCCTGGACGCCGTCGATGCTGGTCCTGGACGCCGCGCTCGACGCCGGTGGCCAGCATATGCTGCACACTGCCGGCTTGACGTTGCCGGACAGCGATGCGGTGGTGCTGATCCATGCTCCGAGCGGCACCGGCAAGACCACAACGTCGCTCGCGCTGGCAACTCAGGGCTTTGGCCTCTGCTCCGACGACGCCATGATCGTGAATGCCACTTCGGGCAAGGTCGTAGCCTGGGGTCTGCCGCGCGCCGTCAAGATTCATCGGAAGACCGCGGAGATGATCCCGCAGGTGGCGCCCTGCCTTGGCCAGACCTGGGATCGCAATGGCGAACAGCCCATCTCGCTCGAGCGGCTGGCCGGGATCGTGCGGGTGGAAAACGCGTCCGCCCGGCCGGTGGCGGCCCTTCTGCACCTGGCGCGTTCCGCCGGAAGCCAGAGCCGGCTCGTCGCCATGGCCGGCACTGACGCAATGGTGGCACTGGCGGTGGACAACGTCCGCACCGGTATGACCGGGCTGCTGCCGATGCAGAAACGCCGGCTGGCGACCATCGCCGGGGTGGTCAATGCGGTGCCGACCTTCCGGTTGGAGGTGGGCGCGCGCCCGGCTGACGCTGCGGCACTGATCAGCGCCGCTCTGACGACGCGGGACTGAATACCCCAGGCAACGTGGGGCCGCTATTCCTTGTTCCCAAGGGCGTGGGGATAGCGTGTTTCGGAGTGCTTCTACTTCGCAGTTTTGCGCAAAAACAACGATTTAAGCGCAGCGCCGCCTCGTTATCCTTGCTGCGCGAGGTACGGAAGAGCAAGGGTCCGGGAAAACTCGAATGGCGCTACAAAGGTCAGGTTTGGCAGGGCACACCCGAAGCCGCTCATCTCATGGGCCCGACAGCTCCGCCCGCAGTAAGCAACGAGGCAAACATGCGCGCGTAGTTCTCCGCCTGCACGCCCCAATCCCACTCTTGGATCGTCTCGATCATGCGGGCGGCCATCCTCGACCGGAGCGATGGCGTGTCCCGCAACAAGGCTAGCTTGTTCGCAAGCCCCTCCGCAGTTCCATCGAAGAACAGCCCGTTGTCGCCATCCCGAATCAGCTCGGGCATGTTTCCCACACGGGTGGTCACCAAAGGGACACCGCACGCCGCCGCCTCCAAGCAAGGATTGGGAGTGCCTTCGCTGAGGCTGGCGCAGACATAAACGTCGAGATCCCGATAGAAGTCGGGCATCTCGTCATGGCTACGCCAGCGTTGCTCGCGAATCGCCGTCAGTAGGCGCGCGCCCGGCACGGCCGCTACCGCGGGCTCGATGACGTCGTGGAAGCCGCGATGTGCTGGACCATGGTTGCCGAGACTTCCCGCCCATCCGACACGGAGCTCGCCAGAACCGGGTTGTGGCTCTTGTGCGGGACAAAAGAACGTCGTGTCGACTCCATTGGGCGTGTAGTGGACCGGAACACGCAGTAGAGGACCGTATTCGTGCTCGAGCTGCCGATTGTTGACAAAGACAGCGCGCGCCAGCCGGTGCAGGGCGGCGAGCCCGGGCTCGCGGAATTCGCCCTCCAGCTCTCTGTGGCTGCAGATCCCGATGAGCAGCCTGTCAGACCGCCCGGCGAGGGCCGATTCCGGCAGGGGCAGCTTCGAGATCTGGAGCCAATAGAAGATGAGCACGATGTCCGCCGTGTTCACGTCCGACTCAGTCACATCATGTTGAAATCGTTGGACGATCTCGAACCTTCTTTCCAGCACGCGCCGGAGATTTTGGGTCTTGCGATCAATCGCCCAGCCGGGTCGATCCGCGATCGCCAGGACGCGGGGGAGGTGTACCTCATTCACGAGGCGTACCGCTCAAGCCAGTGTGCCGACCATGGATTGGCCTCGTCCAGATCGTCGTCCGTCGCGCTGGCGCGCACCTGGCTGGCGTCCGGCAGCAGAATATCCTCTGATCGCAAGCGGGGTCGCCATCCGTGCCAGCCACGACCAATGACCTCTTCGCTCAGAAACCGGCGGCCAGCATACTTGCATGCGGCGTGCTCTGCGCTAAGGAACAGATAGTGCTTCATGCGAAAACGCTCGGAGTAAAGCCTCACCGGACCCGCGAACCGTACGAGATGGCCGCCTGACCACGCAATCTCCATGGGGCCGTCCTGTTTCTTGTAGGCACGGACGCAGTGTGGGGAGGTCGGCCGGAACGGGTAGTAGGTGCGCAGCGTGTGTTGATAATCGGGATTGTCGTGATCGGGAGCTTCCCTGGTAGGAATGAACGTAAACTCGGAAGATTCGATTGCATTGAAGCCGAGTGCGTCGGCTGCCGCAATGGCGGAGACCAACGATGAGTACGAAGTCGGCGGGAGGTGGATCTCGTCAGCGTCAACATGCATGAACCAGTCTGCTTCGAGCGACCGAAACAGTTCCTCTTTGCGACGAAGAAGGTGCTCCCAGCAATACCAGCCGTTATGCGGGATGGTTTCGAATCCTATCAATCCGGCTCCGCAGTAGCGCTGGGCAATCTCAAGCGTTCGGTCCGTCGACTGATTGTCGCAGATGTAGACCTGTACGCCTTGACGAAAGAGGTTCTCGAGACATCCGGCAACGAACCGTTCTTCGTTCCGTGTTGTAAGGACCGCGACGACTCGCGGGGAACTCCGATCACGCGCAGCATTCGCAATGTGGGTATTGAGATCGGCCAAATTCCTCAATCCTTCGTCGTGTGCTTCCCGACGCAGGCTAAAGACTCAGAGCGGTCAAGCCAAGAGCGCCATCACTTTCCGACCTGAGGTGATGGCGCGACGCTTTTCCGGGAGAGAACGTCTCACACTTTTCCTGGAATTGCTCTGGCCCTGGCCAGCCGTTGGATCCAGCGGAAGGCGTCGCGGCGTAGGCGCGAACCAAGCTTATCCCTGGAATTGACGCCGAGCAGCGTATTCGTGGTGATCAACCGTCTGGCCAGCCGTATGGAGAGATCGGGCTTGATCTGGCCGGCGAGGTCGAGCGCTCGGCTTTCGTCGAACAACTGGCCGGTCACATCGAGCACGATTGCCAACTCGAGCTCGATGCCGGTGGTACGGGCAGCGTCGAAGAGGCGTGCTTCCGCTTCGGGTGATTGCAGCGCCCGCACGCCTTGCAGCACGTCGACGCAAAGCTGCAGCCGGTGGAATTTGTGGCCGCCGGCGGCGTGCACGATGGCGATTGTCAGAAGAGCCGCCGGTGTGTCTGTCGCGTCGCCGTCGATGGCGCGCAATTCAGGGAAACCCAGCGACAGGCGCCGCCGCATGCCGGTGTCATGCACGAGGTCGCCATGCAGTTCGACCAGCAGGCTGGAATTCTCCTTTTCGAGCCATTTGAATTCCTGCAATTCGTAGGACTCGGCCTCGTTGCTGCCAAGCTCGAAGCCGCATGCCGCGATCACCCGATTTGCCTTGGCCAGATTGGCGGGTTCGACCAGGATGTCGATGTCGGTGAACGGCCTGTCGGCGACGTTGCGGTAGAGCTTTCGCGCGAAGACCGGCCCCTTGACGATCCGCGCCGGAATATTGTCCGCCGCCAGTCCCTTCATGATGCGGTCGCCATGATACTTCAACAGCATCGACTGGCCGGTGGCGATCGTTGCCTTCTGGCGCAGGTCCTCCAGTTTGTCTCCCAGCTCCTGATCCGATGGCAGTTGCGCGTCGCCGCTGAGCTTGCGCAGCATGATCGGCAGGACGCCATGGAATTCGGCGTTGTCGAGCAGCGACATCAGCGTCTTTGCCGGCAAATTATCGACGTCGACAGTCGGCGCTTCCGGATCTGCGTAGCGCAGCAGCAGCTTTTCTTCGGCAGGGGTAAGCGGTGGCAGCATCAACCCGGACAATGTTGCGATTAAAGGGAAAGATGTTGCAGAAAAGCAGGGTGGAAGCCAGCTTTACATGCCCCAGCGCAGCGCTGCTGTGTGCACCGGCGTGTCCCAGAATGCGGTCGTCTCGTGGTCGAGCATGGTCAGCGTGATCGAGCAGCCGGCCATGTCGAGCGAGGTGACGTAGGAGCCTACCAGCGAACGGGTCACCGTCACGCCGTGTTTTTCGAAGATCGCGCGCGCGCTGTTGTACATCAGATAGAGCTCCATCAGCGGCGTGCCGCCGAAGCCGTTGACGAACAGCAGCGCCGGACCCTTCGCCCGGTCGCCGAGATCGCCCAGGATTGCGGCACAGATCTCCTGCGCGATCGCATCGGCGCTTTTCAGCGTGTCGCGCCGGCGGCCGGGCTCGCCATGGATGCCGACGCCGAATTCCATCTCGCCATCGCCGATATCGAAAGTCGGCTTGCCCGCGGCCGGCACGGTGCAACTGGTCAGCGCCACGCCCATCGAGCGGGTGGCCGTGTTGACGCGGTCGCCTAGCGCCTTCAACGGCGCCAGCGCCAGGCCATGTTCCGCGGCCGCGCCGACGATCTTTTCCACCACCAACGTGCCGGCGACGCCGCGCCGGCCCGTCGTATAGGAAGAATTCTCGACGGCGACATCGTCATTGGTCACGATCTGCAGGATGCCTTCCGACATTTCGGCCGCCATCTCGAAGTTCATCACGTCGCCTTCATAGTTCTTGACGATGAACAGGCAGCCGGCGCCCGTGTCGACGGCTTGCGCCGCCGCCAGCATCTGGTCCGGCGTCGGCGAGGTGAACACCTGGCCGGGGCAGGCGGCGTCGAGCATGCCGTGCCCGACACAGCCGCCATGCAGCGGCTCGTGGCCGGAGCCTCCGCCGGAGATCAACGCCACCTTGCCCGGCCGCAAGGTCTTGCGGCGGATGAATTTGTGCTCGTCGCCAAGCACCAGGATGTCGGCATGGGCGGCCACGAAACCGTCGAGGCTCTCGGTCAGCACCGTGTCCACCGAGTTCATGAACTTCTTCACGATCGTCTCCTCCCGAAATAGGCCTTCCAAACAATTCCAGGAAAAATGTGTCGCGGTTTTTTCCGGAATTGCGTAAAACAAAGAGTTCGATCAGCTACCCTTGCCGGTGATGCTGGTGATCTTCTGGATAAAGTCGTTCACCGCTTTGTCGAGTGCGGCGTTCTGCTTGTCGTCGCCGAAATCCGGCACCACAAGCGAGACATGCCGCGTCTTGCGCATGCCTGCCGCGACCGAAATTTTCCCCGGATGCGCCTGATGGTAGGCGGCGAGAAACTGATCGCGCTCAACCGGACTGAAATGGCAGACCGAAAATATAGCCGGCAAATGTTTAGACGGGATCGGAATTGAATAGGCAGGACTGGAAATCTGGGTGACGAAGCTGCGGTGTTTGCCGAGCGCGTCGGCGAGGCGCTGGCGCATGCCGGACGGGCGCTGGTCGATGACGTGCGACAGGATCGTCTTGTAGGCGCGGATCGCGTCCTCGGAGCCAGGTTCGGGTTTGATGTCGGCCATGCCGGCCGCGCCTAGACAGAAACGTCCGCGATGGCCGCCTTGGCCATGGCGAGTTGCGCCGGAGCGACGGAAAGATCGCGCAGGCCGGCCTCGAGCAGTGACGGGATCGAGGCCGGATCGCCGCCGGCATCGCCGCACAGGCTGACCGGTATTTTTTCTTGTTCGCCAAACGCGGTCACGGCAGCGATCAGCCGCAGCACGGCTGGATGACGGACCGAATTGAGATGAGCCACGGCAGAGTTGTCGCGGGCAGCCGCCATGACATATTGGGTGAGGTCGTTGGAGCCGATCGAGAAGAAGGCGGCATCAGCAAAGGCTTCCGGCAGGATCGCCACCGACGGCACCTCGACCATGATGCCGAGCGGCGGCATCTTGCTCGCGATGCCGCGCGCGGCAAGTGCGGTCTGCTCCTCGGCGAACATCGCCGCTGCCTGTCGGTATTCCTCCACAATGGCGATCATCGGAAACATCACTTTCAGATTGCCGTGCACCGCGGCGCGCAGCAGTGCCCGGATCTGTACACGAAACACCTCCGGCCTTGCCAGCGACAGCCTGATTCCGCGCAGGCCGAGGAACGGATTGCTCTCCTCGATGGTGAAGCCGGGCACCGGCTTGTCGCCGCCGGCATCGACGGTGCGGATCGTCACCGGTTTGTCACCAGCCCATTCCAGCACCTTGCGATAGGCGCGATACTGTGTCCCCTCGTCCGGCAGCGTCTTGCCGAACAGGAATTCGGTGCGCATCAGCCCGACCCCGTCGCAGGTGGCGATATCGATGCCGTCGACCTCGGACGGGTCGGCGATGTTGAGTTGCACCCGCACCGCCCTGCCGGTCTTGGTGACCGCCGGCCGCGCCAGGAATGTCCCGGCCCGGTTGCGGCGCGCAGAGAACGACGCGCAGGATTGCCGAAAAGCGGCGATTTCGGTCCTGGAGGGCGACACCACGATGCCGCCATGTTCGGCGTCGAGCAGGGCGATGCCGGCGAGATGAGCCGGCGAAGCACCGAGACCGACGATCATGGGTACGCCGCGCGAGCGCGCCAGCATGGCGACATGGCTGGCGGTGCTGCCCGCCCTCAGCGCGATGCCGCCGCCGCTGCTCCAGTCGGTTTCGAGAAAACGCGTCGGCGCGATATCCTCGCCATAGAGGATGGCGCCGGCGGGCGGCTCGACGTTGCCAACCTCCGACAGAGCCCGCAGCACCTGGTCCCTGATATCGCGGATGTCGGCGGCGCGCGCGCGGAAATAATCCTGGTCCGAAGCATCGTAGCCGGCAGTCTCAGTATCAAGCGCTTGCCGCCATGCTTTGTCCGCTGGCAGGCCGGAGCGGATCGCGGTAAAGGCCGGGCTGCTCAGCGCATCGTCTTGCAGCATGGCGATCTGAAACTCGAGAATGTCGGCGGCATCGCCCTCGGCCATCCCGATCATTGCAGTGAGACGGCCCGTGGCAATGCCGATTGCGGTTTCGAGCGCGGCCTTCTCATCGTCGGCTGTTTCTTTGCCGACATAGGAGCCGACAGTCTGGTCGAGGTCGAACAGCGGCCCTTCGGCATAACCGGCCGAGGCCGAAATGCCTTTAATCCTAAGCGGTTCGGGCATGGTCCGCGCCTTCGTCGAAATCGCGCCGCACCAGTTCGACCAGCGCGTCGACGGCATCATTGGCGCCGTCTCCGCTGGCCCTGATGTGCAACAGCGTACCCTTCGGCGCCTTGGTCGCCATCACCTTGACGATGCTCTTGGCGTCGAACCAGGGGCCGTTGGCGGCAAGCGCGATTTCCACCTCGGCGGCAAAGCTCTTGGCCAGCTTGGTGAACTTCACCGAAGGACGCGCGTGCAGGCCCACCTCGTGGGTGATCACAACGGTCGCTTCGGCGGATGCGGACATGTCTTCAAACTTCCCGTTCACTCACGACGGCGACAATTCATGTGCCGTCGCCACCACTTCCCGGAGCGAGGCGCCGCCGGAGGCCTCGGTCGCCGCCATCACCGCGCCTTCGACGATCGGCGCGTTGCAGACGATGATCTTGTGCGAGCGTGGCTCGCCGATCATCTCCACCGCCATTTCCGAGTTGGTCTCGGCACCGCCGAGATCGACCAGAATGGCGACACCGGCTTCCGACCAGGCCTTGTCGATGGCGCCCATGATCGCCTCGACATTGGTGCCGAGCCCGCCATGGCCGTTTCCGCCGCACCATGCAAGCGGCACTTCGTCGCCCACCATCTGCCGCACCATGTCGGCCGTGCCCTCGGCAACCAGCGGCGAATGCGAAACGATGACGATGCCGACATTGCTCATGGCTGACCTTCCAGCGTTTCGACGATCGTGCACACCAGAAGCGCGGTCGAGCGTGCACCGGCATCCATGTGGCCGATCGACCGGTCGCCAAGGAACGACGCACGGCCGCGCCGGGCCTTCATCGGCACGGTCGCCTCGGCGGCCGCATCGGCGATACCTGCGATTTCCGGCGCCGTCTTTCCCTGCAGCAACGCGTCATGCACCGGCTGCAGCACGTCGAGCATGGTTTTTTGTCCAACCTGCGACTTGCCCCGTGCTGCCACCGCTTCGATCGCCTTGCCGAACGCCGCCGTCAGATTGGCGCGATCAGGCGCCGCTGAAATCTCCTTGCCGAGTGCCAGGAAAAGGGTGCCGAATAGCGGGCCGGAGGCGCCGCCGACCGTCATCACCAGCTTGGTGCCGATCGCCTTCAAGGCATCGGGCAGCGGTTTGGCCGAAAATGCTTCGGCTTCCGCGCGCACGGCCTCGAAGCCGCGCTTCATGTTCAGCCCGTGGTCGCCGTCGCCGATCGCCTGGTCGAGCGCCGTCAACTCCTGGGCGTGAGCGGCAATGGTATCCGCAGCGGCCGCGATCAGCCTGGCAAGGTTCAACGCCGCCATGTCACCCGCATTTCCGGTTTCCATGCCGCCCGCAGTATCGAAAGAACGCTCATTCGACAATTGGAGCATGAATCAGGCCGCTTCATGCAGCGCGGCCGCCGCCGCGAAAACCTCGGCCACTGCATAGGCGCCGGGGTCGGCCACGCCTTGCAGCTTGCTGCCGACATAGGCGGACCGCCCGGATTTTGCCCTGTCCATGGCAGCGGTGGCCTCGGCGCCACGTCGGGCCGCCACAGCCGCTTCTTCCACGCTCCTGGCATCGAGCGCTCTGAGGGCAGGCTCCAGGGCATCGACCATCGTGCGATCCCCCATCCTTGCGCCGCCATAGAAAGTCATTCGCTCGAGGCCGGCAAGCAGCGCCTTGGCCAGGTTTGCGCCGCTCTCCAGAGCTTGCGCCGCGGCGGTGAAGAAGATCGACAGCAGCACGCCGCTGGAGCCGCCCATCGAGGCGCTCAAAATGTCACCTATCGCGCCAAGGGTCGCCGCCGGCTCGGCAAGCGGCAGCGCATCAAGCCGCTCGAGAACACTGCGCGCGCCGGTCGCCACCGTCGAGCCGGTGTCGCCGTCGCCTGTTTTGGCGTCCAATCCGTTCAAAGTCGCTTCGAGCGCGATCAGCCGTTCGCAGACCGTGACGACTAGACGCTTCGTGCGCGCATCCTGGCTGGGCTTGCGTGCCGCGCTCTGTCCGGCCGCTTTCGCCATCGGCACGACGGCAGGTGAAACAACCGGCTTTGCCGGCATCCAGGCGTGCGGACCGACCGGCGCCTGCAAGGCGGTTTCGCGCGCCGCATCCAGCCGGATCAGCGACAGCGAGAAGCCGTTCATGTTGAGCGCCGTCATCAGCGGGCCCGGGCCGATCGTCAGCTTGATGGTCTTGGCGAGCGGCGATGCAAGCACCGCATTGGCGACGACAGACATTTCGAGCGGCGGCACGGAGCCGAGATTGTTGATCAGCAAGGCGTAGGTGGCCTCGGGATCAAGCCGTGCCGCGAGGCGCTCCACCATGATCGCCACCAGTCTGTCGGCACTCTGCACCGCAATCCTTTCGACGCCCGGCTCGCCATGAATGCCGAGGCCGAGTTCACCATCGTTCTCGCCAAACCTGTCTTCGTGCGGCTGGCCGGGGATCGAGCAGGACGACAGCGACATGCCGAGCGAAACGATATCCTTCGCCGCCGCGCGAGCGGCCGTTGCGACGAATGCCAGATCGTGGCCGGCCGCCGACAGATGGCCTGCGATCTTGTGCACGAACAAGGTGCCGGCAACGCCGCGCGGCTGGGTGATATCAGGCAGCGCGACGTCGTCGGCGACGATCACCATCTCTACATGAAATCCTTCGGCGCGCGCCTTCTCGGCGGCCAGGCCGAAATTGAGGCGGTCGCCGGTGTAGTTCTTGACGATCAACAGACAGCCGGCCGGGCCGGTGACTGCGCGAATGGCGGCCAGCACGGCTTCGACGCTCGGCGAGGCAAAGATCTCGCCTGAGACCGCCGCCGTCAGCATGCCTTTGCCGACGAAGCCGGCATGGGACGGCTCGTGCCCGGCCCCGCCGCCGGAGACGACACTGACTTTCGTCTTGTCCCAGTCGGCGCGCAGGATGACCTTGATCTCGGGATAGCCGTCGAGGCGCGCGAGATCGCCTGATCCGATGGTCCGCAACAGGCCGTCGAGCGCCTCGGTGACGATCGTTTCCCTGCGATTGAAAAAGTGCTTCATCGAATTCGTCCCATACTGGCAAAGTCAAAACCGGTGCTGAATCACCGAAAACCGCTCACATCAATCGCTGTCCATCGGCGCCGAAATACAGCGGCGCCCGGTAGCGGATCACCACTTTGTCGCCCTGCGCCAGATCCGTGTCGGGATCGGTCAGCGTCACCAGTTTCTTGGTCCCCACCGTCACATGCAAATGGTTCTGATCACCGAGATGCTCGACCCAGTCGACGACGCCGTCGGCATGACCATTCGCAGCCTTCGCGATCGAAAGATGTTCGGTGCGCGCGCCGATCGTCTTGGTCCCGGCTGGCGCGCCGGCATCAGGCAGCAGTCCGGTCGGCAGAAGATTGATCGCCGGTTGGCCGAGCCTTGCCGCGACATGAAGGTTTGCCGGCTCGGAATAGATGGTGCGCGGCGAACCGATCTGCACCAGCACGCCCTCGGTGAGGATGCCGATGCGGTCTGCCATCGTCATCGCCTCGATCTGATCATGCGTGACATAAAGCATGGTGGCGCCGAGTTCGGTCTGGATGCGCTTCAGCTCGAGCCTGAGATCGCCGCGCAGCTTGGCATCGAGCGACGACAGCGGCTCGTCCATCAGATAGATCGAAGGCTTGCGCACCAGCGCGCGACCGATGGCAACGCGCTGCATTTCGCCGCCCGAAAGCTTGGTCGAGCGATTGGCGAGCTTGTGATGGATGCGCACCATCTTCGCCACCTCCTCGACCCGGCGGCGGATCTGGTCCTCCGGCATTTTCCGCGCCGGCGAGCGCAGCGGGAAGGCGAGGTTGTCGAATACCGACAGATGCGGATAGAGCGAATACTGCTGGAAGACGAAGGCGGTGTCACGCTCGGCCGGCGACAGCGTCGTGGCGTTGTGTCCACCGATCTCGATCGTGCCGGTATCCGGCCGTTCCAACCCGGCGATGAGCCGCAGCGTCGTTGTCTTACCGGCCCCGGTCGGCCCGAGCAGCACGACGAATTCGCCATCTGCTATGTGCAGGTCGAGGCCGTTGACGGCGGCATGATCGCCGAAACTCTTGGTCGCGTTCTTGATGTGCACCTCAGCCATGCTGGGTCCTCCGCTCCGAGGCGACATCGTGGATCGCGGTTCTCACTGCGCGGCCCGATCCCTTCTCGAACAGCGACAGCCGCGCGCTGCTCAGCGTCAGGCCGACATGGTCGCCGGTGGACAGCCGGATTTCGGCCGGCACGCGTGCCTTGATGATACCGTCCGCCGTTTCGACCGCGACGATCTGCGTGGTGCCGAGATATTCGGTGCCGTAGATGGCGCCGCGCAGCTTGGAGGCGTCGTCGAAGCGTATGTGCTCCGGGCGGATGCCAAGGGCCATGTCGCTGGGTGCGATGTCCTCTCGTACCTCCGGCACCGCGACCTTCGCACCTTGCACGATGATCTCCCTGGCACCCTTGGCGACCCCGCCGCCAAATCCCAAAAAGTTCATCGGCGGCGAGCCAATGAAGTCGGCGACGAACATGGTTGCCGGGCGGTCGTAGATTTCGCGTGGGCTTCCGAACTGTTCGATGACGCCATGGTTCATCACGGCGATCTTGTCGGCCATCGACATCGCTTCCATCTGGTCGTGCGTGACATAGACCGTCGTGGCACGGATGCGGTTGTGCAGTTCGCGCAGTTCATGGACCATCAAATCGCGGAATTCGGTGTCGAGCGTGCCGAGCGGCTCATCCATCAGGAAGCATTTTGGCCGCCGCACGATGGCGCGGCCGAGCGCGACCCGCTGGCGGTCACCACCGGCAAGTCCGGAGACGGATTTGTTGAGCAGGTGATCGATGCGCAGCAGTTTTGCTGTTTCCTCGACACGGGTGCGGATCTCGGCCGAAGGCATGCCTTGCGCCAACAGCGGGAAGCCGATGTTCTTGCGCACGTTCATGTGCGGATAGAGCGCGAACAGCTGGAAGACGAAGGCGATGTCGCGCTCGCGTGCCCGCAGCATGGTGACGTCGTCGCCGCCGAGCAGGATCTGGCCGCCGGTCGGCAGTTCGAGCCCGGCGATCATGCGCAAGGTCGTCGTCTTGCCACAGCCCGACGGCCCGAGCATGACGAAGAACTCGCCATCCTCGACGACGAAGTTGGAATCCTGCACGGCAACGAAATCGCCGAAGGCCTTTCTCAGGTGCTGGACGCGGATTTCGGCCATGATTATTCCGGGAATTTCGAGACGATGATGAACATCACGGTGCCGGCGAGCATGGTGATGAAGGAGTAGGTGTAGAGCGACAGCGCGAAGGGCTGGAACAGCATCAGGAAGCCGATGGCGATCAGCGCCGTGGCGATGTTTTCCATCAGCCCGCGCCTGGCCCAGACCGGCCAGCGCGACTTGCGTTTCTGAGGCTTGGTCATGCTCATTTGCGCACCGCGCCGAAGGTGATGCCGCGCAGCAATTGCTTGCGGAGCAGAATGGTGAAGACCAGGATCGGCACCAGGAAGATCGTCGTGCCGGCCGCGACCGCCGGCCAGTCCTGGCCGCCTTCGCCGATGATGGTTGGGATGAAGGGCGGCGCGGTCTGCGCGGTGCCCGAGGTCAGGAGTGCCGCGAACGCATACTCGTTCCAGGCGAAGATCAGGCAGAAGATCGCGGTCGCTGCAATGCCGGTCGTCGCTTGCGGCAGCACGGTGCGCCAGAAGGCCTGCAGCCGTGTATAGCCGTCGATCATCGCCGCCTCTTCGTACTCGCGCGGGATTTCGTCGATGAAGCCTTTCAGCAGCCACACCGCCAGCGAAACATTGACCGCCGTGTAGAGCAGGATCATGCCGAGCGCCGTGTCCGACAGGCCAAGCTCGCGGTACATCAGATAGATCGGAATGGCGACGGCGATCGGCGGCATGAAGCGCGTCGACAGGATGAAGAACAAAAGGTCGTCGGCGAGCGGCACCTTGAAGCGTGAGAAGCCGTAGGCCGACAGCGTGCCGAGGAAGACGGCGCAGAAAGTCGAGCCGAAGGCGATGATCAGCGAATTGACGAAGCGCGGCAGGAAGTTGGACGGGCCGGCGATCACCATGTTGCGCTTGCGCGTGGTCTCGTCGCAGAAGCCTGTCGCCGGGCCCAGCGAGTTGATGTATTCCGGCGTCTGCCGGGTCCGCGTCGTGAACAGATTGCAGTAGCCCTCAAGGCTTGGCTGGAACAGGATCTTGGGCGGATAGGCGATCGAATCCGGCGGCGTTTTGAAGCTGGTGGCGAAGATCCACAGCAGCGGCACGATCGAGATCAGTGCGTAAAGTACGATGATCGTGCCGGCGATCCGTTTCGAGTTGCTGCTCGGTGCGACGACCGAATGGGCTGTGGTCAGGCTCATCTCTGCTTCACCTTGTTGAGCGCCTTGACGTAGATGTTGGCGAGGCCGAACACCGCCACGAAAAGAATGATTGCGAAGGCCGAGGAATAGCCGGTGCGCCAGCTTTCGAAAGCCTGCCGCTTCAGCGTTATCGAGGCGACCTCGGTGGTCGAGCCCGGCCCGCCGCCGGTCAACAGATTGACCATGTCGAACATCTTGAAGTTCTCGATGCCGCGAAACAGCACAGCCAGCATGATGAAGGGCAGCGCCATCGGCAGCGTGATCGACCAGAATTGCCGCCAGTTGGAGGCGCGGTCGACCTCGGCCGCCTCGTAGATGTATTCGGGGATGGAGCGTAGGCCCGCGAGGCAGATCAGCATCACGTAGGGTGTCCACATCCAGGTGTCGACGATGATGATCGACCAGGGCGCCAGCGACACGTTGGAGAGCATCTGGATATCGGTCGGCGGAATCCTCGTGACGAAGGAAATCGCGTAGGCGAACAGGCCGATCTGCGGCTCGTAGAGGAAGCGCCAGAAATTACCGACCACCGCCGGCGACAGCATCATGGGCACCAGGATCAGCGTCGTCCAGAAGGCGTGGCCGCGGAACTTCCTGTCGATCAGCCAGGCCAGGGTGAAGCCGATCAGCGTCTGCAGCAGGATGGTCCAGAACACGAAATGCGCCGTCGTCTGCATGGCGATCCAGATATCCTTGTCGCCGAGGATGCGCTGGTAGTTGGCAAAGCCGAGGTTCTTCACCACCTCGTTCGGGCGGTTGGCGCGGTAGTTGGTGAACGACAGATAGATCGCCCAGAACAGCGGGAAGATGTTGATGGCCAGCAGCAACAGGATCGTCGGCGAGATGAACAGCCAGGCGAGGCCCTTGTCGCTGATGCCCCGGACCTTGCGGGCCAACGGTTCCGGCGTCGCCCGGGCAACGTTCTCCGCGGTCCGATTGAGCATGGTGAGTCCTGCTTCGGTCACTTGGTCGTCTCTGTCATGGAATTTATCTGAACTGCGTCCCGTGCCAAGGGCGGCACGGGACGCATGGGTCGAGCTCGGGAGGAGCCGGGTTACATCTTGCCCCAGTTACATCTTACCGTCGTCCTGGAAGACCTGCGTCCAGTCCTTGACCAGGCCGTCCAGCGCATCCTTGGCCGAACCTTGGCCGGCGACGACATAGTCGTGGAAACGCTTCTGCGAGGCCTGCAGCAGCGGGGCGTAGCTCGGCTCGGCCCAGAAGTCCTTCACGATGGCCATCGAGTCGAGGAAGGTCTGCGCGTAGGGCTGGCTGGCCGGGAAGCCCGGATCCTTGACCACCGCGTTGAGGCAGGAATAACCGCCGAGCGACCACCATTTGGCCTGCACGTCCTTGTTGGCGAACCATTTGATGTATTTCAGCGCCGCTTCCTGCTTGTCGGAATAGGACACCACGGAGATGCCCTGGCCGCCGAGCTGGGCGAACTGCTCGCCGTCAGGCCCCTTCGGGTTGACGAAGTAGCCGATCTTGTCGCCGCCGACATTCTCGTCCTTCTGCAGGCCCGGCCACGTGAAGGCGAAGTTCATGTGCATCGCCACCTGGCCGGATTTGAAGGCATCGACGCCTTCGCCCATATAGCTGTTCGAGGCACCCGGAGGCGTGCAGCAATCATAGAGCGCCTTGTAGAACTCCAGCCCCTTCACCGACTTGTCGGAGTTGACGAAGCCTTCCATCTCGTAGGGCTTTTTGGGGTTTTCGTACTGGAAGCCATAGCTGTAGAGCACGTCCATGGCGCCCATGGTGATGCCTTCAGAGCCGCGCTCGGTGTAGATCGAGGCGCCGTAGACGGTCTTGCCGTCGATCTCACGCTTCTGGAAGAACTCGGCGACCTGCTTCAACTGGTCGAAAGTGGTCGGCGGGCCGAGATCCCAACCGTACTTCTCCTTGAATTCCTTCTGCAGTTCCGGCTTGGAGAACCAGTCCTTGCGATAGGTCCAGCCGACGACGTCGCCCATGGCCGGCAGCGCCCAGTAGTTCGGCGTGTTCTTCGGCCATTCCGAATAGCCGACGACGGTTGCCGGCACGAAATCGTCCATGCTGATCTTCTCCTTGTCGAAGAAGTCGTTCAGCTTGACGTAATGGCCGTTCTCGGCAGCGCCGCCGATCCACTGGCTGTCGCCGATGATCAGGTCGCACAATTTGCCGTGCGAGTTCAGCTCGTTGAGGAAACGGTCGGCATAGTTGGTCCATGGCACGAACTCGAATTTCATGCCGATGCCGGTTTCCTTGGTAAAATCCTTGGACAGTTCGACAAGCGCGTTGGCCGGGTCCCAGGCGGCCCAGCACAGCGTCAGGTCTTCAGCGTGCGCGACGTTCGAGACGGCTGTCGACGCTGTGATCGCCGAGGTCAGTCCCAACGCCAGTTTCAAGCTCGATTTCATGACTTCCTCCCATTTGCGAAACGCGCCCGGATGACGGTTTCAAAAAGCCCTCAACCCCTCTCCTCAGGGGCCCAAACATGGCTGCGCGGTTACGCTGCGGATGTTTAGTAATTTGTTTAGTGATGCAATTTTTACTAAACAAAGCAAGCGAATTCGTTGCTGCGCCGCAGCATGCTTATCGCGATGTCTGAAAACGTTGGAGAAGCGCGGCTCGCTGGTCGGCTTACCGAAGCTGTTCAGGCCGATTGTGACCAGGACGTGGGGTCGCCTCGGCTTCTCAACCGACCCTTCTGGTGCTCACCATCACCTTCCGGATCGGCGGTGCCGGCGGCAGCAGCATACGGATATCGGCAAACGGGAACGACGGTTCGAAGCGGAAGGCTTCGGCCGAGGAGCCTTGCGCGCCGTTGCACTGGCCGGCGCGAAAGGCGTTCTGTGTCCGCGCGATGTCGACGAAGCGGTCGGGATCCTGCGACTGATGCATTCGGATCGCTTCGGCCTTGACGTCGGCATGGGCGGAAATGTCGACATAGTGCGTCGGCGAAAAACCGGTGCCGCCCATCGTGTCGGCATGCAGCACCGGGACGGCGAAAGACGCCGCGATGCGCACGCCGTCCGACAGCGCGCGATGGTCGGCATGATAGTCGTTGGGCGCATGCGTGATCACCAGATCCGGGCCGGTTTGACCAATCAGTGCTTTCAGAGCTCCGATCAGCGCTGCATCGGCCACCAACTCGCCGTCCGGAAAGTCGAGGAAGCGTGGCATTGCGCCTACCAGCGCAGCCGCGGCCGTTGCTTCATCGCGACGGACACGAGCGAGAACAGCGGGATCACTCGTGCCGCCCCTGGCACCATCCGTGGCCATGGCAAAAGTGAGCTCTGCGCCTTGCGCGGCATAGGCGGCCATCGTACCGAACATGAAGATCTCGATGTCGTCCGGATGGGCACCGAGCGCCAGGATTTTCAAATCACTCTCTCCCCGGAACTGGAACAACGTGACGAACGGAATCCTGCTCGCCCTGATCGCCTACGCAAGCTATTCGGGCAGCGATGCCGTTGTCAAAAGCCTGGGCGGTCAACTCACGATCTTCGAGATCGGCTTTTTCATAACTTTGTTCGCGGGCTTCTTCCTATTCTTCACGCGACCTGCGGGCGAACGCTGGCGCGATTTCTGGCGCACCAAAAGACCATGGGCGGTGCAGGCGCGCGCCTGGGCGGGCATCGCTTCCGGCGTGCTCAGCGTCTACGCCTTCACCACCATTCCTCTGGCCGAGTCCTATGCGCTGATCTTCCTGGCGCCGCTCTGCGTCACCATTCTCTCCACGGTGATCCTCAAGGAGAAGGTCGGCCCCTGGCGCTGGCTGGCGGTGGTCGCCGGTTTCGCCGGCGTCATGCTGGTGGTGCGGCCTGGCTTTCGCGAACTCAATCTCGGCCATCTTGCCGCCTTCGGCGTTGCTTTCCTCGCGGCCACCAGCGTCATCCTGATGCGCTCGCTGGCGCAGCAGGAAAAGCGCACCACCATGCTCGGCGTGCTGGTCGGTTGCGGCCTGCTGTTCAACGGCATCGGTGCCGCCGCCACCGCCTTCACTGTTCCCAGCGGAAAGCAGTTGCTGTGGCTGGCAATGGCCGGTGCCTTCACCGCGGGTGGACAATTCCTGCAGCTGCTGGCCATGAAATACGCGCCCGCCAACCGCGTCGCGCCGACGCATTATTCGCAGATCGCCTGGGCGGTGATCCTCGGCGCGTTGTTCTTCCAGGAATATCCGGACGGGCTGTCGCTGGTTGGCCTGGCGGTCGTTGGCGGCGCCGGCCTTTTGACCATGGTTCGTGAGGAAGCGCGGCTGGGCACCGTGCGCTGGAACCCGTTTTCGCGCACCCGGCTTTAAACCGACTCTGGTTGCGCCTTGGCCGTAACCGCTGATATGCGGGCGCCATGACCACAAAACCCCTGCCGGAGCTTCCTGTATCCGCCGTGCTGCCGGCGCTGAGGGAAGCGCTGGGCCATGGCAACAGCGCCGTGCTGGTGGCGCCGCCGGGCGCCGGCAAGACGACGCTGGTGCCGCTGGCGCTGCTTGACGCGCCTTGGCTCGGCGCCGGCAAGATCATCCTGCTTGAACCGCGCCGGCTCGCCGCCCGCGCCGCCGCCCGCCGGATGGCTGAATTGCTTGGTGAGGAACCTGGCGCCACCGTCGGCTATGCCATGCGCATGGAAAACCGCATTTCGGCAAAGACCAGGATCGTGGTCGTCACCGAAGGCGTGCTGGCGCGCATGATCCTCGACGATCCCGAACTGCCCGGTGTTTCGGCTGTCATCTTCGACGAATTCCACGAGCGCTCGCTTGACGGCGATTTCGGTCTCGCGCTGGCGCTCGACGTGCAAGGGGCGCTCAGGCCGGATCTGCGCTTGGCAGTGATGTCGGCGACGCTCGACGGCGCGCGTGTCGCCAAACTCATGTCGGGCGCGCCGGTGATCGAGAGCGAGGGCCGCGCCTTTCCCGTCGAAATCCGCTATGACGAAAGGCCGGCCGGCATCGCCATCGAGGACGCCATGGCAAAGGCGATCCGCGCCGCCCTCGCCGACGAAAGCGGCAGCGTGCTTGCTTTCCTGCCCGGCCAGCGCGAGATCGAGCGCACCGCCGAACGGCTGGCCGGCAAGGTCGGCACCGATACCGACATCGTCCCGCTCTACGGCATGCTCGACGGCAAGGCGCAGGACGCGGCGATCAAGCCGCAGCCGGCCGGCCGCCGCAAGGTGGTGCTGGCCACCTCGATCGCCGAAACCTCGATCACCATCGACGGCGTGCGCGTCGTCATCGATTCGGGCCTGTCGCGGCTGCCGCGCTATGAGCCGGCCAGCGGCCTCACCCGGTTGGAGACCGTGCGCGTCAGCAAGGCTTCCGCCGACCAGCGCGCCGGCCGTGCCGGGCGCACGCAGCCAGGCGTCGCCATCCGGTTGTGGCGGGCCGAGCAGACGGCTGCACTCCCCGCCTTCACGCCGCCGGAAATCCTTGAGGCCGATCTGTCCGGACTGCTGCTCGATTGCGCTGCCTTCGGCGTTGCCGATCCGGCAGGGCTCGCTTTTCTCGATCCGCCGCCTGTTCCGGCCCTTAATGAGGCAAGGGGGCTACTACGCGCGCTGGATGCCATCGACGACATGGGGCGCCTGACGGACGCGGGTGCAGCGATGCGCAAGCTCGCCCTGCCGGTGCGGTTGGCGCACATGGTTGCCGAGGCAACCGGCAGCGGCCATGCCTTCGAGGCGGCGATGCTTGCCGTGCTGCTCACCGAACGCGGCCTTGGTGGCGACGGCGCCGATCTGGAGCGGCGGCTGATGCGTTTTCGTGGGGAAAAATCGCCACGCGCTACAGCCGCCAAGCAGCTCGCCGAACGGCTGGCGAGGCAGGCTGGCGAGGCGAAGGGCAGCGAAGCTGCGGCAGCCGGTCCCCTGCTCGTCCACGCCTGGCCGGATCGGGTGGCGAAGGCGCGCGGCGAGCGTGGCCGTTTCGTGCTGGCCAACGGCTCCGGCGCCATGCTCGACGCCGCCGATCCGCTGGCGGGCGAGCCGTTTCTGGTCGTCGCCGACCTGCAGGGCAAGGCACAGAATGCGCGCATCACGGCGGCGGCAGCGATCGGCGAGGACGATGTCCGCGCCGCGCTGGCGGACAGGATCGAGGTCCGCCGTGAAACGAGCTTCGACCGCGACAAGCGCGCCGTGCGCGTCCGCGAAACCGTGCGCCTTGGCGCCATCACGCTTGCCGAACGCATGCTGCCGCCGCCAATCGGTGCTGACGCCGACCGCGCCGTCCTCGACGCGGTGCGCCAGCACGGGCTGTCGCTGCTGAATTGGAGCAAGGAGGCGCAAACGCTGCGCCAGCGGCTTGGCTGGTTGCATCGCGGCCTTGGCGCGCCCTGGCCCGATATGGCGGATGACGCCCTCATCGAGTGCCTCGACGACTGGCTGCTGCCTTACCTGTCCGGCGCGGCATCGCTTGCCGCCATCGATGCGGGCGTTGTCTCGGCCGGGCTGGCCAGCCTCGTGCCACACGATCTGCAGCGCAGGATCGATACGCTGGCGCCGACCCATTTCGATGCTCCGTCGGGCAGCCATGTGCCGATCCGCTATGACGGCGAATGGCCGGTGCTGGCGATTCGCGTGCAGGAGCTGTTCGGCCTCGACCGCCATCCTTCGATCGCCAATGGCGCCGTGCCGCTGACGCTCGAACTCCTGTCGCCGGCGCACCGGCCGATCCAGACGACGCGCGACCTGCCCGGCTTCTGGCGCGGCTCCTGGGCCGATGTGCGCGCCGACATGCGCGGCCGCTATCCCAAGCATGTCTGGCCGGAAAACCCGCTGCTCGCGACCGCCACCGCCCGCGCAAAACCCAGAGGCACCTAGCCTCGGGAAGCTTGGGCGGACCGCTTGGATCAGGAGGGATTCCCTTGAAAATTTGGTGCAAAAATCGACCACTTCGTCATTCCAGGGTCTCTGTGACGGAGCTTCGCTCCTGCTTCGCCCAGGGATGACGACGTCGGGGGGCTTCGGTCAATCGCGAATGCCGACTGCGCACCGCTACTAGCGCTTGTCCTCCTGCGGCTGTAATTCATGGCCATGATCAACGTTTTGCGTTCGCCCGATTTCCAGCAGAGCCAGAGACTGCGCCTCAACACGCTGATCCGGTTGCGCTGGCTTGCCATTGTCGGGCAGAGCCTGACGGTGCTCGTCGTCGCCTATGGGCTGAAGTTTCCGCTGCCGGTCAGCCTCTGCTTTGCCCTGATCGCCTGTTCGGCCTGGATGAACCTGTTTCTCGCCTTCCGCTTTCCGGCGGCGCATCGGCTGACGCCGCTTGCCGCCTTCGGCATCCTCATCTTCGACAGCCTGCAGCTTGCCGGCCTGCTCTACATGACCGGCGGCCTCACCAACCCGTTCTCGCTGCTGATGACCGTGCCTGTCGTCATTTCGGCGACATCGCTGCCCCTGCGCCTGACCGCCATCCTCGGCGGGCTGGTCATGTCGGCGGCGACCTTTCTGGTCTTTGTCCATCTGCCGCTGCCCTGGCATGAGGACGCGCCGCTGGCGATGCCTTTTCTCTATGTCGCCGGCATGTGGATGGCGGTGCTGTCCTCGATCGCCTTCACCGCCATATACGCCTTCCGGGTGGCCGCCGAAGCCCGGCTTCTGGCCAATGCGCTCGCTGCAACAGAGCTGGTGCTGCAGCGCGAGCAGCACCTTTCGGCACTCGACGGGCTGGCCGCCGCGGCCGCGCATGAGCTCGGCACGCCGCTCGCCACCATCGCGCTTGTCGCCAAGGAGATGGAAAAGGCGCTCGGCAAGGATGCGAAATATGGGGAAGACGTAACGCTGTTGCGTTCGCAGAGCGAGCGTTGCCGCGAGATTCTCAAGCGGCTGACCAGCCTGTCCTCCGAGGGCGAAGCGCATCTTTCGCGATTGCCATTGACCTCGCTGGTCGAGGAGGTCACCGCGCCGCACCGGGACTTCGGCATCTCGATCCAGCTTCGGCCCGGCGAACGCATCGGCCCCGAGCCGGTCGGGCGACGCAATCCGGGCGTCATCTACGGCCTCGGCAATTTGGTCGAGAACGCCGTCGATTTCGCCCGCAAAAGCGTCACCGTGCACTGGAGCTGGGACGAGGCCACCGTCACCTTCTCGATCATAGATGACGGCCCCGGCTTTCCGGCCGAGATCATCGACCGCATCGGCGAGCCCTATATGTCGACGCGCCAGGGCAATGAAACCGGCGGCGGTCTGGGCCTCGGCCTGTTCATCGCCAAGACCCTGCTCGAACGCTCCGGTGCCGTGCTCGATTTCCGCAATTCGAGCGGCCTGGGCGAGGGCGCCATGGTACAGATATCGTGGCCGCGTGGTGTGTTCCTCAATCCGGAAATCACTTCGGCCAGCATGTTCGACACCGCCTGAGAGCCTTGAAGGACCTCTAAAAATTGGACAATCGGGCTCAGGAACTATATTTGCGTAAAATTAAGGCAGCAGGAATTTTGAGACTATGACAGGCGACGAGAATATTGGCGCAATGGTTGAAGGCGAGGACACCTCGCTGCTTGTCGTCGATGACGACAAGCCGTTCCTCACGCGTCTGGCCCGCGCCATGGAAGCCAGGGGCTTCGTGGTCGAGACGGCCGAGAGCGTCGAGGAGGCGGTTGCCAAGGCGCGCGCCAATCCACCCGCCTACGCTGTAGTCGACATGCGGCTCGGCGACGGCAACGGCCTCGACGTGGTCGCGGCCATCCGCGAAAAGCGCGAGGATTCCCGCACCATCATCCTGACCGGCTATGGCAACATCGCCACCGCGGTGACCGCGGTCAAGCTCGGTGCGGTCGATTATCTCTCCAAGCCCGCCGACGCCGATGATATCTTCGCTGCACTCACCCGCACCGCCGGCGAGCGCGCGGCGCCGCCTGAAAACCCGATGTCGGCCGACCGCGTCCGTTGGGAGCATATCCAGCGCGTCTATGAGATGTGCGAGCGCAACGTCTCCGAGACAGCGCGCCGGCTCAACATGCACCGCCGCACCTTGCAGCGCATACTGGCCAAGCGCGCGCCACGTTAGGATCGCAGGGTGTCGCTTGGGGCCAAGTTTGTAACCAGCGGCGGAGAGGGCCCAATCGCCGAAGTCAGCGCTGCCCCTCATCGCCCTGCCGGGCACTTCTCCCCGTATAGTGACGGGGAGAAGGGGCTAGCCGCAACCTAGGCGTAGTTTCTGTAACGTTGGTGATTGGCGAAATCATAAATGACAGCGTCCCTCTCCCCGTCACTATACGGGGAGAGGATGCCGGCAGGCAGGTGAGGGGCGGCGCTAGCGCTTGGACAATGAAGCCCGCCAAACAGGCGGCATGACGGAGGCGACATGCAGGATTTGAAGCAGCGGCCGATTTCCGTCTTCCGCGAATTTCTCGATAGCGAAGCGGCCGGCGGCATCATCCTGATGGTGGCAGCGGCACTGGCGCTGATCGTCGCCAACTCGCCGCTCGCCGAAACCTATTTCTCCGCGCTCCACGCCTATCTCGGCCCGCTCAGCGTCTCGCATTGGGTCAATGACGGGCTGATGGCGGTGTTCTTCCTGCTCGTCGGGCTGGAGATCAAGCGCGAGATGCTGGACGGCCAGCTCTCCACCTGGCCCCGGCGCGTGCTGCCCGGCATCGCCGCTGCTGGCGGCATGCTGGTTCCGGCACTCGTCTATGTGGCCGTCAACCGCAACAATGCGGCAGCCCTGTCCGGCTGGGCGATCCCGACCGCCACCGACATCGCTTTCGCGCTCGGCGTGCTGTCGCTGCTCGGCAGCCGCGTGCCGGCTTCGCTGAAGGTGTTCCTCACAGCCCTTGCCATCATCGACGACCTCGGAGCCGTCATCATCATCGCCATCTTTTACACCAGCGGCCTTTCGCTGGCTTATCTGGGTGCCGCCTTCGCCGTCATTGCCGGGCTTGTAGTGCTCAACCGCATGCGGGTGATGACGCTTGTGCCCTATCTCGCTCTGGGCGTCGTCCTGTGGGTCCTGGTGCTGAAATCTGGCGTCCATGCAACGCTTGCCGGCGTGGCGCTGGCGCTGACCATCCCGCTCGCGCGCTCCGCCGGGATCGGCCACGATCTCGACCATTCGCCGCTGCACCGGCTCGAACACGGCCTGCACAAGGTTGTGGCCTTCCTCGTCATCCCGATCTTCGGCTTTGCCAATGCCGGCGTTTCGCTCGCCGGCCTCAGCATCAGTGCGCTGATCGAGCCGTTGACGCTGGGTGTCGCCGCCGGCCTGGTGGTCGGCAAGCTGGTCGGCGTGTTCGGCTCCTCGGCACTTGCCATCCGGCTCGGTCTTGCCGACCTGCCAGCCAATGCCGGCTGGACGCACATGATCGGCATATCGCTGCTGTGCGGCATCGGCTTCACCATGAGCCTGTTCATCGGCCTGCTCGCCTTCGCCGGCCACGTGGCGCTGCAGGACGCGGTCAAGGTCGGCATCCTCGCCGGTTCCTTCATCGCCGCTATCCTGGGCGCTGCCGTGCTGCTCATGGCGCCCGCCAGGGGTGGCGTGGAGGACGGTGAAGAGTAGAGGCAGTCTTAGGACTTGGGGGACAATCGCTACTCGCTCTCACCCTCCAGCGCCGGCACCGACACGCCGGCAAGCTCTGCCGCCAGCAGCCGCGAAGCGCCGGCCCGCGCGATCCGCAGCATCAGCGCTTTGCGCGTTGCCGCTGCCATGCGGTGCTCGGGCGCATTGCGCAGGATCTCGGCGCCATAGCCGTCGGAGAGGATGAAGCCGCACTCCTGGGGAAAGATCTCCGAGGGCACGCCGGGATGGGTGGCGAAGAAGAAGCGGTCGGAATGCAGCCGGTAGTCGGGCCATTTGCGGTCGACCCTGAAATCCTCGATCGAGGATTTGATCTCGATGATCCAGATATCTCCCTGCCGGGTCAGCGCGACGAGGTCGGCGCGGCGGCCCGTGGCCAGCGACAGTTCGGGCAACACATGTGCGCCCATATCCATGAGCAGCCGCTGTACGCCGCGCCGCACCAGCATGGCGCGTTCGGACTGGCGGCCGTCGATGAGAGGATTGATGAGGATGGGGGAGATGATCGGCATGCCAGGCACCATGCCAGATTTTGTTCACGGTTTGAACCTGTTTTATGAAGGCGATTGTATGGTTGACAGACCCGCTTGCTTAAGACCCTAGCTTTGCTAGCCTTCGCTTGGGTTTGGGGGATTGAGACATGAATGCCGTTGAGTTTATCGACAAGATTCTAACGCCGCTCGGTGGTGGGCTTGGCGCCCTGCTGGCGTGCCGGTTTTCACCGCAACTTCGTGCGCAGGTTAAGCCGGGGCTGGAATATGTGATGGCAGCTATCGTCGTGCTGATTCTAGGAGCTATCAAATGGCTCTAGGCGCTACCCAGCCGTAGGCGGCTTCACCGGCCCTGTCCCGTTCTACCGATGATTGCACATTGGTACGGGCTATATGGGTTGACTAGCACGTCGATTTGCGAGCCCGCGTTGCTGGCGGTGCAGAACGGCACCAACCACGGACTGGTTTCGATGCGGTAGACCGTTCCATCAATCACATATTGCAGCAGATAGCGGTTTGGGCCCTCGCCGCCGTCAATAAACTTCAAAACTTCAGCAGATGTCGGCGTCCAATCCCTTGTGTGGCTCCGCAGCCAGCTGTTGTGAATGAATACGGCGGTTAAGAATATTGCCCCGCAGATTAGGCAAGCCAGAATGAATTCCATCGAAACCGCTCAGGTTGGCTCTTTGCTGCCCTTCTTATCATCCTTTGGCGGTTATTTCCTTTGCGATATTTTCCTTCGCGCCCGCCAGAGTGGGAGTGACATACCCGGATATACCCTAAAGAAGTCAGGCATTGATCCTTGAAAGATTGAGTTTGCGGTGCATACCGTCGCTTCCATGGGGACGGGTGACGCAAAATCGAACACTAAAGAAGGCCAACAAGTATGGGCCTTTGACCTTGACGCTCTGCGCAAGGCTTTCAGAAAGTCCGTTCGGGAGCATAAAGTCACGGCGGCTGATTGGGCGGAACACGCCAAGCAGTTCCTCGAAAAACAAAGAGATCGTCAGCGCGAATCGACATGATATGCCGCGCCCATCAATTTCCACTTAGTAACCTTAAGATAGCAGAAAAAAATCTTTGCGCGTTACCAACCAAAGTCAGATGCAACCGCTTTAGTTCCGCGAATGTCGAATGGCATAAGCAGGGAGACGTCGCTTCGACACTTCCGTGAAGTGCGCAACCCATCTGCGGGTGGCGCATGGCTTTCTGTAAATTAGCTAAAGCTAATTTAAGTGAAAGGTGATATTTTGGAAGCAGCCGGGGCTCCCCCAATACACCCCGCTCCGGTCAGGCCCGGTGGCGGTCCACCCAAAGGAAGGCTACCGGGCCGATCCCTGCAACCAACCGGTGATCCGCTCGTTGACCCCATGCCGGGTTGATCCCCCGGCACTCCAGGACCTGCCCGCTGCCGAGGGGCGGCGGGCCTTTTTTGCCGATTGGATTCAAGCCCGCAGCGATAGCGAAGGCTCCGGCGGATGCCGGAGCCTTCGCGTTTGGTGATCCCGTCAGAAGTGGATCCAGAAGGATCTGCGGAAGCATCGCCGGCGCCAATAGCCATTGCGCCAATAGCGACGGCAAACCCGCCTCCACCCGCGTCGGCGACGGCGGCGGTGCCATCTGCGGTGCCGCACGAACTCGACGCCGTCCTGAACATCGGGACCATCCGGGCCGAGAATGTCGTCGGATGATTTGTCGAGTTCATCGAGAATGCCGGGCCCCGTATCAGGGATGCCGGCCAGGGCGGTGGCAGGACGCGCGATTGCGACGACGGTCGCAGCCCCTGCAAGCCCAAGCATTCCAGTCAGAAACAATCGCCGATCCATGCCAACCTCCATCGTTGATCATTGCGACAAGGGAAGACATAGAGCGGCAGATTGACGCGCCCAGATGCCGAAGAAAATTGGGTCAATCCCCCTGCCGTGCCGGCGGCGGATCTTTTTAGCGGTCTCCGACAATCCACGCGGCCAAATGCGCCTGTTCCCAGGGATCATTCCTCCGACAAGCCGGTCGCCGTTGCGTCCGTTTCAATGCTCACCGGCACGCCCTGGCGCAGGGAGTTGCTGACCGTGGAAATCGCCGCGGCCCTTGTGATGATCTCCGCCGGGTCGGAGCCGTCCAGCGTCGTGCATGAAACCTTCATGATTGACGAGGTCGCGAGCAAAGGCTTGCCTTCGAGGTTCAGCGTGACGGTCACCGCGATCTTGTTGAGCGTTACACCCATTTCCTCGGCGACGTAGCGAAGGTCGTTGCAGAAGCAGCCGCCGATCGCCAGGGCGAGCAGTTGGCCGCCATTGAAGCCCAGGCCCATGCCGCCGGCCTTGCCTTCGGGCCGGTCGACGATGATCGTGTGGCCGCCGGCCCAGCCCATGGCGGCTTGCGTGTCCTCCACATTGCGCAGTTCGACGGTCATCGAGACCATTGCTGATGTCCTCCCGGCAGGAGTCGACCAGGCGTCGGGCCTCGTCGACGTAGAGTCATTATGCAGGCGCAGAGGCGGCCTTGTCGCTGGGCAACGCCGCCCCCGCCATGTCATCAAGGATCGGACAATCCGGCCTCTCGTCGCCGTGGCAGGCATGGATCAGTTTCTGCAGCGTCGAGCGCATCGACTGCAGCTCGCGCACTTTCTCCTCGATCGCCGTGACATGGGCGGCGGCGATTTCGCGCACGTTGTGGCTGGCGCGGCTGCGATCCTGGTAAAGCGCCATCAACTGGCGGCAATCGTCGATGGAAAAGCCGAGATTGCGCGCGCGGCGCAGGAAGGCCAGCCGATGGATGTCGTCTCCGGAATAATCGCGGTAGCCGTTGGCGGCGCGCGCCGGGGCGATCAGGCCGATCTCTTCATAGTAGCGGATGGTCTTGGCCGGCAGGCCGGAGCGGTGGGCGGCGTCACCGACATTCATGACGGTTCTCCTCGATTTCCAGGAACCCATGGAGCAGGCCCCTTGAATTTGCTTCACAATCCTGTGAGTCCTGTTGCCAAAATGCCATAGTGATACGCTTACCGGTACGTCAAGGCAGGCATATAGGCATCGCGCGCTTGGCAAGCAAAGCAAATGCCAGCATGAATGATGATGAGAGAGCGGCCGACTCGTGCCGCCGAAGTTGGGCGGGGCACCGGATCACCTGATGCGCATGAAGTCGTTTGCAATCATCGCCGCACTGGCGCTCTCCACTGCTATCGCCGGTTGCAGCACCATCGGCTCGCAGATATTCTCCAACAACTACGGCGCGATCACCGACGCAGGTTATCAGCTGCCGCGCATCCCGATCGAGAAAGTGCCGATGAAGTACCATCGGCAGGAAGTGAACTACGACAGCCCGGAAAGGCCGGGCACGATCATCGTCGATACGCAGAACAAGTTCCTCTACTTCATCGAGGGCGACGGAAGGGCCATTCGTTACGGCATCGGCGTCGGCCGCGAGGGCTTCGAGTGGCATGGCACCGCACACATTGCGCTCAAGCGCGAATGGCCGACCTGGACGCCGCCGAGGCAGATGATCCAGCGCCAGCCGGAATTGGAAAAGTTTGCCGGCGGCATGCAGCCAGGCCTGAAGAACCCGCTCGGCGCGCGCGCCATGTACCTGTTCAACAAGGGCGGTGATTCAGGCTATCGCCTGCATGGCAGCCCGGAGTGGAATTCGATCGGCAAGGCGATGTCGTCTGGCTGCATCCGCCTGATGAATCAGGACATTATCGACCTCTATGACCGCGCCTCGGTCGGCGCCAAGGTCATCGTTCTCTAGAGGCAGTTTTCGTACGCGGACCGTCTAGGCAACAACGGACGTCCCAAGCAGAAAACCGGGCAATTCGGCCCGGTTTTTTGTTGTTTGCGCGATGCGACGCCTGCTCGGTGGTCAGGACACCGCCGAGAACGAGGTGGGAGCCAAAATTTGGTTGGTGATTGTCTCGGTGATCTGGCCGTCACGCTCGGAATCTTCCCGCGCCTGCGTCCAGGCCGGGTCCTTCACGAACGCCGTCCAGCGCTCTTCGCGTTCGGCCAGCGATTCCCATGCCAGCATGTAGGTCAGGTCGTTGTTCGAAGCACCGATCAGCGTGGTAAAGAAACCCGCTTGGCGGATACCGTGCTTCTCCCACAATTTGAGGGTGATCTTGTCGAAACGATCAAGAAGCGCCGGCAAGCGCCCCGGCAAAGCCCGGTAAACCCGAAGTTCGTAGATCATTTTGGAGTTCCTTCTGGCCGAGGCGCCGGAAGCGAAGAAATCGGACCAGATGGTCAGCAGGGTAGAATTTTAAAGGGGGCGTCAGGAGACCTGCTCGACCTGCTGCACTTCCGGCACGAAATGGCGCAGAAGGTTCTGGATGCCGTGCTTCAGCGTCGCCGTCGAGGATGGGCAGCCGGCGCAGGCGCCCTTCATATGCAGGAACACCGTGCCATTCTCGAAGCCGCGGAAGGTGATGTCGCCGCCATCCTGGGCGACCGCCGGGCGCACCCGCGTGTCGAGCAGTTCCTTGATGGTGATGACCAGCTCCTCGTCGGCCTTGTCGTAGAACTCACCGGTCTGGCTGGTCTCGGCGGCCGGGCCGGCCTTGGCCATGACGGGCGCGCCGGACATGAAATGCTCCATGATGGCGCCGAGGATCGCCGGCTTCAAATGCTGCCAGTCGGGGCCATCCTTGGTCACGGTGATGAAGTCATAGCCGAAGAAAACGCCGGTGACGCCAGGAATTTCGAACAGCCGGCCGGCCAGCGGCGAGGCGACGGCGGCGCTGTCGGCATCGCGGAAATCGGCGGTGCCTTCCAGAAGCACCTCCTTGCCGGGCAGGAATTTCAGCGTCGCCGGGTTTGGCGTCGATTCGGTCTGGATGAACATGGCCGTCTCCGTGCCCGTTTGGGCATCTAGTTTGGAACAATTCTAAATAGGCTCAATTGGCTGGACATTCAAGCGAAACGCATCGCCGGAACAGCTGGCTGGCGGAATGTTTTTCGCGCCCATCATCGGACCGGCATCACCCGAAGAGCAGAATCTCAGGCCAGGCTGTCAATTTCCTCGTCCGACAGGTTCTGCGGCACGACAGTCACCGGGATCGGGAAGGCGGCACCCTTGCCGGCCACGGCGCCGACCAGCGGCCCCGGCCCTTCCTTGCCCGCACCGGCGGCCAGCACCAGGATGGCGATGTCCTGGTCTTCCTCGATCAATTTGTGGATCTCTTCCGTCGGCTTGCCTTCGCGCACCACCATCTCGGGCTCGATGCCGAGCTTCTGGCGCACCTTGTTGGCATAGCTGTCGAGCGCGGCGCGCGCGGTGGCGTTGGCTTCCTCGCGCATGATCTTCTCGACACCCAGCCAATGCTGGAAATCGTCCGGCACGATGACATAGAGCAGCACCAGCGTGCCGCTGGTGCTCTGCGCCCGTTTCGAGGCATAGGCGACGGCACGCTCGCATTCCGGCGTGTCGTCGATGATCGTCAGGAATTTCCTGCGATGGCCGGCTTCGCGGCTGAGGCGTTTGGAGACCATGTCTATCTACTCGGTGTCGTGCGGCCGCAATCTGCCACTGCGGGGGACCGGCGGCAAGTCGCCGGCCTTGTGCCAGTGCACCCGATGTCGCGATCAGCCCTGCAGCAGGCCGATAATGTCGCGCACCGTCTTCATCGTCGCTTCGGCCAGCACGCCGGCGCGCTCGCCGCCGTCCTTGAGCACAGCGTCGACATAGGCGCGGTCATCCGAAATGCGGCGCATCTCGCTGGCGATCGGCGCCAGTTTTTCCACTGCAAGATCGGCCAAGGCCGGCTTGAACACGGAAAACTGCTGACCGGCGAATTCCTTGAGTACATCCGCCTTCGATATCTCGGCGAGACCCGCATAGATGCCGACCAGGTTCTCCGCCTCGGGCCGGCCGGCCAGGCCGTCCAGCTCGCTCGGCAACGCTTCCGGGTCGGTCTTGGCCTTGCGGATCTTCTTCGAGATGTCGTCGGCATCGTCAGTCAGGTTGATGCGCGACAAATCCGACGGGTCCGATTTGGACATTTTCTTGGAGCCGTCGCGCAGCGACATGATGCGCGCCGCCGGCCCGCCGATGACCGGCTCGGTCAGCGGGAAATAACCGTTGACGGTCTCTTCGCCGACCTGCATCTCGACGCCGACGCCAAGGGCCGCGATGCGGTCGGAGAAGTCGTTGTTGAATTTCTGCGCGATGTCGCGGGTGAGTTCCAGATGCTGCTTCTGGTCCTCGCCCACCGGCACGTGGGTGGCACGGTAGAGCAGGATGTCGGCAGCCATCAGCGAAGGATAGGCAAGCAGGCCGAGCGAGGCGTTCTCGCGATCCTTGCCGGCCTTGTCCTTGAACTGCGTCATACGGTTCATCCAGCCGATGCGCGCCACGCAATTGAAGATCCAGGCGAGCTCGGCGTGCTGCATGACCCGCGACTGGTTGAAGACGATGTGCTTCTTCGGGTCGATGCCCGAGGCCAGGAACGCAGCGGTGATCGACCGCGTCTGATCGGCCAGGTCTTCATAAACGAGTTGGGCTGTCAGCGAATGCAGGTCGACGACGCAATAGATGCAATCGGAGGTGTCCTGCAGGGCAACAAATTTCTTGATGGCGCCGAGATAGTTGCCGAGGTGCAGATTGCCGGTCGGCTGGACACCGGAAAAGACGAGTGGCTTGAAGGCGGTCATGATTGTCCTCATGGCTTGTGGAGGGCCGTATAAGCGTGATTCCGAAAAGTTGCAGACTTTTCGGAGCCAATCGCGCGGCTGGAAACCGCGCGCGGCGAAAGTCTTGCGACGGCGCGCTTATGGACGAAGACGGCGCTGCGATCAAGACGGCGCTGCGGGCGTGTCGGGCGCTCTACTCGTCCAGGTCGGTCTTTGCGACCGGTGGCGCCGACTTGCCCGATCCCCGCTTGACGTTGCGTCGGATCATGCCGAAATCGGCACCGCCTGTGGCGAAGGCGGTGATGAAATAAAGCAGCGCTCCGCCGGCAACCAGCGACAGCAGCGTCGTCGCCTTGACCGCCAGCGGCGAGCCCGGCCCTAGCCTGACGGCGAACCAGTGCTCGGCAAAATAGAGTGCCGCCCCCATTACGGCCGCCGACAGCACCAGCCGTGGAATGCGCTTCATCAGCGGCACGTCGCGCCCCCAATGGCCGCGCCGGATCAAGACGCCGAGCAGCATCACCGCGTTGACCCAGCCGGCGACGGCCGAGGCCACAGCGATGCCGGGCGCGCCCATCCGTGGAAACAGCGTCAGCGCCGTGGTAACGTTCACCGCCACCGAGATGGCGGCAAAGATCATCGGCGTGCGCGTGTCCTCGCGGGCGAAATAGCCTGGGGTGAACGCCTTGATCAGCACGAAAGCCGGCAGGCCGAGGCCGAAGATCGCCAGGATCGCCGCCACTGTCGGCGTCGAGCCGTTGGCGGCGAACGCGCCGCGCTCATAGACCAGCCGCACGATCGGCTCCGACATCACCCAGAGTGCCGCGGCTGCCGGCAGCGTCAGGAACAGCGTGAACTCGACCGAGCGGTTCTGCAGATTGGCCGCCTCGATTAGATTGCCCGACTTCAGCGCCCGCGACAGTTCGGGCAACAGCACGATCGCCACCGCAACACCGACCACGCCGAGCGGCAATTGGTAGATGCGGTCGGCATAGGCGAGCGAGGATACCGCGCTGTTCTGCGCCGAGGCGATCGCCGTGCCGATCAGCTGGTTGATCTGGGTGATGCCGCCGGTGATGGCCGCCGGCAGCGCCAGGATCAGCAGCCGCTTGACCGCGGGCGTCATTTTCGGCCGGCGGAAGCCGATCGAGATGCCGGCGTGGCGCACCGCCACCCAGACGATCGCCAGTTGCACCAGTCCGGCGGCAAGCACGCCCCAGGACAGCCCGTAGCCGACGGTGAGGGCATCCGAGCCCTTGTACCAGGCATAGGCGAGCACGCCGATCAGGATGATGTTGAGGAACACCGGTGCCACCGCGGCGGCGAAATAGCGGCGCAACGAATTCAGCATGCCCGCCATCATCGCGCCCAGCGACATGCAGATCAGATAGGGAAACATGATCGTCGCCAGCGTCACCGTGGTGTCGAACTTCCCCGGCGTGCCGGCAAAACCCGGCGCCACCAGAAAGCGCACGATCAGCGGCATCGACAGTTCCATGATGATCGTCAGCGCCAGCAGCGCCGTGAACAGCACGCCGAACACTTCCTCGGAAAAGCGCTTGGCGCCTTCGGTTCCGTGGGTTTCGATCTCCTTGGCGAACAGCGGCACGAAGGCGGCGTTGAAGGCCCCCTCGGCAAACAGCCGGCGAAAGGTGTTGGGAAACTGGAAGGCGGCGTTGAAGGCATCGGCGACCGGTCCGGTACCGAGGGCGGCAGCCATCAGCATCTCGCGGCCGAAACCGAGCGCGCGGCTCATCAGCGTGCCGGAAGCGACCGTTGCGAATTTCTTGACGAGGCTCATGCTTTTGGGAACTGCCTGCGCAATTGGGACAAAGTGATGGTCGTTGTCACTCGGCCGCCGCCCTGGACTTGCCGCCGCGTTCGGGCACGATGCCTTCGAGCGTTGCCATCAGCCGATTGCGGATGGTGGCGATGCGGGCCGGGCTATCTATCTTCTGGCCAGTGAGATCGGTGACATAGAAAGTGTCGATGACCTTTTCGCCGAAGGTGGTGATGTGGGCCGATGCGATGTCGAGCGACAGGTCGGAAAGCGTTCCGGTGATCTCCGACAGCAGTCCCGGCCGGTCGAGGCCCTCGACCTCGATGACCGAAAAACGGTTCGACAGCGTGTTGCGGATTTCGGCGCGCGGCGGGATCTTGAACACCTTGGAGCCGCGCCGCGGCTTGGTGCGCTTCTCGATCATTTCCGGCAGCCAACTCTTGCCCGACAGCACGTCCTCGATCAGCCGGCCGACACGCTCGGCACGCCGGCGCTCGTCCTCGTCGCGATCGAATTCTCTGCTGATCAGGATCGTGTCGAGCGCGCGGCCATCCGACGTCGTGAAGATCTGCGCGTCGACAATGTTGCCGCCGGCTCCGGCGCAAGCCCCGGCGATGACCGAGAGCAGGCGGGGGTGGTCCTGCGCCAGCACGGTGATTTCGGTCACCGCCTCGAACTGGTGGGTCTTGACCATGGTGGCAAGCTTGTTGCCTGACACGTCGGCTTCGCGGATGAACTCGGCATGGCGCAACTGGTCTGCGAGATCGACGGTCAAAAGGTAATTCTCGTAGTGTTGGCCGACATAGCGCTTGCGGGCCTTGTCCGGCCAGTCGGCAAGCGCCTCGGCCAGGCGCTCGCGCGCCGCCGCCGTGCGCTGCGCGCGCGACACTTCCGAAAACCCGCCGGTCAGCAGCAATTCGGTCTCGTAGTAGAGCGTGCGCAGCAGCTGGCCCTTCCAGCCGTTCCAGACACCGGGTCCGACGCCCCTGATGTCGCAGACGGTGAGGATCAAAAGCAGCTTCAGCCGCTCGACCGACTGCACGATCGCGGCAAAATCCTCGATGGTCTTGCGGTCGTTGAGGTCGCGGGTCTGCGCCGTCATCGACATCACGAGGTGGTTCTCGACCAGCCAGGCCACGGTTTCGGTATCGGCAGGCGACAGCCCCATATGCGGGCAGATGCGACCGGCGATCCTGGCCCCCGCCTCGGAATGGTCCTCCGGCCTGCCCTTGGCAATGTCGTGCAGCAATACGGCGACATAGAGCGCCTCGCGGCTCTTCTTCAGGCCCGGCATCAGCGTGTGCGAGAGGGGGTGGACCTTTTCGCCGTCGCCGCGCTCGATCTCGGCCAGCACGCCGATGCAGCGGATCAGATGCTCGTCCACCGTGTAGTGGTGGTACATCGAGAACTGCATCATGGCGACGATCTTGCCGAAATCCGGGATCAGCCTGCCGAGCAGTCCGGCTTCGTTCATGCGACGCAGATTGAGTTCGGCATTGCGATCCGAGGTCAATATGTCGAGGAACAGCCGGTTGGCCTCCTCGTCGCGCCGCAGCGACTTGTTGATCAGGCCGAGCGAACGGGTCAGCAGCTTCAGCGCGTCGGGGTGGAATTCCAGACCGTGCTTGTCGGCGAACCAGAACAGCCTGAGCAGATTGACCGGATCGCGCTCGAACACCAGGTCGTCGGCGATGTTGATGCGGTGGTTGTCGACAATGAAATCGGAGGTGCCGGCCAGCTTGCGCTTGCGCCTGGAGAAAGTCAGGAAGATGCGGTTGAAGCCAGGAACGTGCTTGGCTTGCTCCTCCTCGAGCGCAGCGCAGAAGATGCGGGTCAGGTCGCCAACGTCCTTGGCAACGAGGAAGTAGTGCTTCATGAAGCGCTCGACCGCCGACAGGCCGGGGTGCGTGGTGTAGCCGAGCCGTTCGGCGATCTCGCGCTGGATGTCGAAATGCAAGCGCTCTTCGGCCTTGCCGGTGAGGAAATGCATGTGGCAGCGTACCGCCCACAGGAAATCCTCGGCCTTCTGGAACTCGCGGTATTCGCCCTCGGTGAAGACGCCCTTGTCGACCAGTTCCTCGCCGGTGCGCACTCGATAGAAATATTTGCCGATCCAGAACAGCGTCTGCAGGTCGCGCAGGCCGCCCTTGCCGTCCTTGACGTTGGGCTCGACCAGATAGCGGCTTTCGCCGGCCTTGGCATGGCGGTCATCGCGTTCGGCAAGCTTGGCCTGAACATATTCGGGGCCGGTCGTGCGCACCACCTCATGGTCGAACCGCAGCATCAGTTCATCATAGAGCTTTTCCTCGCCCCACAGGAAACGTGCTTCGAGGATCGAGGTGCGAATGGTGACATCGGTGCGCGACAGGCGCAGGCATTCGTCGATGTTACGGGTGGCGTGGCCGACCTTCAGCCCCAGGTCCCACAGCATGTAGAGCATGTATTCGACTGTCTGTTCGCCCCACGGCGTCTGCTTGTAAGGCAGCAGGAACAGAAGGTCGATGTCGGACCCTGGCGCCAGCGTTCCACGGCCGTAGCCGCCGACAGCGACGACGGCCATGCGCTCCGCCGAAGACGGATTCTTGACCCGGTAGACGTGGGTGACGGCGAAATCGTAAAGCGCCCGGATGATCTCGTCCATGAGGTGCGACAGCCGCGCCGCGCAGGCGCTGCCGCCGCCATCGTCCATCAGCATGCGTTCGGCAATGGCGCGCCCTTCCGCCAGTCGTCCCTTGAGCAGTTGGAGCACGCCATTGCGCGCGACCTGCCCGGAGCCGTCGCCCGCCGTGGCCGCGGTCAGCGCGGTCATCTCGCGGCGCAAGGCTTCGCCGTCGATCAATTCGTCGAGCTTCAGGGAGATTCTTGCCATATACCCAGCCGGCCTTGCCGTTCGGCGGCGTCTATAGCGCGTTTTCGCGACGCTGGGTATGGGGCGTTGAAAGCCGGTTCAAGACCCGGCTGATCTCTGGCTCGGATAAGTAAATGGAATGACCATTCTCCGCTTCAGTCGACAGAAATCGGCAATGCGCTTGCCTATTCGCCGAGCCTCGGCTTTTACCGTCGCTATGGCTGTCTTTCTGCGTCTCCCGGTCCCGACGGCGCACTGGATATCGCGCTTTTCCCTGAGCAGGCTTGGCAATTGGAGCGCCCTGTCGCCAAGGAACTGATCTTGTGCGCAGAGCGCAGGAACAAGCTGATAGATCGTCTCGCCTCGCAAAACCGAAAACTCGGGGTTGAAGACAAGGTCGTCGACAGCGATGCCGATCTCCTCTGTGGCCTTGATCAGGTCGAGCGCGGTTTGCCTGGAGATGATGTAGCCGGCGGTTCCTATATGTCCGGCGTCGAGTTTGGATGTGGAAAAGCCGTGACCGATGGCAATGCGCTTGCGTCGGATCACGGTCTTGCAAAAATAGCTTTCGAGCTTGACGACTTCGGCATCGGCTGGAATCCAGTCGCTGTCGCGAAGCAATGCGCCGGCTTTCGCGGCAAAGACGATGTCGTCCTCGAAGATTGCCCCGTAGCGAGCGTCGCCTTGCGCGATGGCGGCCCAGCAGGCCCGGTGACTGAGCAGGCAGGCGATCTCGCCGTCAGTCAATGGCAGCCTGTTCCGATATCCGACATTTTGCGGCAGCTGGTCCAGGTCCGGCCGATCCCGTGCGTCGATGGCCTGAACGCGTTCGAATGGGACGTCGATGCGGGCAAACTCCGCCGTCACACGGGCAAGGCGATCGGGAGACCGATCGAGATTGATGACCAGACGCTTCATTGCCAAAGAAAATCTCACCCCGGGACGCTCGCTCTCTAGCAGGCGTGGTGTTGCCGCGTGAGACTTTTTTTGGGGTGGATGGACGCGCGGTGGACCGGAGAAGAAAAGTCGAAACAGCCCTTGACCTTCCAGTTACTGGAAGCCCTATCTCCACGTCACACACCGATCCATCGAGGCATTTTCGAATGACGCATTCCGATCACGATCATCACGCGCATGGTAGCTGCTGCTCGACAAAAGGCGCGGTGCCCACCACGAAGAGCGTCGTCCGCGACCCGGTCTGCGGCATGACTGTCGATCCGGTCGCCGGCAAGCCGACGACCGAGCATAATGGCCATCCCTATCATTTCTGCAGCCAGGGCTGCCGCGCGAAATTCGTCGCCGAGCCGGAAAAATTCCTGACGGCCACCGATCCGGTCTGCGGTATGAGCGTCGACCGCGCGACAGCCAGGCACTTTGCCCGCCACGAAGGCCAGGGCTTTCACTTCTGCTCGGCCGCCTGCCAGGCGAAATTCGAGGCGGAGCCGCAAAAATATCTCGGCGACAGGCCGGCACCGCAGCCGATGCCCAAAGGCACGCAATACACCTGCCCGATGCATCCCGAAATCATCCGCGACAAGCCAGGATCCTGCCCGATCTGTGGCATGGCGCTGGAGCCGATGGGCGTACCAACGGGCGACGAAGGGCCAAATCCCGAGCTGGTCGATTTCACCAGGCGGTTCTGGGTGAGCGCTGCCTTGTCGGTCCCCCTTCTGATCATCGCCATGGCACCCATGATCGGCCTGACGTTTGAAGGTCTGGTCGAGGACCGGGCAAAAGTCTGGATCGAACTGGTCCTGGCAAGTCCGGTGGTGCTTTGGGCCGCCTTCCCCTTCTTCCACCGGGGCTGGGACTCGCTCGTCAACCGCAGCCCCAACATGTGGACGCTGATCTCGCTCGGCGTTGGTGCTGCCTATCTCTACAGCGTCGTAGCCACGCTGTTTCCGGACATTTTTCCGCATCAGTTCCGCGGCCATGGCGGTGCGGTACCGGTCTATTTCGAGGCTGCTGCCGTCATCGTTGCGCTGGTCTTCCTTGGCCAGGTGCTGGAGCTGCGCGCCCGTGAAAAGACCGGCTCGGCAATCCGCGCCTTGCTTGATCTCGCGCCGAAGGCCGCGCGGCTGATCGCCGCCGATGGGTCCGAAGGGGATGTGCCGCTCGACGCCGTCAAGGCCGGCGATCGCCTGCGCATACGCCCCGGTGACGCCGTGCCGGTCGATGGCACGGTGCTGGAAGGGCGATCCTCGATCGACGAATCGATGATCACGGGCGAGCCGTTGCCGGTCGAGAAGGTCGAGGGCGATGCGCTGACCGGCGGCACGCTCAACAAGAATGGTGCGCTGATCATGCGCGCTGAGAAGGTCGGCGCCGAGACGACGCTGGCGCGCATCGTCGATCTCGTCGCCAAGGCGCAGCGCTCGCGCGCCCCGATTCAAGGGTTGGCCGATCGCGTTTCTTTCTACTTTGTCCCGGCCGTCGTCCTTGTCGCGATTGTCGCTTTCATCGCCTGGGCCGTGTTTGGACCCGAGCCCAGCCTGATCTTTGCCATCGTCTCGGCGGTGTCGGTGCTGATCATCGCTTGCCCCTGTGCGCTCGGCCTCGCCACGCCGATGTCGATCATGACCGCCACCGGGCGCGGAGCGCACGCCGGTGTGCTGATCAAGGAGGCCGCAGCACTCGAACGCTTCGCTTCCGTCGACACGCTGATCGTCGACAAGACGGGGACGCTGACCGAAGGCCGGCCGAAGCTGACCGATGTCGTTGCGGCAAACGGTTTTTCCGAGGAGGAATTGCTGGCGCTTGCCGCCGGTCTGGAGAAGGGGTCGGAGCATCCTCTGGCTGAAGCCATCGTCGACGGCGCTGCTACGCGCGGCGTGACCGTTGCCGAGGCCAGCGCCTTCGAGGCGGTCACCGGCAAGGGCGTGTCCGGTTCGGTCTCGGGAAAGACGGTCGCGCTCGGCAATGCCGCGATGATGGCGGACCTTGGCGTCGACATCGCAGCCATCTCTGCCAAGGCCGAGGCGTTGCAACTCGAAGGCAAGACGGCGATGTTCGTCGCTGTCGACAAGAAGCTGGCCGGCATCGTCGCCGTCGCCGACCCTATCAAGGCAACGACGGCCGAGGCGATCAAGGCGCTGCATGAAAGCGGCTTGCGCATCATCATGGCGACCGGCGACAATGAACGCACGGCCAACGCGATCGCCAGAAGCCTCGGCATCGACGAGGTCCGCGCCGCCCTGCTGCCGGAACAGAAGGCAGCCCTTGTCGAGGAACTGCGCGCAAAAGGCGCCGGTGTTGCCATGGCCGGCGACGGCGTCAACGACGCACCGGCCCTTGCAGCTGCCGATGTCGGCATCGCCATGGGCACTGGCGCCGATGTCGCTGTCGAAAGCGCCGGTATCACTCTGGTCAAGGGCGACCTCAACGGTATCGTGCGCGCCCGCACGCTGGCGCAGGCGACGATCCGCAACATCCGCCAGAACCTGTTCTTTGCCTTCCTCTACAATGTGCTTGGCGTGCCGGTCGCCGCCGGCGTGCTCTATCCGCTCACCGGCACGCTTCTGTCGCCGATGCTGGCGGCGGCGGCGATGAGCCTGTCTTCGGTGTCGGTGATCGCAAACGCGTTGCGGCTGAGAACATTGAAACTCTGATCCAAGCCCCCAAATACGAAACCCATCCAACAGGAGACCATGAATGACCTTCGCCAAAAAACTCGTGCTGCTGCTGATGGCAGCCGGAATGCTGGTTGCCGTCTTCCTCGAAAGCGTTCCGGCGCAAAGCGAAGAGATGAAACACGACATGGGCGCCATGGCGGCGGATGCGACCAGCCCTTCGACGGAAGGCTACAAGGCGGCGATGGACAAGATGCATGCCGACATGATGGCGTCCGACTATACCGGCAATGCCGATGTCGATTTCGTCAGAGGCATGATCCCGCACCATCAGGGTGCGATCGACATGGCCAAGGTCGAACTCGCCAATGGCAAGGATCCGGAAATCCGCAAGCTGGCCGAAGGCGTCATCGCCGCGCAGGAAGCCGAGATCAAGCAGATGCAGGCCTGGCTCGCCGCCCATCCGGTGAAGTAAGTCTTCAGCCATCGTCAGCGCGGCGAGAACGCCTCTGGATTTCTCGTCCAGCCTGTGATGCGATCGGCCCAAATGGAGCCCGCAATGCCGTCGACCATCAGAACCACCAAACTGCCCTCAGGCGAAGCCGTTCAGGTGCTTGGCCAGGGCACATGGAAAATGGGCGAGAATAACAGTCGCCGCACCTCTGAGGTCAACGCCCTCAAGCTCGGCCTCGACCTCGGCATCACGCTGATCGACACCGCTGAAATGTATGCCAGCGGCGGTGCCGAGGAGGTGGTGGCCGACGCTATCGCCGGACGCCGAGACGAGACCTTCCTGGTCTCGAAAGTTCTACCGTCGAACGCTTCACGCGCGGGCGTGCAGCGCGCCTGCGAAAACAGCCTGAAACGCCTGCGCACCGACCGCATCGACCTCTATCTCTTGCATTGGCCTGGCAGCGTGCCTCTGACCGAAACGGTCGCGGCTTTCGAGACCTTGAAAAAGGCCGGCAAGATCCGCCACTGGGGCGTCAGCAATTTCGACACCGACGAGATGGAAGAGCTGATTGGCGTGCCCGATGGCGGCAATGTCCAGACCAACCAGGTGCTTTACAATCTGGTCCGGCGCGGCCTCGAATTCGACCTGGCGCCCTGGAGCCGGCAGCGCAACATTCCGCTGATGGCCTATTCGCCGGTTGAGCAGGGCGCGTTGGCGCGCAATGCCAGGCTCGACGCGGTCGCCGCTCGCCACGATGCGACCTCCGCGCAGATCGCCCTGACCTGGGTCATGCATCAGGAGGGCGTCATCGCCATCCCGAAAGCCAGCAGCCAGGAGCATGTCCGCCAGAATGTCGCGGCGCTCGACATCAAGCTGACGCCGCAGGACATCGCCGATCTCGACCGCGCCTTCCCGCCACCAGCGCGCAAGCGCGGGTTGGAGATGATCTGACTATATCCCCGCCAGCCCCTTCAGCCGGTAGAGCGCTTCCAGCGCCTCGCGCGGCGTCATCTCGTCGGGATTGATCTCGCCGAGCGCCATACCCAGCGCATCGCTTTTGGGCGGCTTCGGCGCTTCCCGCTTCACCGCCACCGAAAACAGCGGCAAATCGTCCACCAGCCGGTTCGTCTTGCCCGAAACCTCACCTTCCTCAAGCTGGTGCAGCACTTCCTTGGCGCGGTCGACCACCGCTTCCGGCAGGCCGGCCAGCCGTGCCACCTGCACGCCGTAGGAGCGGTCGGCGGCCCCCTTGCCGACCTCGTGCAGGAAGACGACGTCGTTTTCCCATTCCTTGACCCGCATGGTCACGTTGGAGAGCCGCGCCAGCTTGCCGGCCAGCGAGGTCATTTCGTGAAAGTGAGTAGCGAAGATCGCCCGGCAGCGGTTCTTCTCATGCAGATATTCGACCGCCGCCCACGCGATCGACAGGCCATCGAAAGTGGCGGTGCCGCGGCCGATCTCGTCGAGGATCACCAGCGCGCGTTCACCGGCCTGGTTGAGGATCGCCGCCGTCTCGACCATCTCGACCATAAAGGTCGAGCGGCCGCGCGCCAGATCGTCCGAGGCGCCGACCCGCGAGAACAGCCGGTCGACGACGCCGATATGGGCGGAGGTCGCCGGCACGAAGGAGCCGGTCTGGGCCAGGATGGCGATCAGGGCGTTCTGCCGCAGGAACGTCGATTTACCGCCCATGTTGGGGCCGGTCAAAAGCCAGATCGCGCCGTTCCTGGCGCTGCCATCCGGCGACAGGTCGCAATCATTGGCAACGAACGGGCCTTCGCCCGAACGGCGCAAGGCCTGTTCGACCACCGGATGCCGCCCGCCCGCAATCTCGAAGGCAAGGCTGGAATCCACCACCGGCCGGCACCAGGCTTCGCTTTCCGATAAAAGCGCGAGCGCCGCCGAGACGTCGAGCACGGCCAGCGCATCCGCGCCGGCGCGGATATTCTCCGCTTCACCGACCGCTTCCATCGTCAGCGCGTCGAAGGCGGCAAGCTCGATGCTGAGCGCCCGGTCGGCGGCATTGGCGATCTTGGTCTCGAGTTCGGCGAGCTCGGTCGTGGTGAAGCGCATGGCGTTGGCCATGGTCTGGCGGTGGATGAAGCGCGCCTTGGCGCCATCGCTGCCGGTCATCACCGCATGATGGTTGGCGGTCACCTCGATATAGTAGCCAAGCACATTGTTGTGCCGGATTTTCAGCGAGCGGATGCCGGTCTCGTCGATCAGCGAGCGCTCCAGCCCGGCGATCACCTTTCGCGATTCGTCGCGCAGCGCCCGCATCTCGTCGAGATCGGCATGGTAGCCGCCGCGCAAGAAGCCGCCATCGCGCTTGAGCAGCGGCAGTTCGTCGCCAAGCGCCTGGGTCAGATGCTGGGCCAGCGCCTCGGGCAGAGCATGGATGGCGGCCAATGCCGCCGCAAGTTCCGGGGGCAGGGCGGTCGCGGCAAAGATTTCGGCGATCGCGACTGCCGCCTCGAAGCCGGCGCGCAGCGCGCCAAGGTCGCGCGGCCCACCCCGGTTGAGCGCCAGCCTCGACAGTGCGCGCGGCATGTCGGCAACGCTCTTCAGGCTCGACCGCACCGCTTGGCAGAGCCGCGTTTCGGAACGGAAGAACGACACCGAATCCAGCCTGGCGCCGATGGCCGCGGGATCGGTCAGCGGCGCCATCAGCCGGTCGGCGAGCAACCTTGCGCCGCCGCCGGTCACCGTGCGGTCGATCGCCTTGAACAGCGACCCTTCGCGGCTGCCCGACAGCGTGCGCAGCAGTTCCAGATTGCCGCGTGTCGCCGGATCGATGAACAGGGTCGAGCCCTGCTCTTCGCGCTCGGGCCGCGACAGCGGCGGGCGCTCGGCCTTCTGCGTCTTCTCGACATAGGCGATGGCGCCGGAGATCGCCGACAGTTCGGCGCGCGAAAAGGCGCCAAAGGAGTCCGGTGTCGCCACATCGAAGAAGCGGCCGATGCGTCCCGTGGCCGAGGCCGAATCGAACAGTGATGGTGGCTGCGGGCTGGCGACGCGGCCGAGCACCTCGAACACCGGCTTCAACTCCGGATCGTGGAACACCGGCTCGGCGACGATCAGCTCGCGCGGATCGACACGGAAGATGTCGGCCAGCAGCCGGTCGGCGGTGGTGTCGGTGACGCGGAAGGCGCCGGTCGAGATGTCGATCCAGGCCAGCGCGAAACTGTGATCGGCTCCGCCCTTCACCCGCCCCAGCGCCATCAGGAAACTCGATTCCGAGGGCGCCAGCAATTTGTCCTCGGTGATGGTGCCCGGTGTCACCAGCCGCACGACGTCGCGGCGCACCACCGATTTGCCGCCGCGTTTCTTGGCCTCGGCCGGATCCTCGATCTGTTCGCAGACGGCGACGCGGAAGCCCTGGCCGATCAGCTTTTGCAGATAGTCGTCGGCGGCATGCACCGGCACCCCGCACATCGGGATGTCGAGCCCTTGATACTTCCCCCGCTTGGTCAGCACGATGCCGAGCGCCCGGCTCGCCTTCTCGGCATCATCGAAGAACAGCTCGTAGAAATCGCCCATGCGATAGAACAGCAGCGAATCGGGGTTCGCCGCCTTGATCTCGATAAATTGCTCGATCATCGGCGTGGCGCCGGCATGGACGGTCGGCGCCGGCGTCATCGCCTCGGGGGCGTCTGGCTCGTTCGGGCTGTGCATGTTCATGCGCGGCACGCTAGCAGATGTGATGATGCGGTTTAATGCCGGCGCTTCGAAAAACAGGGGACGACGGGACGGCAGCTTGTCCGCAATTGCCGATGCGGACGGCGATTCCCGCGCGCTGGCGGTTTACACGCGGCGGCGCGTGGTCTTAATTCGGACCGAAACAAAGCACCCGCTTCAAGGAGGTGCTGCACCGGCGAGGAAATCAAGAACATCATGGCCAGGAAAACCGAGAACAGCGGTCCGTCCGTCAGTGCGCAGGAAGCGCTCGAATTCCACGCCATGGGGCGGCCGGGCAAGCTGGAGGTCGTCGCCACCAAGCCGATGGCAACGCAGCGCGACCTCAGCCTCGCCTATTCGCCTGGTGTCGCGGTTCCGGTTCTGGCCATCGCCGAGGACCCCAGCCGCGCCTTCGACTACACGACGCGCGGCAACATGGTCGCCGTCATCTCCAACGGCACGGCCATCCTCGGTCTAGGCAATCTCGGCGCGCTGGCCTCCAAGCCGGTGATGGAGGGAAAGGCGGTGCTGTTCAAGCGCTTCGCCGATGTCGATTCCATCGATCTCGAGGTCGACACCGAGGACGCCGACGAGTTCATCAACTGCGTGCGTTTCCTCGGGCCGTCTTTCGGCGGCATCAATCTCGAGGACATCAAGGCGCCGGAGTGCTTCATCATCGAGCAGCGCCTGCGCGAGTTGATGGACATTCCCGTCTTTCACGACGACCAGCACGGCACCGCGATCATCTCGGCCGCCGGCCTGATCAACGCGCTGGAGATCACCGGTCGCGACATGAAGACCACAAAAATGGTCTGCAACGGCGCTGGCGCCGCCGGCATCGCCTGCATCGAGCTGATGAAGGCGATGGGCTTTGCGCCGGAAAACATCATCCTGTGCGACACCAAGGGCGTCGTTTTCCAGGGCCGCACCGAAGGCATTAACCAGTGGAAATCGGCGCATGCGGTCAAGACCGAGGCGCGCAGCCTCGCCGAGGCACTCGATGGCGCCGATGTCTTCCTCGGCCTCTCCGCCAAGGGCGCGCTGACCACCGCCATGGTGCAGTCGATGGCCAAGAACCCGATCATCTTCGCCATGGCCAATCCCGACCCGGAAATCACGCCGGAGGAGGTCGCCGAAATCCGCACCGACGCCATCATGGCCACCGGGCGTTCTGATTATCCCAACCAGGTCAACAACGTGCTCGGCTTTCCCTACATCTTCCGCGGCGCGCTGGATGTCAGGGCAACCACCATCAATGACGACATGAAGATCGCCGCCGCGCAGGCGCTGGCGGCATTGGCACGCCAGGATGTGCCCGACGATGTCGCCGCCGCTTATCAGGGTAACCGGCCGAAATTCGGCCCCAACTACATCATCCCGGTGCCGTTCGACCCGCGCCTGATCTCGGCCATTCCGATCGCGGTCGCCAAGGCGGCGATGGATTCAGGCGTCGCCCGCAAGCCGATCCTCGATCTCGACCGCTACGCGCAGGAGCTGTCGGCCCGCCGCGACCCGATCGCCTCGACCCTGCAGCGCATCTACGACCGGGTGCGCCGCCAGCCCAAGCGCATCGTCTTCGCCGAGGGCGAGGAGGAACAGGTCATGCGTGCCGCCGTCTCCTATGTGAACCAGCGGCTCGGCACCGCCATCCTGCTCGGACGCGACGACGTCATCAAGGAAAACGCCAAGCACGCCGGCATCGACCTCAACAAGCAAGGCATCGAGATCATCAATGCCAGGCTGTCGCGCCGCAACGGCATCTACACCGACTATCTCTACGAGCGCATGCAGCGCAAAGGCTTCCTGTTCCGCGACTGCCAGCGCCTGATCAACAACGACCGCAACCACTTCGCCGCCTGCATGGTGGCGCTGGGTGATGCCGACGGCATCGTCACCGGTGTCACCCGCAACTATTCGACCGCGCTCGACGACATCCGCCGCGTCATCGACGCCAAGCCCGGCCACCGCGTCATCGGCGTCTCGATCGTGCTGGCGCGAGGCAAGACCGTGCTGGTCGCCGACACCGCCGTGCACGATATGCCGAATGCCGAGCAGATCGCCGACATCGCCGAGGAGGCCGCGGGCTTCGCCCGCCGCATGGGTTATGAGCCGAGGCTCGCCATGCTCGCCTATTCCACCTTCGGCCATCCGCAGGGCGAGCGCTCCGAACGCGTCCAGGAAGCCGTGCGTATCCTCGACAAGCGCCGCGTCGATTTCGAATATGACGGCGAAATGGCCGCCGACGTGGCGCTCAATGCGCGGGCCATGGCGCAATATCCGTTCATAAGGCTGACCGGCCCGGCCAATGTGCTGATCATGCCGGCGTTCCACTCGGCCTCGATCTCGACCAAGATGCTGCAGGAACTCGGCGGCTCGACCGTGATCGGCCCGCTGCTGGTGGGGCTGAACAAGCCGGTTCAGATCGTGTCGCTGAACGCCAAGGACAGCGATATCGTCAACATGGCGGCGATTGCGGCGTATACGGCGGGGACTTGACGTTGTGGCAAGAACTGTATTGCTGTCAATTATTCGCTGATGATTACTTGACCAGTATTGCAAGCTATGCGATCGAAGAGTCTGGGTGATGGTGTAATGGAAACATGCCGCAAGGAGTCTAGTCGGGTTCGATTCCCGGCCACCAAAGGGCAAGTGATATTGCCTTTTGGTGGCCGGGAGTTCTGAATTAATGGCCCTCAGTGCACCAGGTCTCTACAAAGCCCACGTTCTGAATTTGCAGGCTGTGCACGATGGCATCGTTCACACTGAGCGAGAGCTACGTGCGGCCCTCGCCAGAGAAGATAAGCCGTCAACAGATACGCTGATCAAAATCCTCTTGCTGCTCACTGGAGCTTGGGCTGAGTGCCGCTTAAAAAAGCTTCTATATGAGCCCTCTGGTTTTGATGACTCGGCCCGCAAGAAAATATCGGACAAGCGTTCACAGATTGAGTCGTGGCAATCGTCACTCGAATTGGGATACCGCAAGCGCTACGGAGTACCGAAAGCAAATCTGTCCGAGCACACGCTAAAGCCTACTGCGCTAATGAGATATGGTGCGCTTGCGGACGTTATTAAGAATGATTTGGCTCCTATAATTGAAATGCGAAATACCCTGGCGCACGGGCAGTGGAGCAGGCCACTGAACTCGGAAGAGACAGATATATCAAACTCTATGATAGCAGCGTTAAAAAAAGAGAACGCTTTGTCAGTTCGGTTCAAATTGTCGCTGCTTGAAGCACTCGCTATGTTGATACACGATTTGGTATCTTCTCCGAATGCTTTTGAACGTGATTTCGATTTGCATTTTAATCAGATAATATCGACGAAACGGAATCTTAAAACAAGAAATTATGAGAAGTGGAAATCGGAAATGGTTTCCAAATACAAACGAGGGAAGGTCAAGAGATTTCCCAGTAAGTCAATCGGACAGATTGCGCCAGTTCCGGTTGCAGAAGAGGATTCCTTGGGAAGTGGAAGACTCAAGGGTCTAATGCGTGGTCTTTTTCGCTTGGAGTAGCGCAACAGTATTATTACCGTCTGCGAACTATAGTTCGCAGACCCGGGAGGACATTAACCGATCCTACTATCTGCAACAATAACTCCCTCACCCCGGCGCGAACACGCGCGCGGCCTCGACGACCTCGTCGACCTGATCATGCCGGAGCAGGTCGATGGGAACGCGGCCATCGAGCTGCGCCGAGGGGCGCGTCAGCCACAGCCACGCCAGGTCTGGGATTGCTGATCAGGGACAGCACGTCGCGGATGCCCGCCACCGGCCTGCCGTCGACGAACTGCGCCAGCGGGAAGACATGTTTGCGGCCGCCCTTGCGCAAGGCGATGACGTCGCCCCGCCGCTGCCAGCGATGCAGCGTCGAGCGGGCGATACGTAAATTCTCTTCCAGGTAGGTCGAGCCGGCGACGCGGCCCGCCCAGTCCTCGATCAGCATCGATTCGAGGTCGTCGGACTTTGGCAGCGAAGGGGGCTCGACATCGGCCAACAGGGTCGTCGGTGGATTTGTAGCGCCGGCAATGCCGGCTTCGCTGCGGCGCGCGGCCTCGGCCGCCAGTGCGCGCACGAATTTCGAGGCCAGGCCGGGAAGGTCGGCATGGATAGCGTCGATAGCGCGCTGGTGCTTCGGCGACAGCAAGGTGACGGCGGATGCTATGCTGCCGGCGATCTTGCCGACCGAGACCATGGTTGGCCTGTTGATGGCCTCGTCATAGTGGGCAAGCGCGCGTTCGACGTCCTCCGCGACCATCTCGGCGAAGTCGTCCTGCTTGACGGCGGTTGTCTGAAATCTGTTCATGCATCTGTCTTCCGGGCCGCACGCTCCTCCCACGGATGCGGCCGGTTGTTGGACTTCTAGAGCGGAAAGCGGAAATCGCGGCGGCAACAGATACAGCGGCCCGACAGCTTGCTGTCTTGCATTTCTTGACACCCCAACTGGCTGTTGGCGCCCGAAATGTCAGTCGCGAGGCGCCTCGATTGCGTGTAGGTGCGATGTGTGACAGCCGCGCGACGGTGAGAAGCGGAGGCGGCCTTCCCTTCTCCCCCTGTGGGAGAAGGTGGATTGGCGCGCAGCGCCAAGACGGTTGAGGGGTGTTGGACGGAGTACCGTCAGTGCCAAGCTGGAGCACCCCTCATCCGTCGCCTTCGGCGACACCTTCTCCCACAGGGGGAGAAGGGAAGAGCTTTCTCTACAGCAACCCCGCCTGCTCAGCCTCGCGGCGCAGATTCTGCCGTGGCCTGGGGCCGATCTGCTGGATCACCAATCCGGCCGCCAGTGAGCCAAGGTCGCCGCAAGTCTGCAGGTCGCGGCCTTGCGTGTAGCCATGCAGGAAGCCGGCGGCATAGAGATCGCCGGCGCCCGTCGTGTCGACCAGTTCCTTGATGGCGGTCGCCTTGATGACCACGGTCTCGTCGCCGCGCACGATCACCGAGCCTTTTTCCGAGCGGGTCACGGCGGCGATCCGGCAATCCTTGCGGATCTGGGCCAGCGCCTCGTCGAACGACGACGTCTGGTAGAGCGACTTGATCTCGTGGCTGTTGGCAAAGACGATGTCGACCGTGCCCGAACGCATCAGCTCAAGGAATTCGTCGCGGTAGCGGTCGACGCAGAACGAATCCGATAGCGTCATCGACACTTCTCGGCCTGCTGCGTGCGCCAGCTTCGCCGTCTGGCGGATTGCCTCCTTGGCGCGCGGCGGGTCCCACAGATAGCCTTCGAAATAGGTGACCTTGGCGCCAGACGCCTTGTCGGCTTCGACATCCTCAGGGCCAAGCTCGACGCAGGCGCCGAGATAGGTGTTCATCGAGCGCTCGCCGTCGGGCGTGACGAAGATCATCGAGCGCGCCGTCGGCGGCTCACCCTTGAGCGGTATGGTGTCGAAGGCGACGCCCTGCGCATGGATGTCGTGCGCGTAGATTTCGCCGAGCGCATCGTTGGAGACCTTGCCGAAGAAGGCGGCGCGGCCGCCGAAGCTGGCGACGCCGGCCGCCGTGTTGCCGGCGCTGCCGCCGGAGGCCTCGATCGCCGGGCCCATGCGGCTGTAGAGCAGTTCGGCGCGTTGTGTGTCGATGAGGTTCATCGCGCCCTTGATGATGCCGTTGGTCTCGAGGAATTCCTCGTCGCACTGGGCGATGATGTCGACAATGGCATTGCCGATGCAAAGCACGTCATAATCCGGCATCAAAATCTCCGCCAAAACCCGAGCCGGCTTCTTGCCACGCCGGTCCGGCGCGGGTCTAGCGATTTGAAACCGGTTTGCCTAGGGCGTGACACGCAACTTTGGCGGAACAGGCAAAAGGCGCATCAGCCGCGAGGCGCTATGACAATTCGACCGTGGCCGAAGCATTTCATCGCCGGACCGCCTACAAGCCTGGCTCACCCGATCCCGTTTGAAGGCGAGCCATGCCGACAAAGAACGAGCCTGCAAAGAACGACATGACCACCGACCTTGCGCTGCTCGTCGTGCTGGCGGTGCTCTGGGGCGCCTCCTACACCTTCATCAAGATCGGCGTCGAAACCATCCCGCCGGTCACCTTCATTGCCGCCCGCACCCTGATTGCCGGTGGTATCCTGTTTGCCATACTCCGCTGGCGCGGGCTCGCCATGCCGGGCGATGCGGCAAGCTGGCGCCGCTTCGCCTTCCAGGCCTGCCTCAACAGCGTCATCCCGTTCACCCTGATCGCCGCGGCGGAACGTTCGGTCGATGCCGGCCTCGCCACCATCCTGAACGCGACCTCGCCGATCTTCACCTTCCTCTTGACAGCGCTCATCACCCGCCACGAGCCGGTCACGGTGCGGAAGCTGATTGGCGTCGGCGCCGGCATTGCCGGCATCTGTCTCATCATAGGCACGCAGGCACTGGGTGGTCTCGGTCACGAGTTGTGGGCGCAGTTGGCCATCGTAGCGGCAACAATCTGCTATGCCGGGGCCGCCATTTTCGGCCGCGGCTTCAAGGGTCTCGATCCGATGCTGCCTGCCGCCGGTTCGATGCTGTGCGGCGCCGTCATCCTCGTGCCCCTCAGTCTGGTGTTCGACCAGCCGTGGACGCTGGCGCCTTCGGCCGCATCGATTCTGGCCCTGCTCGGCCTGTCGGTGTTTTCCACCGCATTGGCCTTCGTCATCTATTTCCGCCTCATCCACACGTTGGGTTCGGTCGGCACCACCTCGCAGGCCTATCTGCGGGTGCCGATCGGCGTCGGCATCGGCGCCCTTTTCCTCGGCGAAAGCCTAGGCTCGACGGCATGGCTGGGCATGGGGTTTGTCGTGGCTGGGGTCGCCGCCATGACCATTCCGGTTCGAAAGCCAGCATTTGCGCGGTAGAGCAATTCCAGGACAAGTTCGAAGCGGTTTTCCCGGGAAAAGCGCATAGCGCTCTCCCCTTGGGGACTGCGTCAAAGCAAAAGAACCGGCCTGCTTGCGCTCATGCCGTGCTCTGCTTATCTCGGAAGTATCCGCCTTTTCGACGGTGTCTGGTGTGACCTGGGGGTAAAGCACGGTGATTTTCGACGCTGCCCGCACTGCGGCCTTCGAGCTGCTCTCGCCTCCCTTTCGGGCCGTGTTCCTCAAGACATTGGGTCTGACGCTGCTGGCGCTTGTCGCCTTGTGGTTCGGCCTGACCAGCCTCGTCGAGTGGCTCGCCCTGCCGTGGCTGCAGACGCTGTTGCCCGGCATACCGTCCTGGGCCGGCTGGCTGGGTGGCATCATCGCCGCGATAGCGCTTGCCTTCGGCATGGCATTGCTCATCGCGCCGGTGACGGCTGTTGTCGCCGGCCTGTTCCTCGACGATATCGCCGAAGTGGTCGAGCGCACCGACTATCCCGGCGATCCGACCGGTCGCGCCATGCCGGCGCTGCGCTCGCTGGTGCTGTCGGCGCGATTCCTCGCCGTCGTCATTCTCGGCAACATCGTCGCCCTGCTGCTTCTGCTGGTGCCGGGCGTCAACATAGCCGCCTTCTTTATCGTCAACGGCTATCTGCTCGGGCGCGAGTTCTTCGAATTCGCTGCCATGCGCTTTCGCGGGGAAGAAGAGGCCAGGGCCTTGCGCAGGCACTATGCCGGCACGGTGTTTCTCGCCGGGCTGCTCATCGCGGCTTTCCTCGCCGTGCCGTTGCTCAACCTGCTGACGCCGCTCTTCGCCGCCGCCGTGATGGTGCATCTGCACAAGGCGATCTCGGTGCGGGAAGTGGCTCGCTCCTCGCGCCGCTGAGCATTTTCTTCAGCGCAACAGGAATCCGCGTCCGAGCTCGTCGTCCGCTTCGACGATAAACTCCGTCCTGCCACTATAATAGGCGCGGCCGCCGACGCGGGCGATGATCGCCCCGTGCGGGCCAGCCTTCGCCGTCCGCACCACGGCTCCCGAAAAACGCGAGCCGGCAATGCTTTCGAACATACGCGTCTGCCCGATCGCGATCTCGCCCTTGGCATGCATGGCCGCCAGCCTTGCGGTGACGCCGGACCCGGTCGGCGAGCGGTCGACCTCCGCCTCGGCGAAGACGCAGATGTTCTTGGTCACCCCATCGGAAAAAGCATCGCGGCCATCGGTCAGGATGGTGCCGTAGAGGAAGGCAAGGTCGCCGTGGTCGGGATGCGACAGCGGAAATTCGGCCTTGAGCCTGTCCGTCAGCGCGGTTGCCGCATCGACGAAATCGCGCACCCGGCTTTTGCCGAATTCGAGCCCGAATTGGTGACAATCGGCCAGCGCGTAGAAAGCGCCGCCATAGGCGACGTCGAAGCCGATCGTGCCGTGGCCCGCCAGCTCTATCGTCTGCCCGCCGGCGAACAGGAACGCCGGCACGCTTTCGAACGACACCGCACCGGCCTTGCCGTCCCTGACCTCGACCGAGGCGACGACCAGCCCGCACGGCGCCTCGATATTGACTGTCGTGATTGGTTCCTGTTTCGCCACCAATCCTTCATCTACGGCGTAGCGGCCGAGCGCGACGATGGCGTGGCCGCACATCGTCGAATAGCCCTCATTGTGCATGAACAGCACGGCGAGGTCGGCGCCGGGCAGGTCGGGTTCGACCAGCAGGGCGCCATACATGTCGTAATGGCCGCGCGGCTCGAACATCAGGATCTTCCTGAGATGATCGAGATGGTCGCGCACATAGGCGCGCTTTTCCAGGATCGTGCCCTTGGGGACACTGGGATAGCCGCCGGTGACGATCCTGAGCGGCTCGCCGCCGGTATGCATATCGACGACGGTAAGCGTCATGCGATGGGCCCCGTTCAAGCTGAAGACTTGCCGAAGAGGGCTTGCAATTTGCCGAACGGCATGGCGGCGCGGGTGAAGCCGAAGGTGCCGTCCTGCTGGATCTCGCGCGCCGCCGTTTCCAGCATGCCATAGGCGAAATTGGTCAGCCACGGCCCGAGCGAGATGCGCTTGACGCCGGCCATGGCGAGGTCGGCGATGGTGAAGCCAGGCTTTGCCATGACATTGACCGGCTTGTTGACCGCCGAGCAGAGCGTGCGGATCATCTCGACGTCGCCGATGCCGGGCGCATAGAGCACGTCGGCGCCGGCCTTCTCGAAGGCCTGCAGCCGCTTGATGGTGTCGTCGAGGTCGGACTTGCCCCACAGGAAATTCTCCGCCCGCGCGGTGAAGACGAAATCGCGCTTCAGCGCCCGCGCCGCCTCCGCCGCCGCCGCAACGCGCTCGACGGCGTGCGCGAAATCATAGATCGGCTTGTCCGGATCGCCGGTGTGGTCCTCGATCGAGCATCCGGCAAGGCCGGCCGCTTCGGCCGCGAAGACGGTTTCGGCGGCCTGCTCGGCGCTGTCGCCCTTGCCTTTCTCGAGGTCGGCGGAGACAGGCAGGCTGGTCGCCGCCGTCACCTCGCGGCAATGGTGGATCATCTGGTCGAAGGTCACGGCGCCATCCGGCAGGCCGCGTGAAAAAGCAAAGCCGGCGCTGGTCGTCGCCAGCGCCGTGAAACCGAACGAGGCCAGCAGCTTCGTCGTGCCAATATCCCAGGGATTGGGCATGACGAAGGTCGAGGCATGCAGGTCGCGAAAGATCTTGCCCTTGTCCATGGTAGTTCCCCCATCATGTGCGGTGTGGCTAAGCGGATTTTATCCTGCCCGATTTGACCGGGCAAACGAATGCGGTTGGTTCAGAAGCGATTGGCGTTCTCTCCTGCCAATTTGTCCAGCGCGTCGGAATCCTTGGTGTAGCGCGATGTCTTCTTGTCCCAGTGATAGGTGACGGAAATCTCGTGGGACTCTGGTCTGGGCGGAGTGTCGTCACAGCTTTCGCCGTTCAGCACAGTAGAGTCGGTCACGGTCACCTTGATGGCGGCATAAGGCTGGCCGTCGCCTACGGTCTGCAAAGTCACGTCCTGCTTGCGGCTGTAGGCGCACAGGTTTTCGTCGAACGTATAGATCATGTCGATCGGTTCGAACTTGTCGTCGCGGATCATGATCAGCGGCGTGATCACATAGTTCTGGCTCGAATTGAAATGCGCGCTCATGGTGATGAGGACGTCATCGTTGGCGCTGACCGAAAGTCTGCCCGGCTCGTGGAAATAGGTGCCGCGGTCGAGCGCGACATTGACGGCGTCGAGCAGCTTTGGCTTGGCCGTGATGTCGTAGAGCGCCAGCACCGCATAGCCTTCGGCGCTGTCGGGAGAATCGCCAAGGTCGAACAGCATGGTCAGCCGATCCTTGCCGCCGGCCTTGATGGCGAGCACCGCGGCATTGGAAAAGCCCGAAGTCTCGGGCGGCGAACCGCCGCTGTCCGGTCCCTCGATATGACGCATCTCGATCGGCAACCCACCCCTATAGAAGCCGTCCTTGTCCGCAGCGAGATCCGGAATGACCATCCTCGCGAGGTCGAGATAGGTGACATCCGTGCGGCCGGGCAGAGCGCTGCCGAGCTCCGGAAAGCTGATGGCTTGCGCGCCGGCCGCGGTCCATAGAAACGGCGCCAGCATCAAGGCGAGGATGAGGCGGAGCAGGCTGGGGTTCATGCGTGGCCTCGAGTTGGCGGCGCCAAGCTAGCACGGACAATCGAGGCGTACAGCTGCAGGCTGAAGATCAGGTCAGTGGATCGGCACCAGCCCGGCCAGCTCGCGCATGTCGTCGAACAGGATGCCGCCGGCCTGGATCAGGCCGGCGCGGTCGGAATAGGGATCGGCATGGTAGGAAAACACCCGCATGCCGGCGGCGATCCCGGCCTGCGTGCCGGCGACGCTGTCCTCGATGACGATGCAGTCGGCAGGCGCGAAGCCCATGGTCTTGGCCGCATGCAGGAACAGGTCCGGGAACGGCTTGCCACGGCTGACCATGGTCGAGGAAAACATCGCGTGTTCGAACAGCGGCAGCAGCCCGGTCTGGCCAAGCGTGATGTGCATCTTCGACACCCGGGCCGAGGTGGCGACGCAATAGGCGATACCGGCTGAACGCACGGCTTCGACGAACTCGCGGACGTAGGGGATCGCTTCGACGCCGTGGGCAAACAGGTCCGGCAGGCCGGCGTTCCAGCGATCGACGAAACCGGCGCCGAGCCTGACGCTGGTCTCTTCTTCGATCTCTTTCTGCACCGACGCCATGCTGCGGCCGGAGAAATTCTTGCGGCAATATTCGAAGCTTGTCGGATAGCCGGCAGCAGTCAGCCATTCGGCGAGACGCCGATTGGCCAAATTCTCTGTATCGACCAGGATCCCGTCGCAGTCGAAGATGACAAGCTTAGGCAGTTCAGGCATCAGGCGGTGCCGGTCGATCCGAACCCGCCCGCGCCACGCGCCGTACCACCGGCCAGACTGCGCTCTTCCACGGTCGCCTGGGCCACCGCAGCGAAGATGATCTGGGCGACGCGCATGCCGCGCGTCACGGCAAAGTCTTCATCGCCGAGATTGATCAGCAGCACCTTCACCTCGCCGCGATAGTCGCTATCGATGGTGCCGGGCGTGTTGAGGACGGTCAGGCCGTGCTTGAAAGCAAGTCCGGAGCGGGGCCGCACCTGGCCCTCCATGCCTTCCGGAATTTCCAGGATCAGCCCGGTCGGCACCAGAGCGCGCTTTCCCGGAAGGATCAGCAGCGGCCGGTCGTCCGGCACAGCGGCGCGCAGATCCATGCCGGCGGCACCAGTGCTTTCATAGGCGGGAAGGGGAAGTCCTTCAGCATGCGGCAACCTGACGAAGCCGACGGTCGGACCGATGACGGAGGAAGTTTGAAGGGCTGCGCGCATAAAATCGATCCTATCGGCGCGAACGGCGATTCGGTCAACTCGACTGTAATTCTATCAACGGCTTTCTTTTGGGCGGCACGATGGCCGGTCCGGTAGTTTGTCGCCTAACTGTTCGAATTTCGATATGTTGGCCGCATGGATAATCAGGCCGATGACCAACCCGACATCTTAGCCCTATTGAGAAGCACTGCAGAGTCTAGCAAGCGTCTCGCTGAGGCCATGTTGAAGGCCTATGCAGCAAACGCTTTGCCAGAACCAGCGACGCCGGACGATATCGCTCATTGGAAACAGGTTTTGGTGGATGCCAAGTCAGAATTGCTAAGGCTACACGAGGCCCACCGGACCTAAAGACCAGAAGCGCCCAGTTCATACCGAGACACTACCCAATCCCACATGCGCTGCCCCTAACGCAGTTCCATCGGAACGACGGTCGTTTCCTTGATTTCCTCCATCACGAACGACGCGGAAACGTCCGACAGCGCCACCTTGGCAATCAGCCGCTGATAGAGCCGATCATAGGCCTTCACGTCGGCGACGCGGGCGCGCAAGACATAATCGAGGTCGCCGGACATGCGGTAGACGCCGATGATCTCGGGAAAGCCGGTCACCGCCGCCCGGAACTTCTGCAGCCACTCCGGATCGTGGTTGGACGTGCGGATCAGGATGAAGACGGAAAGGCCAAGCCCGAGCTTTTCGGCATCGACCAGCGCCACCCTGCCGGTGATGACACCAGCCTCTTCCAGCCGCCTCACCCGGCGCCAGCAGGCATTGCGCGACAGCGCCACCCGTTCCGACAGCTGGTCGACCGACAGCGTGCCGTCGCGTTGCAGCTCAGTGAGCAATTTCCGGTCGATTTCGTCAATTTCCAGCGTCATGTGGGATGTTTGTCCCAAGGATCACCGAAATACAAGGACATTTTGAGACCGATGAACCGGCGAAGCGTGTCAGGATACTCATATCAGGAACTTGAAGCGCTGAAGGGGAACCAGCATGTCGGTCGCAAGGATTTTCACCTCTCATCCGGCCAAGGTCGGCGAAACCTATCTCAGTCATATGGCTTTTGCCGCCTGGTTTTCGTCGCGCCTGTTGATGGCGGCTTGTGCTGCGCTCGTTCATGCTTTCTTGCCATTTCTGTTTGAAACTACCGCCAGCCGAATCGTTCGCGAGCTTTACGAGCGGACGCACAACAGAGGCACACACGCGATCAAGGAGCCTGCGGCTCTTATGGATCGCGCCTAGAGGACGACAGAAGCGATGTGCCGGTGGGCGGCCTATCTCGGTGAAGCGGTCTTTCTCGAAGACATCCTCACGGCGCCCTGTCACTCGCTGATCGCCCAGAGCCATTGCGCCCAGGAAGCGAAATCGCCGACCAATGGCGACGGCTTCGGCCTTGCCTGGTATGGCGACCGCCCAGAGCCGGGTCTCTATCGCGATATCCTGCCGGCCTGGTCCGATCCCAATCTGAAAAGCCTGTGCCGGCAGATCAAATCCGGCCTGTTCCTCGCCCATGTACGGGCGTCCACCGGCGGCGCCACCAGCCGCATGAATTGCCATCCGTTCATCTCCGGCGCCTGGTCGTTCATGCACAACGGCCAGATCGGCGGCTTCGAGAAGATCCGCCGCGCGCTGGAGAATTCGCTGTCAGACGCCGTCTTCGACCAGCGCGAAGGCACCACCGATTCCGAACTCTTTTTCCTGCTGATGATCGACGAAGGGTTGGCCGGCGATCCGCAAGGCGCGGTGTCCCGCGCCACTAGCCGCGTGCTCGAAGCCTCGCGCCGCGCCGGCCTCGAACCAGCGCTGAAGCTCACCGCCGCCTTCTCGGATGGACAGGCGCTGCATGCGGTGCGCTATGCCACCGACGCCCACGCGCCGACGCTCTACACCTCCGTCTTGCGCAAGGGCGGCGGCCGCTGCATCGTGTCCGAGCCGTTCGACCGCGAGGGCGGCGACTGGCAAGCGATCCCGCCATCGAGTTTTGTCACGATGACGCGGGACGGCATCAGCATTCGCCCGTTTGCTCCAGCGGCGGCAAAGCTGGCGCTGGTCGGGTAAGTTTCTTCGCCGGATCGCAAATGCTGCAAAGTCGCGGGCCAGCGCCCCCTCTGTCCTGCCGGACATCTCCCCCTCAAGTGGGGAGATTGGCAGCTTCGCCGACCGCGCGTTCTTGCAACGTTGAAGATTGGCGAAAGCCGTGACGCTATCCAATCTCCCCACTTGAGGGGGAGATGGCCGGCAGGCCAGAGGGGGGCGCCGTAGAGTGCCGACATCGGCAGCACAACTTCGATCAAGCACTAGCGAATACCGAATGCTCAACTCCGCTTGAAATCGCGCCGCGTTCCGCCAATTGGTCAGGCACGCGCGGCCAAGCCGGAGCATTCCTGATGGACATCGTCTTCTCCTCAACCGTCGATCTCGCTGCAGCCATCGCCAAGCGCAAAATCTCCGCCGTGGAAGCACTCGACGCCTATCTGGCGCAAATCGATGCGCACAACCATGCGGTGAATGCCGTCATCTCGCTCGACAGGGAAGGCGCCCGCGAGCGTGCCAAGAAGGCGGACGCTGCCCAGGCGCGCGGCGCCGCACCCGGACCTCTGCATGGCGTGCCGTTCACGCTGAAAGACATGCACGAAACGTCAGGCATAAGGACCACGGTCGGCTTCCCGCCCTTTGCCGACTATGTCGCCAAGCAGGACAGCCCGGTCGTCATCAGACTGAAAGCGGCCGGCGGCGTGCTGATGGCCAAGACCAATGTCGCGGCCATGCTTTCGGACTGGCAATCGAACAACCCGCTGTTCGGCCGCACCAACAATCCATGGAATCTCCAGCGCACGGCGGGAGGCTCCAGCGGAGGCGCGGCAGCGGCAATTTGCTTGGGGATGACGCCGTTCGACGTGGGCACAGACATGCAGGATTCGATCCGGCTGCCGGCCGCCTTTTGCGGTGTTTATGGCTTGAAGCCGACGGAGCATCGTGTCTCGCTGGCCGGTGCCTTCCCCGATCCCGGCGGTGCCGCGCGCAGCGTGCGGCTGATGTCCTGCCTCGGGCCGTTGGCGCGCAGCGTGCAAGATTTGGCGCTGATTTATCAAATCATCGCCGGCCCGGATGGAAGCGACACCGATCTTGCTCCGGTGCCGGTCCAGGATATGCCGAAGCTCGACCCTAGGACATTGCGCATCGCCTTCGCGCCGTCCTTTCCCGGCTTTCCGGTGGCCGGCGACATCAGCGCCGCGGTCGAAAACCTCGCAAGGCAGCTGCAATCGGCCGGTGCCCTCGTTGAGGAGGCAAAACTGCCGAAACTCGATCTGCACCACGATCTGGAGCAGGGCGGCGCGCTGATCGGCATGATGCTGGAGGCCGCCCAGCCGGAGTCGCCGGAGAACCCGACACCGGTCTCGCATTGGTTCGAGGCACTCGCCCGCCGCGACAGGTCCATTCTCGCCTGGGACCGGTTTTTCGAAAACCATGACGCGCTGCTCTGCCCGGTCGCCATGACTTCCGCCTTCCCGCATTGCGAGCCGGGCACGCCGATCACGGTCGACGGCAAGGAGCAGAGCTACTGGATGCTGCCGGCCTATGGCGCCGTCTTCAACTACAGCGGCCATCCGGCGCTTTCCATCCCATGCGGACAGGGCAGCGAGGGCTTGCCGATCGGCTTGCAACTGGTCGGCAAACGCTGGTCGGAGTCACAGCTGCTCGGCATCGCCAGGGCAATCGAACCACTGACCGGCGGCTTTCGGCGTCCGCCCGCCTATTGAGCGAAACGCGACAATCCATAAGGGGCAAGTAAGGGGTCGCGCTCGCCGTCGAGGATTTCCCGAGCGGCGAACAGGCCGATGGCCGGCGCCAACGTGATGCCGGAATGCATGACGGCGACATAGACACCGTCCAAGCCCTCGGCGCGGCCAATGATCGGAAAGCCGTCGATCGGCGTCGGCCGGTAGCCGACCGTGTGGAAATCGAGTTCCAACCCATCGCTGTCGCGCAGCATGGCCTTCATGGCCGCAAACAGGGCGTGGGCGGTGGCTTCGGCATCCATGCCCGGATCGGCTCCGCCAAAATCCGAGCCGGCGATGATGCGGCCTTCCGCCGTCTGGCGCATGTGCAGCCGCTCGGCCAGCACCAGCCCGTTGAGCAGCTTTTCGTGCGGTCGCGAATGGACGATCAGGCCGGGCGGCGTTTCGATCGGCAGGTTGATCCCGGCGGTCGCGGCGATCTCCGGCGAGCCAACGCCGGCCGCGACCACCACCTCGTCCGATGCAATCAGGCCATGCGATGTGTCGACACCGGTGATCCTGCCGCCGGTCTGGACCAGGGCCGTCACCGTGCTGGAGATGGTCTTCGCGCCATGTCGCTTCGCGTCTGCCAATAGGGCACGGACGGCGGCCACGGGCTCTGCGACACCTTCTTCGGCAACATGCAGGGCAAAATCCGGAAGCTCGGTGAGATTAGGTTCGATGCGCGCTGCACCGGCGCGGTCGACTTGGCTGATGCCATAGCCCCAGGCGGAATGTTCCGTGGCGTAGGTTTCCATGTCGGCCGCCGGTAAGTCCCAGCACAGGCCGCCGCACCAGATAAGCGGCAGGTCGGGCAGGTCCTGCGCCAGCCGCGACCATTCGGCCATGGCGCGGGTGCGCAGCCGGAAATAGGGCTCCGGATTGCCCCAGCTGGCGTTGATCCAGGCGAACGAATTTGGCGTCGCCACCCCACCGGCAGCACTGTCGGCAATCACCGTCACTTGCGCACCCGCTCTGCTCAGATGCCAGGCGGTGGAGGCACCGATGATGCCGGCGCCGATGACGATTACTTGTTTCGCCGCAGTCATGCTTGCTCCTCTTCCTCGTCATCCGGAGGGATGTTCATCCAGTGCCATCCCGGCAGCCGCTTGCCAACATCGCGCAGCGTAAAATATGCGGCAATGCACTGGCCGGAGCCACAGCACGACTGAGCTGTATGCTCTGACGGTGAGGCGGCGATCAGCAGCGCCCGAGCCGCCGGACCGGTCGACAGGCCGGCACTGCGCTGCTAGAAGCCCGGCCTGTCACACGGAAATCCCAGAGAATGCCCGAAGCAATAGAAGAAGAAGTGGCACGCCGCCGCACCTTCGCGATCATCGCGCACCCGGACGCCGGCAAGACGACGCTCACCGAAAAGCTGCTGCTGTTCGGCGGCGCCATCCAGCTCGCCGGCGAGGTCAAGGCCAAGAAGGACAAGATCCAGACGCGGTCCGACTGGATGAAGATCGAGCGCGAGCGCGGCATCTCGGTCGTCACCTCGGTGATGACCTTCGAGTATGAGGACAATGTCTTCAACCTGCTCGACACGCCCGGCCACGAGGATTTCGCCGACGACACCTACCGCACGCTGTCGGCGGTCGACTCGGCGGTCATGGTCATCGATGCCGCCAAGGGCATCGAGCCGCGCACACTGAAACTGTTCGAAGTCTGCCGGCTGCGCGACATTCCGATCATCACCTTCATCAACAAGATGGACCGCGAAAGCCGCGATCCGTTCGAGATTTTGGACGAGATCGAACAGAAGCTGGCGCTGGATACTGCCCCCGTCACCTGGCCGATCGGCCGCGGCAAGAATTTTGCCGGCACCTATCATCTGGCGCTGAATGCCGTGCGCAGGGGCGACGCGGAGAAAGAACGCACGCCGGTCAACGGTCCCGATTCCAACCGCGTTGCCGGCCTGCTGCCGGAAAACGAGCGCGAAGCCTTCATCGAGGAACTGGAGCTCGCGCGAGAAGCGTGCAGACCCCTTGATATAGAAGCCTTCCGCGAGGGCCATCTGACGCCGGTCTATTTCGGTTCGGCGCTGCGCAATTATGGCGTCCGCGACCTGATCGAGGCGCTCGGTGCTTTTGGACCGCCGCCGCGCGCGCAGGAGGCCGACACCCGCAAGGTCGAGGCGACCGAGGAGAAGATGACGTCGTTCGTCTTCAAGATCCAGGCCAACATGGATCCCAACCATCGCGACCGCATCGCCTTCGTCCGCGTCTGCTCCGGCAAGCTCGAGCGCGGCATGAAAGCCAAGCTGGTGCGCACGGGAAAACCGATGTCGTTGTCGGCGCCGCAGTTCTTCTTTGCCCGCACCCGCGTCACCGCTGACGAGGCCTTTGCCGGTGATGTCGTCGGCATCCCCAACCATGGCACGCTGCGCATCGGCGACACGCTGACCGAAGGCGAGGAGATACTGTTCCGCGGCGTTCCGAATTTCGCCCCGGAAATCCTGCGTCGTGTGCGCCTCGGCGACGCGATGAAGGCGAAAAAACTCAAGGAAGCGCTGCACCAGATGGCAGAGGAGGGCGTCGTGCAGCTGTTTTCGCCGGAGGATGGCTCGCCGGCCATCGTCGGCGTCGTCGGCGCGCTGCAGCTCGACGTGCTGAAGGAACGGCTGAACTTCGAATACACGCTGCCGGTCGAATTCGAGATGTCGCGCTTTTCCGTGTGCCGCTGGATCTCCGCCGACGACAAGGCCGAGACGCTTCGCTTCATCGAGGCGCATCGCGGTGACATCGCCCGCGACCTCGACAATGATCCGGTGTTCCTCGCCCAGCACGCTTTCTCGCTGAACTACGAAGCGGAACGCTGGAAGGCGATCACGTTTGCCACGATCAAGGATTATCAGGTCCGCGACAAGGCGGCGTAGGCGCCAGTTTTCCCTTCTCCCCGTTCACGGGGAGAAGGTGCCCGAAGGGCGGATGAGGGGCAGCGCCGACCCTCGACTATCCTCTCGCCGCTTCCTCGATCCTGGCGATGTCGATCTTGCTCATCTGCATCATCGCCGACATCACGCGGCCGGCCTTGGCCCGGTCCGGATCCAGAAGCAGGCGCGGCAGCTGCTCCGGCACGACCTGCCAGGAGACGCCGAATTTATCCTTCAGCCAGCTGCATTGCGACGGTTGGCCGCCACCTTCGATGAGCTTGTCCCAGAAGTAATCCACCTCTTCCTGCGTCTTGCAGTCGATCGACTGCGACATCGCCTCGGTGTGCTTGAACTGCGGTCCACCATTGAGCGCCTGGAATTGCACCCCGTCGAGTTCGAACGTGGTCACCAGCACCTTGCCTTCATCGGCGTGGCCTTCGGGCCAGCGCATTACGCTCAGCACCTTCGAATTCTTGAAGATGGAGACGTAGAAATTCATGGCCTCTTCGGCCTGGCCGTCGAACCACAGGCAGGTGGTGATCTTTTGCATGTCGTGCTCCTCGGGTTGTTTTGGTTGCGTTACGGCGAAACGGCTGACTCCGAACGTGGTGCCATTTCCATGTCGTCTGCCTAAGGACGGGCATGCAGTGCGCCATCCGACAGCGCTACGCATTTTTTTTGAGAGAATCTGGCGCATTGCAAAATTGTGGCCAGACCGGGCTTGCGCGTCTATAACGCCTGCGGTCCGAATTCAGCTCCGCCGCGCCATGCCTGGCTGTGGCCAGCCACCAAGGAAAAAACATGCCTGCCTATCGCTCCCGCACCACCACCCATGGCCGCAACATGGCCGGCGCTCGCGGCCTCTGGCGCGCCACCGGCATGAAGGACAGCGATTTCGGCAAGCCGATCATCGCGGTGGTCAACTCCTTCACCCAGTTTGTGCCGGGCCATGTCCATCTGAAGGATCTCGGCCAACTGGTGGCGCGCGAGATCGAGAAGGCCGGCGGCGTCGCCAAAGAATTCAACACCATCGCCGTCGACGACGGCATCGCCATGGGCCATGACGGCATGCTCTATTCGCTGCCGTCGCGCGAGCTGATCGCCGATTCCGTCGAATACATGGTCAACGCTCACTGTGCCGACGCCATGGTCTGCATCTCCAATTGCGACAAGATCACGCCCGGCATGCTGATGGCATCATTGCGCCTCAACATCCCTACCGTCTTCGTTTCCGGCGGTCCGATGGAAGCCGGCAAGGTGGTGCTCGCCGGCAAGACGCAGGCGCTCGACCTGGTCGATGCCATGGTGGCGGCCGCCGACGACAGGGTCTCCGACGAGGACGTCAAGGTCATCGAGCGCTCGGCCTGCCCGACCTGCGGCTCCTGCTCGGGCATGTTCACTGCCAATTCGATGAACTGCCTGACCGAGGCGCTTGGCCTGTCGCTGCCCGGCAACGGCTCGACATTGGCGACGCATGCCGACCGCAAACGGCTGTTCGTCGAGGCCGGCCACCTGATCGTCGATCTCGCCCAGCGCTATTACGAGCAGGACGACGAAACCGCGCTGCCACGCAACATCGCCTCCAAAGGTGCGTTCGAGAACGCCATGACGCTCGACATCGCCATGGGCGGCTCGACGAACACCGTGCTGCACATTCTCGCCGCCGCGCATGAGGGCGAAATCGATTTCGATCAGGACGACATCGACGCGCTGTCGCGCAAGGTGCCGGTGCTGTGCAAGGTTGCTCCGGCCAAGTCCGACGTGCACATGGAAGACGTGCACCGCGCCGGCGGCATCATGGCCATCCTCGGCCAGCTCGACAATGCCGGCCTGCTCAACCGCGACCTGCCGACGGTGCACACGCGAACGCTGGGCGAAGCGCTCGACCATTGGGATATTTCCCGCACGACCAGCCAGAGCGTGCGTGATTTCTTCCTCGCCGCCCCTGGCGGCGTGCCGACACAGGTCGCTTTCAGCCAGGACCGCCGCTGGGACGAACTCGATCTCGACCGCGAGAAAGGCGTCATCCGCTCGACCGAACATCCCTTTTCCAAAGATGGCGGCCTCGCCGTGCTGAAAGGCAATCTGGCTCTCGACGGCTGCATCGTGAAGACCGCCGGCGTCGATGAATCGATCCTGAAGTTCACCGGACCGGCCCGCGTCTTCGAAAGCCAGGATTCCAGCGTCAAGGCGATCCTGTCCAACGAGATCAAGGCCGGCGATGTGGTCGTCATCCGCTATGAAGGGCCGCGCGGCGGCCCAGGCATGCAGGAAATGCTTTATCCAACCAGCTATCTGAAGTCGAAAGGGCTCGGCAAGGCCTGCGCCCTGGTCACCGACGGCCGCTTCTCGGGAGGCACGTCGGGCCTGTCGATCGGCCATGCGTCGCCGGAAGCCGCCGAAGGCGGGCTGATCGGGCTGGTGCAGGAGGGCGATACGATCGAGATCGACATCCCGAACCGCAGCATCCGCCTGGCTGTCGATGAGGCGGAACTCGCTGCCCGCCGGGCGGCGATGGAGGCCAAGGGCGCCCTGGCCTGGAAGCCCGAGGAAAAGCGCAAGCGCAAGGTGACGACCGCCTTGCGAGCCTATGCCGCCATGGCGACCAGCGCGGCCAAGGGCGCGGTGAGGTTTGTGCCGGAATAAGGTTTGCGCCCAGGCCCCTCATCCGGCCGCTACGCGGCCACCTTCTCCCCGCTGGGGACAAGAGGCTGGCGCCGGCGCTGACGATCTCTTCTCCCCTCGGGGGGAAGGTGGCCCGAAGGGCCGGATGAGGGGGCTGGCTCCAACACCGGAACACCATCACGGCATCAACTGATACTCATAAAGCTTCTGGTAGAGCCCACCCTGCTTGAGCAAGGTCTTGTGCGGGCCGCTTTCCACCACCTTGCCGGCTTCGAGCACCACGATCGTGTCTGCCTGGTGCACCGTCGACAGACGGTGCGCGATGACGATCGTCGTGCGGCCTTCCGTCAATTGCTGCAGCGCGTCGCGGAACAGCGCTTCCGATTCGGCATCAAGCGCGCTGGTCGCTTCGTCCAGCAGCAGGATCTCGGCATTGCGCAGCATGGCGCGTGCGATCGAGATCCGTTGGCGTTGGCCGCCCGATAGCAGGCCGCCATTCTCGCCGACATCCGTCTCGTAGCCTTTCGCCTGCGCGCTGATGAAGTCATGGGCGTTGGCCGCCTTGGCGGCGGCGATAACCTCTTCGTCGGTCGCACCCTCGCGCCCAAGCCGGATGTTGTGCATGATGGTGCCGGCAAACAGGAATGTATCCTGGCTGACATAGGCGATCTTTTCCCGCAGCGATGCGAGCGTCGCATGGGAAATATCCTGACCATCGAACAGCACCTTGCCGCTCTTCGGGTCGTACATGCGCATGATCAGGTTTAGAATCGTCGACTTGCCGCCGCCGGAAGGCCCGACCAGCGCCGTCATCTTGCCGGGCGCAAGCGTCAGATCGAACCTGTCCAGCACCGGCGGCCCGTTTTGATAAGCGAAGTCGACGGCGTCGAACCGGATCTCGCCCGGTCCGGCCAGAAGCGGCTTCGCGTCGGGCTTCTCGACCAGAGTCAGCGGCTGGTCGGCGAGCTCGAACATCATGCGCACGCCGACAATACCGCTTTCCAGCGATATGCGCACGCGGGCAAGGCGCTTTGCCGGCTCATAGGCAAACAGGAGCGCCCCGATGAAGGCCATGATGTTTCCCGGCATCTGGCCGCCCTGCAAGACCAGGAAGCCGCTGACGAAGATGGCCCCGGCAATTGCCAGCCCGGCCAGCGTCTCCATCACCGGGCTTGTCGCAGCCTCCAGCGTCGCGATGTTATTGGCCCGGTTCTCGACGTCCGACACGGCCTTGTACATGCGGTTGCGCATTGCGCCTTCGAGGTTGAACGATTTGACGACGCGCACGCCGATTGCCGTTTCCTGCATCACCTGCACGATCTGGCCGACCGAGCGAAACTCCATCGCGGCGAATTTGCGAACACGTTTGAGGATGCGGTTGACCCCGTAGATAGCCAACGGGCCGACGACGAAGCAGATTATAGACAGGGCTGGCTGCTGCCAGACCATGACCCCTACCAGGACAACCAGCGACAACAGGTCGCGCACATAGGACGTGACAACGAGGTCGAGCACGTTGCGCGCCGCCTGCGCATTGTTGGTCATGCGTGTGATCAGGTCGGACGACGAGGTCGAATGGTAGAATTCGATGCCTTGCGCCAGGATGCGGTCGTAGATCTTGCGCTGGCGGTCGGCGATGATGGCGTTGCCGACCCGGCTCATGAAATAGGCCTGGATGAAGTTGGCGAGACCCTTGAGAATGAAGATCGTGGCGACCCCCACCGCAATCAGGTTGACGCGGTCAATCCGCTTGAAGACCACGAATTCGTCGGTGATCTCTTTGAGAATCCAGGCGCTGGCGCCGGTCGTGGCGGCCACCACAAGCATCGACAAGATGGCGGCGCCGTAGCCAAACCTGTGCTGATAAAAGGATTCCCGGATCAACCTCGCAACGAGGCGCTGGTTTTCCGTCGAGCGGAAGAAACGAAACAAACGGCGGATCCTTGAAATCGGGACAACGAAGGCGGCTTATAGAGGGAGTTGCGGCCGGATGGAACCATCCGCGGCCGCCGCGGACAAACCGCTGTTGCAAGCGGCATCGACGGGATGCGATTTTCAGCCTCGGCACTATCAGATGATTCTTTTGACGGGATGACGACAGATGGCTTTCGACCTTATCGTTCGCGGCGGCACACTGCCTGATGGCAGGGTTGCCGACATCGGCATCAACGGTGAGACGATCACGGCGATCGAGCCCACCCTGCAGGGTCCTGCGCGGACCGAGGTCGACGCCCGCGGCAACCTGGTCTCGCCGCCCTTCGTCGATCCGCATTTCCACATGGACGCGACGCTCTCCTACGGCATTCCGCGCATCAACGCGTCGGGTACGCTGCTCGAAGGCATTTCGCTGTGGGGCGAGTTGAAGCCGCTTTTGACGCATGAGGCGGTGCGTGATCGCGCATTGGCCTATTGCGACTGGGCGGTGTCGATGGGCCTGCTCGCAATCCGTACCCATGTCGATGTCTGCGATGACAGGCTGCTGGCGGTCGAGGCGCTGCTCGAGGTCAAGAAGACGGTCGCCCCCTATATCGACCTGCAACTGGTCGCCTTCCCGCAGGACGGGTTTTATCGTGCTCCATCGGCGCGTGAAAACACCATTCGCGCGCTCGACATGGGCGTCGACATTGTCGGCGGCATCCCGCATTTCGAGCGCACCATGGCCGACGGCACGCGCTCGGTAACGGAGCTGTGCGAGATCGCGGCCAGACGCGGCCTGATGGTCGACCTGCATTGCGACGAGACCGATGATCCGCTGTCGCGTCACATCGAACAGCTTGCGTATGAGACGCAGCGCCTTGGTCTGCAAGGCAAGGTCGCCGGCTCGCATCTCACCTCGATGCATTCGATGGACAATTACTACGTCTCGAAGCTGCTGCCGCTGATCGCCGAGGCCGGCGTCTCGGTCATTCCCAATCCGCTGATCAACATCATGCTGCAGGGCCGCCACGACACCTTCCCGAAGCGCCGGGGCCTGACTCGGGTCAAGGAAATGCTGGCGCTCGGCATTCGCGTCGGCTGGGGCCAGGATTGCGTGCTCGATCCCTGGTATTCGCTGGGCACCGCCGACATGCTCGATGTCGCCTTCATGGGCCTGCACGTCGCTCAGATGTCGAGCCCGGCCGAGATGGCGCGCTGCTTCGACATGGTCACCAACGTCAATGCCGCGATCATGGGCCTCGATCATCTCGGCCTGGCGGTCGGCAAGCGCGCCAGCCTTGTCGTCCTCGATGCCGGCAATCCGGTCGAAGCCCTGCGCTTGCGCGCCGAGCGCCTGTGCGTCATCGCCAGGGGCAAGGTGGTGGCGGAGCGGACGAAGCAGGAAACCAGGCTGTCCATCGACGGAAGGCCGGTACTTGTGAACCGACGGCACCATTCGCATCAGGCCCAATAGGACGCCACATCTGCATCAAAGCTCAAAGCTTCGCTCGTCGCGAAATAAGTTTACATTAAGCCTCCACTTTGTTCCGAGGAGGATTCCATGTGGCGCAAGACTGTGATGGCGGTGGCGTTGTCGGCGCTTTGCGCCGGCTGCATGACGGTAACGGCAGAGGATCGCCGCGCCGCCGACGAAGCGAAATGCCGGTCCTACGGCTTCGTCAAGAAGAATGACGCCTTTGCCGAGTGTCTGCAGCGCATCGATCTGGAGCGGCGTGCGGAGCTCAGACGCTCCCCGGCTTTCGACCCTTGGGACAGGCCGGTGATCTATCGGCCCATTATTCTCAGGCCGCAGCCAAAAGGGAACTGAATCGCGCAGACCCAGCCGATTCCCGAGGCTGGCCTTGCCGATTTCCGGATTTCTCCTCGTCAAAGCCGCCGCTTCCGTCTACGACGCGGCTTACTAGGGAGGAATCGGGATCGGCATGACGCAGCCCGTGGCGCAGAATTCGACGATCAGGAATGTGCTTCTGGCCGGCATTCTGCTGATGCTGGCCGGCGACTTCCTGTTTGCACTGAACGACGCCATGGGCAAGTGGCTGGTCGCCAGCTTCTCCGTCGGCCAGGTGGTGCTGATCCGCTCTATCGGCGCCTTCTTCGTGCTCGGCCCGATGATCGCCAATCAGGGGCCGGCCAAGCTGTTTCGCATGGAACGTCTGGAGCTGCAGCTGCTGCGGGTGGTGATGACCACGCTCGACACCGCGCTCTTCTATGCCGCCGTGGTCTATCTGCCGCTTGCCGATGTGATGAGTTTCTACATGGCCGGGCCGATCTACGTTGCGGCACTCTCGCACCTCTTGCTTGGCGAAAAGGTCGGCTGGCGCCGCTGGATGGCGATCCTGCTCGGCTTCTGCGGCGTTTTGATCATGCTGAAACCGTCCTCGGCGGCGTTCTCGCTGTCATCGGGTTTTGCGCTGGTAGGCAGCATCTCCTTCGCCTTCGCCATTATCCTCAACCGCCGCCTGCGTGGCACCAGCGACACCAATCTGGTGACATGGCAGACCATCGGCACGCTGCTGGTCGGCGGTGTGCTGACCATCGGCGCCTGGCAGACGCCGTCGGCACTCGATCTCGGCGCCATGCTGCTGCTCGGTATCGTCTCCTGCGGCGCCCACCTGATGATCACCAGGGCGCTCAAGCTGGCGCCGGCTTCGACATTGGCGCCGCTGCACTACACACTGCTGCTGTGGGCGGTGGTGTTCGGCCTGGTGTTCTTCGGCGACGTTCCCGGTCCGCGCATCCTGATCGGCTCGGCCATCGTTGTTCTCGCCGGCCTGTTCATCTTCCATCGCCAGAAAGTGGTCGAAACCACTGTGCCGCCCGAAAACGTGCCGAAGGGCGTGAGTTAGTCCAGGCTCAGCCCCGGTGTATTGCTGCCAGATGCCGCGAAAACTCCGGCGTCTCCATCAGCGCCTTGCAGCGAGCGAAACGGCCATCGGCATAAGCGCGAAAATCATCGACCGGGTTGTTGTTGGCGAGCTGGATCAGCCCCCACAAGGTCCACAACAGGTCGCACATTGACTTGTAAATGACGATGCGGCCGCGCTCCGCCGGCCTTGCCTCGCCGCCGAAATAAGCGCGTATCATCTCTTCGTCCTGGGCGGCGTCGAACTTGCCCTCCACGCTGAGGTCGCCCAGGTCCCAGAGCGGATCGTTCATGCCCGAATATTCCCAGTCGACGATCCACATCCGCTCGCCAGTATCGAGAAAGTTCTCGCACAGCGGATCGCAGTGGCAGGCGACGATCGGCAGCGGATGGGCGGCCAGCGCCGAGCGGACGCTCTCGGCGTCTCGCACCACGTCATGATAACCGGCGGGCAGGGCGACCTCCTTGGTGGACAGCACCTTGAGGTAATCGTCGATCATCGCGAACAATTCGAAGCGGAAGGGAAACACCGCGCCTGAATCGTGCAGCTTGCGAAAGGCTTCGCCGGCGCGTGCCGGACTGCCCGGACGTGTCCGGAATTTCTCCGGCGACATCGTCTCGGCGCCAGCGATGTAGCGTATCACCATCACCCCGGTACCGGGGTCGACATGCAGCACCTCGGGACTGACCCCTGCCTTTGCCGCTTCGCGTGCAGCCACCGCTTCGTTGGCCCGGTTGATGTATTCCTCGGTGCCCTTGCCGGGAATGCGCAGGCAGAAGTCGCCGGCCTTGAAGACGAGGTTTGTGAGGCCGCCCAGCCGTTCCAGCGGCCCGCTGTAGCCGGCCAGCATGGGAATGGCGTCCAGTGCCGCACGCGCCTCGTCTGTCACCATGCCTGCGCCCCCATGCTGTTATTTGTCGCAGCGACGGTTCCACAATTTTCGCGCTTTGGCTATCATCACTGCGAGATCAAAAATTGGCGGACTGGATAAAAGTGGCGGACAGCAAACATCAGGGTGCGCTCGGCGCGGCCTACGCGGCAAAGCGGCCCGAAGAGGTGGCCGCACTCTATGACCGCTGGTCGGAAACCTATGACGCCGACATGTCGGCCGCCGGCTATCGCCATCCGACGATCTGCCTTGCGTTGCTGGCCCGCCATCTGCCGCGCGGTTCAGCACCGCTGCTCGATGCCGGGGCCGGCACCGGGCTCATCGGCGAATGGCTTGATATTGCTGGTTATCCCCTGGTCGAGGCACTCGATATTTCACAAGGCATGCTGGATCAGGCGGCCCGCAAGGGCGTCTATTCCGCGCTCCACTGCCTTGCGCTCGGCGGTCATCTGCCCTTTGCCGATGATGCCTATGCCGGGATAATCTCGGCCGGCGTCTTCACCTCGGGCCATGTCGGCGTCGAGGGGCTGGACGAGCTAATCCGCATCTGCCGTCCGGGCGGCGTGATCGTGCTGACGGTCAAGAACACGCTGTGGGATGCCGGCTTTGCCACGCGTGTCGGCGAGATCGAGGCGCAAGGCCTCGTCACCCGCGTCGAGGAAACGCGTCCTTACGTCTCGATGCCCGGCGAGGCCGACACGGTACCAAGCCGCGGCCTCGCTTTGCGCGTTATTTGACCTACGCTTTGACCCTGGCGCCTGCCGGATCATACATTGGCTCGAGGTGGATATTGGCCTGCGTCCTCTCCATCGCAACCACCAGTTCATAGTCGCCGGAAGCGAGAAAATCATCGCTCACCCCGTCGGCGTTGCGCACATAGCCGTAGCCGATGTTCCTGCCCAGCGTGTAGCCATAACCGCCGCTGCTGAGATAACCGACCGGCTCGCCATTGCGCAGGATGGTTTCGCGGCCGAGCAGCACGATCTCGGGGTCTTCGACCGTGAAGCCGGCAAAGCGTTTCTTCAGTGCCGCGCCGCTGGTCTTTTCCAGCGCGCGCCGTCCAACGAAATCGGTGTTCTTGCGCAGCTTGACCGCCCAACCGAGCCCGGCTTCCTGTGGCGTGTCGTTGGGGGTGATGTCGGATCCCCAGGCGCGATAGCCTTTTTCCAGCCTTAGCGATTCCAGCGCCCGATAGCCGACCGGTCGGATGTCATGCTTCTCGCCTGCCGCCATCAGTGCGTCGAAGACTTCGCCGGTGGCCGCGATCGGCACATGCAGTTCCCAGCCGAGTTCGCCGACATAGGTGACGCGCAGTGCCCGAACCGTGTGGCCGGCGATGGCAATCTCGCGCACATGGCCGAACGGGAAGCCGGCATTCGACACGTCGGCTCCGGTCGCCACCGAGAGCACGTCGCGCGCCCGAGGACCCATCAGCGACAGCGTGCCGAAATCCTCGGTGACGTCGACAAGCCTGGCGTCGAGCCCTTCGCTGATATGATCGCTGATCCATGAGGAATCATGCGTGCGGAAACCGGTGCCGGTGACGATATAGAACTTCTCTTCGGCCAGCCGCGCCACCGTCAGATCGGCCTCGATGCCGCCGCGCGTGTTGAGAAGCTGCGTATAGGTCAGCCGGCCGACCGGCTTGCTGACGTCGTTGGCGCAGATCCAGTCCAGCGCCTTCAACGCATCTGGCCCGGTCAGCTCGTATTTGGCGAAAGACGATTGATCGAAGATGCCGACCTTATCCCGCACATGCCGGTGTTCGTCGCCGACCGCCGCGAACCAGTTCTGCCGGCCCATCGAATAGATGTCCTGCGGCTCGACGCCTAGCGGTGCGAACCAGTTCGGCCGCTCCCATCCGAGCTTCGAGCCGAATACGGCGCGCTGCTGTTTCAGCCGCTCGTACAGCGGCGAGACGATGCGCGGCCTCCCGCTGGCATACTCTTCATGCGGAAAGCCGGTCGTATAGTGTTTGCCATAGGCCTCCAGCGTGCGGTCGCAGACCCACTGCCGGTCGCGGTGCAAATTGGAAAAACGCCTGATGTCGACCACCCACAGGTCGAGCGGTGCCTCGCCGTCGACCACCCACTGCGCCAGCACCCAGCCCGCGCCGCCGCCCGAGGCGATGCCGAAGGCGTTGAAGCCGGCGCCGACGAACATGTTGGCGCATTCGGGCGCTGTACCGAGAATGAAATTGCCGTCCGGCGTAAAACTCTCCGGCCCGTTGATCATCTGCTTGACGCCGACGGTTTCCAGCGCCGGCACACGCGCGATCGCTTGGCTCATGTGCTGCTCGAAATGGTCGTAGTCGTCGTCGAACAGCCTGAATTCCCAATCATTGGGAACGTCGTCGCCGGGGAGACCAGTCGCCCAGGCCTGCGGGTTAGGCTCATAGCCGCCCATCACCAGCCCGCCGACTTCCTCCTTGAAATAGGTGCGTCGGTCAGGGTCGCGGATGGTCGGCGCGTCGGTCGCCAGCCCGTCGATCTTCTCGGTGATGATGTACTGGTGCTTCACCGGCTGAAGCGGCACGTTGATGCCGGCCATGGCCCCCACTTGCCGCGCCCATTGGCCGGCGCAATTGACCACCTTGTCGCAGGCGATGTCGCCCCTGCTGGTCTTCACCGCCGCGATGCGGCCGTCCTTCATCTCGAAGCCGGTGACGCGAACATCCTCGAACAGTTTGGCGCCATGCATGCGCGCGCCCTTGGCCAGCGACTGCGTGATGTCGGAGGGGCTCGCCTGGCCGTCGGTCGGCAGCCAGGAGGCGCCGACGAGATCGCCGGTCTCCAGCAGCGGCCACATCCTTTTCACCTCGTCCGGCGACAGCAATTGCATGTCCATGCCGAAGCTTTTTGCTGTCGTCGCCAGCCTTTTGTACTCGGTCCAGCGGTCGGCGTTGGTGGCGAGCCTGAGGCAACCGGTCATCTTCCAGCCGGTGGCGAGACCGGTCTCGGCCTCCAGTCCCTTGTAGAGGTCGACGGAGTATTTCAGCACGCGGGTGATAGACGCCGACGAGCGCAATTGCCCGACAAGGCCGGCGGCATGCCAGGTCGAACCCGAGGTCAGCTTGCCCTGCTCCAGCAGCACCACGTCAGCCTTGTGGTCGCGCGCCAGATGATAGGCCGTCGAACAGCCGATGATGCCGCCGCCGATGACGACGATGGCGGCCTGGCTCGGCAATGTCATGATTTCTGTATCCCGTATTTTGTCCGGTAGTTTTCCAGTGCCGCGTCGAGCCGGGCGAGGTTTTCCTCGGTGTAGGCGACGTAGTCGATGCCCGGCGCGTCGAGATAGAGCTCGGAGACCATGCTCCACATCGCCTCGCGCAGCAGCGAGGCGCATTGCATGGCCGCGTGCGAACGGCGGATCGCCTCGTCCGGTTCCTTCATGAAGTAGGCGGTCAGGAAGGCAAAGGATTCCTCGTCGCTCATGCCGGCGTTGGAGGCGGCGCCTGCGAGGTCGAACATCGCCGTGTTGAAGCCGGCATATTCGAAGTCGATCAGCCATAGTCTGTTGCCGTCGTCGAGAATATTGGCCGGCAACAGGTCATTATGGCCAAAGACGATCGGCAGCAGTTTCTGCGCGCGCTCCAGTTCGTCGGCCAGTGTCAAAAGGCGCGGCAAGTCGCTGCGCTTGCGGCTGCCGCCTTCTTCAAGCGTGCGCGCATAGTCGCGAATGACATGGAACACCCAGAACATGAAGCCGGCGCCCGAGACGTGATTGGGCATCTCCCGGTGGAAGGCGCGCATCAGGGCCGCGACCCGGCCGAGATTGGCGCGCACGTCTTCCGCCAGATAGGTTTTCGCACCGAGAAATTCCGTCACCAGGATGCCCGGTTCGGCATGGCGGACGGCTGGCGCGAAACCGGCGGCATGCGCCGCCCGCGCGGTCATAACCTCGCGCTCGCGAAAGACATGGTGGAACGGATAGTCCTTGCCGAAGCGCACGACATGTCGTCCGGCCGCGTCCTTGACCACATAATTCGCGTTGCTCAGGCCGCCGGGCAGCGGTGCGATCTCGATGCTACCGGTCCAGCAGGGCAGGGCGCGGATGCGATCTTCGGCGGTCACGGAACATCCCTGGTTTGCTGGGCTTCGACAAGGCGCCGTGAACAGCGCAACGATGGCGGGAGAAACGTAAATGATCTCGTCGGTGCGGGACGCCAGGATCGGTATCCCGCACCGCACCGACGAGCCCCTTGGCCAGGTTTTTGAGCCCGGCATCCGCCCCCGCGGATCTGAAAATTCCTTGAACAGGCACGTTCCAAACGGCCTGATCGCTGAATTGCGGCTCTGCCCCCAGTCGCAGATCTGAAGCCTGTGGATGTCTTCGATTTCACGCCAGGGCTGCCCGCTTGTCAATAAAAAGGTGTGACTTTTTTTGGGTATTTTGCCCGAAAGCGTAAGGTAGTTCCTTTAAAAGCACTTGAATTACCTTAAAATCGGTCAGGAGCATCAGTTCGGGAAACCAGATGGCCCAGTCCAAACGACACGGCGAGATCCTGCGGCTCCTGCAGGAAGAGGGCACCGTCACCATCGCCAGCCTGGCCGACCGGCTGGGCGTGTCGCTGGAGACGGTGCGCCGCGACGTCAAGCCCCTGACTGGTGATGGCTCTGTCCTCAAGATGCATGGCGCCATCGGCCTGCCGTCGATGATCGGCGAAGCGCCGTTCGAACGGCGCATGCGTGAGAACGCCGACGCCAAGCGCGTCATTGCCCGCATGGTCGCCGCCACCATACGCGACGGCGAATCGATCATGCTCGACACCGGCACGACGACCTCGTTCCTTGCGCGTGAACTGCTCGGCCACCGGCGCCTGACGGTCGTCACCAATTCCTCGGATATTGCCCGCACCCTGGCCACCATCAACGGCAACAAGGTCTATATGGCGGGCGGCGAACTGCGCAGCGATTCCGGCGCTGCTTTCGGCGCCTCGGCAATCGATTTTGTCAGTCGTTTTTCGGTCAGCCACGCCATCATTTCCACCGGCGGCGTCGACGCGGTGATGGGCGTCATGGATTTTGATCTGGATGAGGCCGAGTTCGCCCGCATGGTGCTGTCGCGCGGCCAGCGGTCCCTCGTCATCACCGATCACTCGAAATTCGGCCGTCTTGGTCTGGTCCAGGTCTGCGGCTTCGACAGCTTTTCCGAACTCGCCACCGACCGCTCGCCGCCGCACGACCTGGCTGCCGCCCTGGCCCAGGCCGGCGCGCGGCTCAGCATCGCCGGCGAGGAAGCCGGGTTCTAGCCGAACACCAGCGACTGGTGGGCGCAGACGCCCGCAAAAGTGCCACCCGATACCGCAAAGGCAATATTGTGCATCGAGCGTGCCGCGTCGCCGGCGGCGTAGACGCCGGGCACGGTCGTCTGCTGCCTGTCATCGACTGATATCACCGGGCCGAGGAGGCCTTCGGAGAAGCCGCAGCCGAGCTGTTCGGCCAGCGGGCTGGCCATGATGTTGCGCGGCGCGGTGAACATCGCCCTGACGCCGGCCTTTCTGCCGTCGTCGAGGTGGACGATCAATCCGCCGGAGCCGTCTTCCCTTAGCTCGGCAACGCTGGTGGGCTCAAACCGCACCTTTCGGCTCTCCAGCGCGCGCATCTGCTCTGTGTCGGGTTCGAACAGGCCATTGCCGAACAGTGTGACATCGCCCCAATCGGCGATCAGCTGTGCCTGATGCAGGGACATCGGGCCGGTTGCGAGCACGCCGAGCGGCCCGCCGGAAACCTCGTAGCCGTGGCAATAGGGGCAGTGCAGCACGCTCCTGCCCCAGAGCTCGGCAAGCCCGGCAACCTCCGGCAGGATATCGCGCACCCCGGTGGCCAGCACCAATCGTGCGGCACCGAATGTCTCGTCGCCATCGGTGGTGATTTCGAAATCGCTGCTGCCGGCGGCAACGGCCTTCTCCGCGCGCCCGTCGACAACCCTGGCCGTCGGGTAGGCCAGCAGCTGCCGCCTTGCGTCAGCCAGGATTGCGCCAGGCGCGCGCCCGTCCTGGCCGAGGAAGCCGTGCGAATGCTCGGCAAAGCGGTTGCGCGGCTGGCCGGCGTCGATCACCAGCACCTTGCGTCCTGCCCGCGCCACCTGGATGGCGGCGGACAGGCCGGCAAAGCTGCCGCCGATGACGGCAAGATCATACTGCATGGCTGGAGACTCCAATGAGATCAAAACGGCGGCGGAAATCGGCGGTCAGGTCGGCCAGCGTGATGCGGCTCAGCTTCTCCGCCAGCAGCCTTTCGGCGGCGATGCGAAAATCGTCGAGGACGGCGATCACCGCCTGCTCGACGAGGCAGCCGGGGCTTTCCGGCTCTGTGCTGAACGGCAGCAGCGTCTCGCCAAGGGCGACGCTGATCTCGGCCAGGGATATTTTCTCGGGCGCCCGCCCGAGCAGCCAGCCGCCACCGTGGCCGCGCGACGAGGTGACGATGCCGGCATCGCGCAAGCCTGCGATGGTGCGGCGGACCACAACCGGATTGGTGTGGATGAAGGTGGCAAGCTGCTCGGAGGTCAGCGCCTGTTCGGGCTTCTCGGCCATGTGGACGAGAATGTGCAAGGTCGAGGACAGTCGGCTGTTGCGTTTCATGTAACTTAGTTAGTTACGATTGGCGAAGCCGTCAAGTGTTCGCCGGTTGCCACTTCCCAGCATCGCGTCCGCCGTGTTTAGTCCGGCCATGGCTTTCACCATCCGCCAGTTGCAGTTCTTCATCGCCGTCGCCGAGCAAGGCACGGTTTCGGGCGCCGCGCAGAACCTGTCAATCTCGCAGTCGTCGGTCACCGAAGCGATCAAGGAGCTCGAAAGCGATCTCGGCGTCGAACTGTTCGAACGCCATCCGCGTGGCCTCAACATCACCCACAAGGGCCACCAGTTCCTGCGCCACGCGACGAAAATCCTCGCGGACGTTTCCGACGCGCGCCGCTCTTTCTCCGGCGAGCAGGCGGTGGCGGCCGGCCGGCTGCAGCTCGGCGTCACCTCGCTGGTCGCTGGTTATGTGCTGTCGGATCTGCTTGCCCGCTACCGCCGCGCCTATCCCGGCGTCGAGGTCTCTGCCATCGAGGACAATGGCGATTATCTCGAACACCTCCTGATTGGCGGCAAGCTCGACATTGCCGTCATGGTCACCTCCAATTTGCGCGACCGCACCGCGTTGCAGTCGGAAATCCTCGAAGTCTCGGCCTATCGGCTGTGGCTGCCGCTCGGTCATCCGCTCGTCGGCGCCGACATCATCAGCATTGGCGACATTGCCTCCGAAACGCTGATCATGCTGACCGTCGACGAGATAGAGGAGAATACCGGCAAGCTGCTGACGGCGATCGGCGCCAAGCCGCATGTCGCCTTCCGCACCCGTTCCGTGGAGGCCGTGCGCAGTCTGGTCGCCACCGGCGCCGGCGTGGCGCTGCTGCCCGACCTCGTCTACCGGCCCTGGTCGCTGGAAGGCGACCGCATCGAATCGCGCGATATTTCCGGCTCCTTGCCGGTGGTCCAGGTCGGCATGGTCTGGCGGCGCGGCTCCGGTCTGCCGCAGGCGGCGCGCGATTTCATCGGCCTTGCCCAGTCGCAGCGGACGGTCCGCCAGCGTCCCTGAGAGGTCGGCTGCCCACCTATCGGAAAAACCGATATCGCCCTTCTGATAAATGAATTTGCGAAACCGGAATTTTCAAAGCACTTTCGGCTCAGGGACCAAAGTCGCCACCAGAGCGGCATCAAGCCCAACGGACGAACTGACAGTTTTCAGTCCGCGCGTGACCCTAGGAAGACCGAACACGGCTTTCAGGGTCAGGCGCCTAAATGGGAGATCGACAATGAATTCATTCCTGAAGTCGTGCACTGCTCTGACGGTCGCGCTGACCTTTTCCGGTCAGGCCGTCGCCCAGGTAAAGGAGCTTGGCAAGGGCGAGGGCCAGGTCAACATCGTTGCCTGGCCGGGCTATATCGAGCGCGGCGAAACCGACAAGGGCTATGACTGGGTGACCTCCTTCGAGAAGGAGACCGGCTGCAAGGTCAACGTCAAGACCGCCAACACCTCCGACGAGATGGTCTCGCTGATGAATGAGGGCGGCTTCGACCTCGTCACCGCTTCAGGCGATGCCTCCCTGCGCCTCGTTGCTGGCAAGCGTGTCCAGCCGATCAACACCGATCTCATCCCGAGCTGGAAGACGGTCGACGAGCGCCTCAAGGATGCGCCGTGGTTCACCGTCGGCGGCGCCCACTACGGCGTTCCTTACCAGTGGGGCCCCAACGTCCTCATGTATAACACCGACGTGTTCAAGGAAGCTCCCAAGAGCTGGAACATCGTCTTCGAGGAAATGAAGCTGCCCGACGGCAAGTCCAACAAGGGCCGCGTCCAGGCCTATGACGGGCCGATCCACATTGCCGACGCCGCCAACTATCTGATGTTCCACAAGCCGGAACTCGGCATCAAGGATCCCTACGAACTGAACGAGGACCAGTACAAGGCCGCGCTGGAATTGCTGCGCGTCCAGCGCACGCTGGTCGGCCGCTACTGGCATGACGCCGCCATCCAGGTCGACGACTTCCAGAACGAAGGCGTCGTCGCTTCCGGCTCGTGGCCGTATCAGGTCAACACGTTGGTCGCCGCCAAGAAGCCGATAGCGTCCACCATTCCGGAGGAGGGCGCGACCGGTTGGGCCGACACCACGATGATGGAAGCCGATTCGGCCAACCCCAACTGCGCCTATATGTGGATGGAACATTCGCTGTCGCCGAAGGTGCAGGGCGATGTCTCGGCCTGGTTCGGCTCGCTGCCGGTCGTGCCCGCCGCCTGCAAGGGCAATGAGCTTTTGACCGACGAAGGCTGCAAGACCAACGGCTACGAGAATTTCGACAAGATCAAGTTCTGGAAGACGCCGGTGTCGAAATGCGCCACCCAGAACGATCAGTGCGTGCCCTACTACCGCTGGGTATCCGACTATATCGGCGTCATCGGCGGGCGGTGATTCTTCTTACCCTCCCCCTTGTGGGGAGGGTCGACGCATAGCGTCGGGGTGGCGTGCGCTCGGCGTTTTTCGAAGCACCCCCACCCGCGGCTTCGTCGCGACCTCCCCCGTCGCGGGGGGAGGTAGGACGTCGCGCGACATCAACGCATCAAACCGGCAACGGACTGACAGCCCATGACCTCCGCCGTCTCCTTCCAGAAAGCCTCGCGCCATTTCGGCAGCGTGCGCGCCGTTGATGCGGTCGATCTCGACATTGTGCCGGGCGAGTTCTTCGCCATGCTCGGGCCGTCCGGTTCCGGCAAGACCACCTGCCTGCGCCTCATAGCCGGCTTCGAGCAGCCGACATCGGGCTCGATTTCGATCTTCGGTGAACGCGCCGAGGGCGTTCCGCCCTATCGCCGCAACGTCAACACCGTGTTCCAGGACTATGCGCTGTTCCCGCATCTGAATGTGCTCGACAACGTTGCCTACGGGCTGATGGTCAAGGGCGTCGGCAAGGCTGAGCGGCACAAGGCGGCGGAAGAGGCGCTGTCACTGGTGCGGCTGCCCGGCTATGGCGCCCGCCGCCCCGGCCAGCTTTCCGGCGGCCAGCGCCAGCGCGTCGCGCTCGCCCGTGCGCTGGTCAACCAGCCAAAGGTGCTGCTGCTCGACGAGCCGCTCGGCGCGCTCGACCTCAAATTGCGTGAGAACATGCAGGAGGAGCTGAAGTCGCTGCAGAAGGCGCTCGGCATCACCTTCGTCTTCGTCACCCACGACCAGGGCGAAGCACTGTCGATGGCCGACCGCGTCGCCGTCTTCAACGATGGCAAGATCATGCAGGTCGGCACGCCGGAGGATATCTACCAGCGGCCGAAGACCCGCTTCGTCGCCGATTTCGTCGGCTCCTCCAACGTGCTGCCGCCGGATTTCGTCCAGCGCTATTCCGGCCAGCATCGCTGGGGGAGTCTCCGCCCTGAATCCATTCGCGTCGGCCGCGCGGCCAGCGGGGTCACAAGTGGCGAGGGCGTGTCCGCCCGCCTTGTCTCGACCAATTATCTCGGCGCCACGACGAAACTGTCGCTCGATGCCGACGGGCTGCGGCTGCACGCCATCGTGCCCGCCGGCACGGCCTTGCCTGGGGAAGGCGAGGCGGTGGTGCTCACCTTCAACCGCGAGCACCTGCATCTGATGGACGAGCCGGCATGAGCCTCGACGCCACCATGATGCGTGCAACAGCGCCCGCCATCCTGCGCGGCAGCGGCGGCTTGCGCGGCGCGCTATCGGACCTTTTCTGGCGCAAGCCGAAGGTCCTGCTGCTGCTCATGCTGCTGCCTCCGGTTCTGTGGCTGGGTATCGTCTATATCGGCTCGTTGTTTGCGCTCCTGGCGCAGAGCTTTTTCTCCATCGACGAGTTTTCCGGCCTCATCAACCGTGAGTTCACGCTGAAGACTTATGGCGACCTGTTCCAAGCCGCCAATCTCGACATCATCCTGCGCACGGTGACGATGGCGGCCCTGGTCACGCTGGCCTCGGCCGTCATCGCTTTCCCCATCGCCTATTACGCGGCGCGCTATGCGCGCGGTCGCTGGAAGGCGCTGTTCTATCTCGGCATCATGCTGCCGCTGTGGTCGAGCTATCTGGTCAAGATCTACGCCTGGAAGCTGATCCTGGCAAAGGAGGGCATCCTCACCTGGCTGCTCGCCAAGCTGCATTTGTTGTGGGTGCTCGACGCATGGCTGTCGCTGCCGATTGTCGGCGGCAATTCGCTGTCGGTATCGTTCACCGGCACCTTCATCGTCTTCGTCTATGTCTGGCTGCCGTTCATGATCCTGCCGGTACAGGCGGCGCTCGAGCGCGTGCCCGGCAATCTTGTCGAGGCCTCGTCCGATTTGGGGGCTTCGCCGGGACAGACCTTCCGCAACGTGCTGTTCCCGCTGGCCCTGCCGGGCATTGTCGCCGGTTCGATCTTCACCTTCTCGCTGACGCTCGGCGACTACATCATCCCGCAGATCATCGGCACCTCGCGCCTGTTCATCGGCCAGGCCGTCTATTCGCAGCAAGGCACCGCCGGCAACATCCCGCTCGCCGCCGCCTTCACCGTGGTGCCGATCGTCATCATGGGCTTCTACCTCTGGGGCGCCAAGCGCATGGGGGCCTTCGATGCGCTCTGATGGTTCCCAGTCGGCTCCGCTCGGCCTGAAGATAGCCGCCGCCTGCGGCCTGCTGTTCCTGCATCTGCCGATCCTGCTGATCTTCGTCTACGCCTTCACCACCGAGGAGAAGAGCTTCGTCTGGCCGCCGCCAGGGCTGACGACGCAATGGTTCGCCGTGACCTGGAACCGGCCGGATGTCTGGCAGGCGCTGTCGCTATCGGTCAGGGTTGCCTCGATCTCGACTGCGATTGCTTTGGTCCTCGGAACGCTCTGTTCGGCGGCGGTGTCGCGGACAAAATTCTTCGGCCGCGAAACCATCTCGCTGCTGGTCATCCTGCCGATCGCCCTGCCCGGCATCATCACCGGCATCGCGCTGCGCTCGGCCTTTTCGCTCGCCGATATCCCGTTCTCGTTCTGGACGATCGTGCTCGGCCACGCCACCTTCTGCGTCGTCGTCGTCTACAACAATGCCGTCGCCCGCTTTCGCCGCACCTCCGGATCGATGATCGAGGCGTCGATGGATCTCGGCGCCGACGGTTTCCAGACCTTCCGCCATGTCGTGCTGCCCAACATCGCCACGGCTTTGCTTGCCGGCGGCATGCTGGCCTTCGCGCTGTCCTTCGACGAGGTCATCGTCACCACCTTCACTGCCGGACAGCAGCAGACGCTGCCGATCTGGATGCTGGAAGAACTGATCCGTCCGCGCCAGCGCCCGGTCACCAATGTCGTCGCCATGGTCGTGGTGCTGGTGACGCTGCTGCCGATCCTTGCCGCCTATTACCTCACCCGTGACGGCGACCAGATCGCCGGAAGTGGGAAATGAAAAACAGCGAATAGGGAGTAGCGAATAGCGAATAGGGAAGATCGACGGTCAAACCTACTCGCTATTCGCTACTCGCTACTCGCTCCTGTTCAAGGAGAAACCTTATGGACACCCAGATGCTGATCGGCTCGAAATTCGAGAAGGGCACCGAGACCGAGGAACCGATCCTCAATCCAAAGACCGGGGCGACCATCCTCAGCCTGCCCGAGGCCAGCCAGGCGCAGATCGAGGCGGCGGTCACCGCCGCCGAACAGGCGTTCGTCTTGTGGTCGCGCACCACGCCGGCGCAGCGCTCCGGCTATTTGCTGAAGATCGCCGACCGCATCGAAACAGACGCGAAGGAGTTCGCCACGCTCGAGGCGCTCAATTGCGGCAAGCCGATCAACGCTGTGCTCAATGACGAAATCCCGGCGATCGTCGATTGCTACCGCTTCTTCGCCGGCGCCGTTCGCTCGATGCCCGGCGTCGTCGCCGGCGAATATCTGCCCGGCCACACTTCCATGGTCCGGCGCGATCCGATCGGCATCGTCGCCTCCATCGCGCCGTGGAACTACCCGCTGATGATGATGGCCTGGAAGCTGGCGCCGGCGATCGCCGGCGGCAATACCGTCGTCTTCAAACCATCCGAGCAGACACCGCTGACGGCGCTGAAGCTGGCGAAGATCCTCGCCGATATTCTGCCGGTGGGCGTGGTCAACGTCGTGCTCGGCCGCGGCGACAGCGTCGGCAACACGCTGATCAATCATCCCAAGGTCAACATGATCTCGATCACCGGCGACGTCGCCACCGGCAAGAAAGTGCTGCAGGCGGCCGCCAAGTCGGTCAAGCGCACGCATCTCGAGCTCGGCGGCAAGGCGCCGGTCATCGTCTTCGATGACGCCGACCTCGGTGCCGTGGTCAACGGCCTGCGCGCCTTCGGCTATTACAATGCCGGCCAGGACTGCACCGCCGCCTGCCGCATCTACGCCGGCAAGAAGATCTACGACAAGCTCGTCGCCGATCTGTCCTCGGCCGTCTCGACCATCAAGTACAACCGTCCCGACGACACTGAAAACGAGATTGGCCCGCTCATCTCCCGCCGCCAGCGCGACCGCGTGTCGAGCTTCGTCGAGCGGGCCTCGGAACTGAAGCACATCGAGATCACCACCGGCGGCAGGCCGGGCGAGGGTTCCGGTTTCTATTACCAGCCGACCGTGGTTGCCGGCGCGCTGCAGGAAGACGAGATCGTGCGCCGCGAAGTCTTCGGCCCGGTCGTCTCGGTTACCCGTTTTTCGGAGGTCAACGAGGCGGTGAACTGGGCCAATGACAGCGACTACGGCCTGGCGTCATCGGTGTGGACCAAGGATGTCTCGCGCGCCATGGCGACGGCCGCCCGCCTGCAATATGGCTGCACCTGGATCAACACGCATTTCATGCTGACCAACGAGATGCCGCATGGCGGGCTGAAACAGTCCGGCTACGGCAAGGACATGTCGCTCTACGCGCTGGAAGACTACACCGCCGTGCGCCATGTGATGGTGGCTCACAGCTAGCGCCTTCCCTTCTCCCCGTTTTACGGGGAGAAAGTGGCCCGAAGGGCCGGATGAGGAGCAGCGCGTCGCTGGCAAAGCGGGCTCCGCCCCTCATCTGCCTGCCGGCATCTTCTCCCCGTGAAACGAGGAGAAGAATCACTACTCCACAATGCGATAAATATTCCACAGGCTGGTGCCCGACACGACATAGGGTTCCATCTCCTTGCCCCATTTGGCATGCGCGTCGATCTTGCCGATCTTGGCGAAGAACGCTTCCAACTGGGCCAGGCTTTCGACCTGGTGATGGGACTCGACCGTGGCCTCCCGCGCCCCGATCGAACCGGTCATGATCTGGAATTCCAACTCGTCGATGCCGACCTGCGAGCCGATCTCGCGTTCCCATTTCTTCAACAGGTCGAGCACGGTCTGCTTGTGTCCGAACTTGGCGTCGATCTGCCATCTGGCGCTGAACATCGTCTTCTCCTCCAGGTTTGCGGCCCAGGCCGCGGTTGATCCACCGGCTGTTGGTCTACTCGTCCCAGGCCTGCACGACGGTCTGCCTTGCGATCCGCCCGTCCTTCAGCTCCAGCATCGCCGCGCAGAACACCTTGGTGCCGTCCGGATAGGCGCAGGCCTGGGTGAAGGCGAGACTGTCGCCGTCGGCGATGGTGGTGTCGACCTTGTGGGTCATCGCCCGGCTGCAGATGTCGTCCCAGAATGTGGTGATCGCCGCGCGTCCGCGGATCTCGCGCGGCTTGCTCGGCGGGTTGTTGCGGTCGATCACCCGCACCAGCGCGTCGTCGGCATAGAAGCTCGACAGCATCTTGCCGTCACGGGTTTCGATGGCCTTCTTGATCGATGCGCCATCCACTGTTTGGGTCTTGGTCAGCATGTCATCCTCCATTGGCCCGTCTTGCGACCGGGCGGTTGATGGTCGAAGGGCTGCCCGGCGCTCGTCGCCGGGCAGTGGTTGTTACTGCGACTTCGCCTTGACGGCCGCGAACACGTCGTCGGCCTGCTTCTTGAAGGTCGTCAGATCGACCTGACTGCCGTTGAGCATCGTCGGCCAGTGGCGCACGATCGCGGACATCGCCACCGCCTCCTTGATCTCCTCATCGCTGGCGCCCTGCCGCTATCGCAAGCGATTTGAGTGTTTGGTTCGACGTCAGCATTTCCTCCTCCGTTCGCAGCACCTTTCCCGACGACATCCGCCTGGCCTGCATGGAGAGAATTGATAGCGCTGACCCGCCCATGGCCGCTTCGCCCGAAAGCGCCATGGCTCTCATGGCCCGTGCGGGCCAGGGTGCCTGGCCGAAAACGCCGCCGCCGCCGCCCGCGACGGCAGGTCCAGCTTGAGCAGTATGTTGGCGACATGGCGCTTGACCGTGTGTTCGCTCAGCCTCAATTCGGCGGCGATCGCGGCATTGCTCTTGCCGTCGGCGACGAGGCTCACCACCTCGCTTTCGCGCGCCGTCAATGCGGCCGGCTCGGCAACCCTGGGTTTGGGCCGGCAGGCGGGTTCCAGATGCTGTTCGGACGTCGCATGGACCAGCGCCAGCGGCTCCTCCAACTCGTCGACGCTGATGCGCCCGGCGTCGGTGAAATGCAGGCCCGACCCAGCCGTCAGATCGGCGATCAGACGCGACGCGATAATGTCGCCGGGGCCGGCATGGGCGGCCAACTGCATCGCCACCCGCGCGGTCATCCCAACGGGCGGACCGCGCATTTCGATCTCGCCGACATGCGCCCCTTGCGCGCTTGCCACGCCGATTTCCTGCGCCGCCTCGCGCAGGGCTGCCGCGCAGCGTATGGCGCGTGCCGGGCCGTCGAAGCGCGAAATCATCAACTCGCCATGCAGGCCCACAGAGCGCCCACCATGGCGTCCGACCAGCAGCCGCCAGGTTTCCTGGAAGCGTTGGCTGCGTTCGCTCCACATGCGGTCGCCGAGCCGCGCCGTATCGTAGATGCGTGTCACCAGAAGTGCCGCCAGCACGCGGTCCACTTCGCCTACGGCGCGCTCGCCGGTCAGGAATTCCTCGATCAGATCGGCCACCCCGTCGACATCGCCGGTCCAGATCGGATGGTTGCGTCCGGCAATCTCGACCAGCCGGGCGCCGGGAATCTTCTGTGCAAGGAAGCGGCTGGCATCGGGGTCGACCCGCGCATCGTTGCGGCGATGAATCACAAGCGTCGGCGCGCTGATCACGTTCAGGATGTGGCGGATGTCGACGTCGGCGTTCATGCGCGCCAGCGCCGCCGCCGCCGTCGGGCTCGCCGACAATCGTTCGAAACGTGCCCACCACTGGGCGAAATGCGCGTCGTCGACCCGGCTCGGCGCGAAATGGGGCAGAGTGGCGCCGGTGCCCCAGGCTGTCTCCGCCATCTCGATGAAAGCGTCGAGGCGTTCGGGCGACATCACCCATTTGTGGAAATGCGCATAGCCGCCATAGAGCGCCAGCGCCCGCGTCCGCTCCGGATAGGTGGCGGCGAACAGCATCGCCATCGGCGCGCCTTCGGAGGAGCCGAGCAGGGCTGCACGGCCGCTGCCGGCGGCGTCCATAACCGCGCGCACATCGTCCATCCGCGTTTCGAGACTGGGCAGGTTATGCGCGTCGACGCGGTCGGACAGACCCGTGCCGCGCTTGTCGAACAGGATCAGCCGCGAGAATGCCGAAAGCCGCTTCAAGAGCCTGGTATAGCCCTCGTCTTCCCAGTGCAGGTCGAGGTTGGAAATGAAGCCCGGCACGAAGACCAGATCGAGCGATCCCTGCCCGACCACCTGATAGGCGATCCTCATATCGCCGCTACGGGCGTATCGCGTCTCGATCGGCCTCACGAGATTTCCACCCCGGCCTGACGATTTCTGGTCGTCAAACCATAGCAGAACAGCGCGGATGCGGCAGCTTAAACTTTAGCGATGACGAATGTAAGCCGGCGCGGCTTGGCGATTATTCCTGCGAGGCGGCGACGTCGGCAGGGGAGGGCTCGAGTCCGAGTTTGAGGTCGGCCGCAGCCGGCGTGATCGGCCGCCTGATCCTGGCGGAGGCGGCCACCACCAACTCGTTGAAGTTCCCGGTGCCGTCGTCCAGCATTTCGAAGAACTGCCGCCGCATCCTCGGCTCCCAGAACTTGTTGATGTGCTCGGCGACGCCGGCAATGCCTTCCTCGCGCGGCTTGGAATGGAAGAAATCGGCGATCTGGTTTGCCATGCGCACCAGCTTCTCGGCGGTGCTCATAATGTGTTCTTCGTCATGCGACATGCTTGGCAACTCCGCAAACCACCCGGTCGGGGTGGGTGAAAATATCAAAATCGTCGCCGCGAACCAGCGCCACCAGCGTCATGCCAGCCTCTTGCGCCGTGCGGATGGCAAGGGCGGTCGGCGCCGAGACGGCGATGATGAAGGCCGAGCCGATGGAAGCCGTCTTCTGCACCATTTCGACCGACACCCTGGATGTCACCACGACGGCACCGGATGCGCCATCGATGCCGGCCTTGGCCAGCGCACCGGCCAGCTTGTCGAGCGCATTGTGACGGCCGACATCTTCGCGCGCCATGACGATGCCCTTGCCAGGCATATAGAAACCGGCGGCGTGTACCGCTCCGGTCTCGGTGTGCAGCGGCTGCACTTTGGACAAAAGCTTGACCGAACGGGCGATGTCGTCGGCATCAAGCGTAAGGCTTGAGGCACCAACCGCATCGACCGAGCGCATTGCTTCCTCGATCGATTCGATGCCGCAAAGCCCGCAGCCGACCGGGCCGGCGAGCCTTCGCCGCCGCGCTTCGAAACGTGTGTTGGCTCGGTCCTTCAGCCGGATCTGAATGTCGATGCCGGCGCCATGGTCCTCGACCTCGATCGCTTCGATCTCTTCCGGCGCAGCCACAATGCCTTCGGTCAGCGAGAAGCCAAGCGCGAAATCCTCGAAATCGGCCGGGCTTGCCATCATCACCGCATGCGTGGTGCCGGCAAAGGAGAACGCCACCGGCGTCTCTTCCGGCACCATCCGGTTGGCAGCCGTCGTCCCAACCGCGCGGTGCGCCAGCCGCGATACCTGCGTCGTGGCTTTGCGGCGCGCGCTCAAGACTACTCCGCCGCCTGCAAAGACGCGATGCGCCGGCTCTGCTTGGCTTGCTCGTCATAGTCGCGCTGCCATTCCGACGGTCCGTTGGAGGCGCCGACCTGCACCGCCGTCACCTTGTATTCCGGACAATTGGTCGCCCAGTCGGAGAAGTCGGTGGTGATGACGTTGGCCTGCGTGTCCGGATGATGGAACGTCGTGTAGACCACGCCGGGCGACACCCGGTCGGTGATCAGCGCGCGCAGCGTCGTCTCGCCCGATCGGCTGGTCAGCCGGACCCAGTCGCCGTCGCGCAAACCGCGGTTCTCGGCATCGTGCGGATGGATCTCCAGCCGGTCCTCCGAGTGCCACATGCTGTTGTCGGTGCGCCTGGTCTGCGCGCCGACATTGTACTGCGACAGGATGCGGCCGGTGGTGAGCAGCAGCGGAAAGCGCGGCCCCGTCCTTTCGTCCGTCGCCACATATTCGGTGCGGATGAACTTGCCCTTGCCGCGCACGAACGCATCGATGTGCATGATCGGGGTACCGAGCGGCGCCTTCTCGTTGCAGGGCCATTGCACGGATCCGACACGGTCGAGCAACTCGAAGGAGACGCCGGCGAAGCTCGGCGTGGTCATCGCGATCTCGTCCATGATCTCGGAGGGGTGCTGATAATTCCAGTCCAGCCCGATCGCGCGGGCAAGCTCCTGCGTCGCCTCCCAATCGGCGTAGCGCGCCTTCGGCTCAAGAACCTTGCGCACCATGTTGATGCGGCGCTCGGCGTTGGTGAAGGTGCCGTCCTTCTCCAGGAAAGTCGAGCCCGGCAGGAAGACATGCGCGTAGTTCGCCGTCTCGTTGAGGAAGAGGTCATGCACGACGACGCATTCCATCGCGGCAAGGCCGGCGGCGACATGCTTGGTGTCGGGATCGGACTGCAGAATGTCCTCGCCCTGGATGTAGATGCCCTTGAAGCTGCCGTCGACGGCGGCGTCGAGCATGTTGGGGATGCGCAGGCCGGGTTCGTCGTCCAGCTTCACGCCCCACAAGGTCTCATAGATATCGCGCACGGCTTCGCCGGAGATGTGGCGATAGCCCGGCAGTTCGTGCGGGAAGGAGCCCATGTCGCAGGAGCCCTGCACGTTGTTCTGGCCGCGCAGTGGGTTCACGCCGACGCCGGGCCGGCCGATATTGCCGGTGGCCATGGCGAGATTGGCGATTGCCATCACAGTGGTCGAGCCCTGGCTGTGTTCCGTCACGCCGAGGCCGTAATAGATCGCGCCGTTGCCGCCGGTGGCGTAGAGCCGCGCAGCGCCCCGGATCAGCTCTGGATCGACGCCGGACAATTTGCCGACGGTTTCGGGGCTGTTTTCCGGCAAGGCTACGAACGATGCCCAATCCTGGAACTCCGTCCAGTCGCAGCGTTCGCGGATGAAGGCTTCGTCGAACAGGCCCTCGGTGACGATCACATGCGCCAGCGCCGTCAGCACGGCCACATTGGTGCCGGGCTTCAGCGGCAGGTGATAATCCGCTTCGATATGGGCCGACTTGACCATCTCGGTGCGGCGCGGATCGAGCACGATCAGCTTGGCGCCCTGGCGCAGCCGCTTCTTCAGCCGCGAGGCGAACACCGGGTGAGCGGAAGCCGGATTGGCGCCGATGATGACGGCGACGTCGGTGAAGTCGACGGAATCGAAATCCTGCGTGCCGGCCGAGGTGCCATAGGTCTGGCCGAGCCCGTAGCCCGTCGGCGAATGGCAGACGCGTGCGCAGGTGTCGACATTGTTGTTGCGGAAACCCTGCCGCACCATCTTCTGGACGAGATAGGTTTCCTCGTTGGTGCAGCGCGACGAGGTGATGCCACCGATCGCGGTGCGTCCGTACTGGTACTGGATGCGGCGGAATTCTTTCGCTGTATGGGAGATCGCCTCTTCCCAGCTCACTTCGCGCCACGGGTCGGTGACCTTTTCGCGGATCATCGGCGACAGGATGCGGTCCTTGTGGGTGGCGTAGCCATAGGCGAAACGGCCCTTGACGCAGGAATGGCCGTGGTTCGCCTTCCCCTCCTTATAGGGCATCATGCGAACGACTTCGTCACCCTTCACCTCGGCCTTGAACGAGCAGCCGACGCCGCAATAGGCGCAGGTGGTAACAGCCGAGCGCTCCGGCAGGCCCTTGGCAAGCACCGTCTTCTCGCGCAGCGCATCGGTCGGACAGGCCTGCACGCAGGCGCCGCAGGACACGCATTCCGAATCGATGAACGCCTCGTGCATCCCCGCCGAAACCCGGGATTCGAAGCCTCGTCCCTCGATGGTCAGCGCGAAGGTGCCCTGCACCTCTTCGCAGGCCCGCACGCAGCGCGAGCAGACGATGCATTGCGAGGCATCATAGGTGAAATAGGGGTTGGATTCATCGCGGGCGATGTAGTCGACCGCCAGCGAGCCATGGCCGGGCGCCACGCCACCTTCCGGCTTGACGTGGTTGCGGCCTTCGATGCCGTAGCGGTTCTCGGTCAGGCCGATCGACTTCGCCACCGCATCGAACTCACTCGCGCCGGTTCCGGCCTGTTCGTTCCAGCCGGTCGGATGATCGGAGACGTAGAGCTCCATGACGCCGCGGCGAATGGCATCGAGCCGCTCGGTCTGCGTGCGCACGATCATGCCTTCGCCGACGGGCGTCGTGCACGATGCCGGCGTGCCGCCGCGTCCTTCGATCTCGACAAGGCAGACACGGCACGAACCGAAGGAGTCCAGCATGTCGGTGGCGCAAAGCTTCGGGATCTCGACCCCGCCTTCCATCGCGGCACGCATGATCGAGGTGCCTGCCGGCACGGTGATGCTGCGACCGTCGACGTTCAGCGTGACCTGCTTCTGCGCCTTCGATTGCGGGGTTCCGTAGTCGATCTCTTCGACGAGGGAGGGGAAGTCGGCCTTGATGTTCATCTGCCAGTTCCTATTCGGCAGCCACGCGCACGGGCGCTGGCTTGAAGTCGTCGGGGAAATGGGTAATCGAGCTCATCACGGGATAGGGCGTGAAGCCGCCCAGCGCGCAGAGCGAACCGAACTTCATCGTGTTGCAGAGGTCGGTGACCAGAGCGAGGTTCTTCTCCGGCTCGATGCCCGCGACTATTCTGTCGATGGTCTCGACCCCGCGCGTCGAGCCGATGCGGCAGGGCGTGCACTTGCCGCAGCTTTCGATGGCGCAGAACTCCATGGCAAAGCGCGCCTGTTTCAGCATATCGGCGGTGTCGTCGAACACCACGATGCCGGCATGGCCGATCAGCCCGTCCTTTGCCGCGAAGGCTTCATAATCGAACGGCGTGTCGAACAGCGCGCGCGGGAAGTAGGCGCCGAGCGGCCCGCCGACCTGCACCGCCTTGACCGGTCGCCCCGTGGCCGTACCGCCGCCGATATCGTCGATGATTTCGCCTAGCGTCATACCGAAAGCGGCTTCGAACAGGCCGGCATATTTGACGTTGCCGGCGATCTGGATCGGGATCGTGCCGCGCGAACGGCCCATGCCGAAATCCTTGTAGAAGGCCGCACCCTTGTCCATGATGATGGGCACAGAGGCTAGGCTGATGACGTTGTTGATCACCGTCGGCTTGCCGAACAGCCCCTTATGCGCCGGCAGCGGCGGCTTTGCGCGCACCATGCCGCGCTTGCCCTCAAGCGAATCGAGCAGCGCCGTCTCCTCCCCGCAGACATAAGCGCCGGCGCCGACCCGGATCTCCATGTCGAAAGCGTAGGGCGAACCCAGCACGCTGGCGCCAAGAACGCCGGCCTTGCGGGCGACCTCGACGGCCTTGTTCATCACCGCCACCGCATGCGGATATTCCGAGCGGACATAGACAAAGCCCTTGGTCGCGCCCGTGGCTATACCGGCGATCGTCATGCCTTCGATCAGCACGAACGGATCGCCCTCCATGATCATGCGGTCGGCGAAGGTGCCTGAATCGCCTTCGTCGGCGTTGCAGACGATGTATTTGCGGTCGCCTGCGGTATCGAGCACCGTTTTCCACTTGATGCCGGTCGGGAAGCCGGCGCCGCCGCGCCCGCGCAGGCCCGATTCGGTAACCTGGGCGACGATGTCGGCAGGCGTCAGTGCCAGCGCGTTCGTCAGTCCGTTCAACCCGCCATGCTTCTTGTAGGATTCGAGGGACAGCGGATCCGTGACGCCGCAGCGCGCGAAGGTCAGCCGCGTCTGCTTGGCCAGGAAGGGGATCTTGTCCGGCGTGCCCAGCCAGCGCTTGTGGTGGCCGCCGGTGAGGAAGCCGCCGTCGAACAGGCTTTTGACGTCGGACGGCTTGACCGGCCCATAGGCGACGCGGCCGTTCGCTGTCGCAACTTCGACCATTGGTTCGAGGAAATAGGCGCCGCGCGACCCGTTGCGCACGATCTTGGCTTCGATGCCGCGCTCGGCGAGTTCGCCGGCGATCGCCTTGGCGACCTTTTCGGCGCCAAGCGCCAGCGCACCGGAATCGCCGGGAATGTAGATACGCGGGATCATGAGCGCACCTCTGCAACGATCTCGTCGAGCTTCTCGTCATTGAGCCGCCCGATCACCTCGCCATCCAGCATTGCGGCGGGCGAACAGGCGCACAGGCCGAGACAATAGACCGGCTCCAGCGTCACCGAACCGTCGCGGGTCGTCTCATGGAAGCCGATGCCCAGCAATTGCTTCAGCTTGGCGGCGATGGCGTCCGAACCCATCGACTGGCAGGATTCCGCCTGGCAGAGCTTCAGCACATGCCGGCCTGCCGGGTGGCTGCGGTAATCATGATAGAAGCTGACGACGCCGTGCACCTCGGCCCTGGAAATGTTCAGCGCCTCGGCGATGACCGGCAGCGCATCCTTGGGCACATGGCCGAACTCTTCCTGGATGCCGTGGAGGATCGGCAGCAACGGGCCTTCGAGGCCCTTCATCTCCTGGATGATCGCGGCCGTGCGCGACGTGATCTCGGTACTTGCAGGCTGCATTGTCATGCAGCGCCCTCCCTATCGTAGCGACCCATACATATCGGCCAGAAGCATCAAGCTGTTTTGGAACAACGACATGCGCGTGCCGCTTTATCGCTAAGTGCTTAAGAAACCAGAGAAAACCTCTGAAATCAATAAAGCGGTTTCGTTGCACGATAGAAATTTTCTATCGCTCCGTTCGGCTAACTCTGTCTAGCGGAACGGTTGGCGTGGAAATCGTCCGCCAGCGCCATTGCCTCGTCCAGCAGCGCCGAGACCAAAGGTGTGTGCGGTTCGCGCGGTGTCGCCACCAGGCCGACCGTGTGGCTGGCGTCTGGCTCGACGATCGGAATGGCCCGGATCGGCTCGGAAAAACCGAATGTTTCCGCAAGGTTGAGCGGCATGATCGACGACCATTTGCCGGTGCGGATGTGCGAAAACAGCACGATCATCGAATTGGATTCCAGCGTCGGCCGCACCTGCACGCCGGCTTCGGCCAGATGCTGATCGATGATGCGGCGGTTCTGCATGTCTGGCGTCAACAGGCATAGCGGCAGGCTTGAGAGCTCCGCCCATGTCACTTTGTCGCGGTCGGAATAGGGATTTCCCATCGCGGTGATCAATTGATAGCGCTCGTCATAGAGCGGCACGCTGGTCACCCGCCCCAGCGGCTCGTTGTCGAGATAGGTGATGCCGGCATCGATGTCGAAATTGCCGAGCAGCGACAGCACCTCGATCGAGGTCCGCGACAGCACCGAAAAGGTGACGCCTGGATGCTTTTCGCGAAACGGCGTCGTCAGCCGCGGCAGCATGGCGAGCGCCGTCGGAATGGCGGCGATGCGGATACGGCCCGAAAGTCCGTGGCGCGCCGCGCGCATTTCCTCGCGCATGGTCCTGGTGTCGCCGACGATGCGGCGTGCCCACACCAGCACCTGTTTTCCCTCCGGCGTCAGCCCCTGGAAGCGTGAGCCGCGCAGAACCAGCATGACGCCAAGCTGGCCCTCCAACTGCTTGATGCCGGCCGAGAGCGTCGGCTGGGTGACGCCGCATACCTCCGCCGCTCGGCCGAAATGCTCCTCCCTGGCGAGCGCGATGAAGAATTCCAGCTTGTCGATCATGCGATCTTTCCGGTGGTTCGCTGCAAGGTCGGGGAAATCGCGCCTTACCGCAAGCGCGATGCACAATTGCCCTGCATCCACACCTTTAAGCCGGCTACCTGTTTCCCGCGGCGCGATGCGGCGCTATGTGGATGAAACTGGGAGATCGACCATGCTGGGCTGGTTCCGCAAGCTTCTGCCGCGCGAAGATCGCTTCTTCGACCTGTTCGAACGACATTCGCGCACCGTGGTCGGCGGCGCCGAGGCGCTGGAGCAGCTTCTCCAGGGCAGGGATATCGACCTCTGGTGCCAGAAAATCGTCGATCTCGAAGATGAGGCCGACCACATCACCGCGGAAGTCCTGCTGGCGGTGCGGCGCTCCTTCATCACGCCTTTCGATCGCGGCGACATCAAGGACCTGATCCAGTCGATGGATGATGCCATCGACATGATGCACAAGACGGTCAAGACGGTGAAGCTGTTCGAGCGCAAGGAATTCGATCCGCTGATGCAGGAAATGGGTGGCGTCATCGTCGCCGCCGCCAAGCTGGTGGCCGAGGCGATCCCGCTGCTCAACAAGGTCGCGACGCACACGGTGCGCCTCAACGCCATCGCCGAAGAGGTGATGCGCGTCGAAAGCCGGGCCGACGACCTGCACGAGCAAGGGCTGAAGGATCTCTTCAGGAAGCACGGCAGCAGCGATCCGATGGCGTACATGATCGGCAGCGAGATTTATGGCCAACTGGAAAAAGTGGTCGACCGCTTCGAGGACGTCGCCAACGAGATCAGCGGCATCGTCATTGAGAATGTCTAGGTGATGGAAGCCACCATTGCCTTTCCCGTGCTGGTCGGCCTCGTCGGCGTCGCACTGTTCTTCGACTTTCTCAACGGCTTGCACGATGCCGCCAATTCCATCGCCACCATCGTTTCCACCAGGGTGCTGCGGCCGCAATATGCGGTGCTGTGGGCGGCATTCTTCAATTTCATCGCCTTCATGTTCTTTGGCCTCCACGTTGCCGAGACCATAGGCAAAGGTATCATCGACGTCAGCATCGTCACCCCGGCGGTGATCTTTGCAGCCCTCGTCGGCGCCATCGTCTGGAACATCGTCACCTGGATCGCCGGCATCCCTTCGAGTAGCTCACATGCGCTGATCGGCGGCCTGGTCGGCGCCGGTGTGGCCAAGGCAGGCGTGGGCGCCATCGTCTGGACCGGGCTTGGCAAGACGGTTGCGGCAATCGTCTTGTCGCCGGCGACCGGCTTTATCCTGGCGCTCGTCCTGATTCTTGTCGTCTCGTGGCTCTTCGTGCGCCAGACGCCGTTTGCGGTCGACAGCACGTTCCGCGTCATGCAGTTTTTTTCCGCCTCGCTCTATTCCCTCGGGCACGGCGGCAACGACGCCCAGAAGACCATGGGCATCATTGCCGTGCTGCTCTATTCACAAGGCATGCTCGGCGCGACTTTCCATGTACCGCTCTGGGTTGTCCTCACCTGTCAGGCGGCGCTGGCGCTAGGCACCCTGTTCGGTGGCTGGCGCATCGTCCACACCATGGGCTCGAAGATCACCCGGCTGAACCCGATGCAGGGTTTTTGCGCCGAGACCGGCGGGGCGATCACGCTGTTTGCGGCGACCTGGCTCGGCATTCCCGTATCGACCACGCACACCATCACTGGCGCCATCATCGGCGTCGGCGCCGCCCGCCGCGTCTCGGCCGTGCGCTGGGGCATTGCCGGCAATATCGTCATTGCCTGGATCGTCACCTTGCCGGCCACCGCTTTGATTTCAGCGCTCACCTACCTCGCGGTTGGCCTGGCGAGGTGACGTAAAGAAATCTACCTGTCCACAAGGTTCAGGATGTTGCCGTCCGGGTCCTTGAACCAGGCGACCTTCATTCCGTAACCGACGTGGAGATCGCCCTCCAGCGTCAAGCCCGGCATCTGATAGTGCTCGAAGGCGACGCCCTTCGACTTCAGTTCCTTGACGATGTTGCCGATCTCGTCGCCAACCATCCAGGTTACCGCTGTCGCCTTGTTGGTTCCGGCAAATTGAGAATGATAGACGTTGAGGGTGGTATCGCCGCTTTTGTAGACGATCAGTTCGCCGCCCTCATCGTGCACCTGTTTCAGGCCAAGCGTTCCCTCATAGAAAGCCTTGGCTTTCGCGAGATCCTTCACCGCGAGATTGGCCGTTGCATTGCTGTTTGCGAGCATGATGGTCTCCTTTCCTGGTTGTCGACCCCGTGCTGGTCACCGAAATAGGTCGCCGCGATCGTTTGACGACTGTCGCTTGACCTGATTGTTGGCCGCATCGGCGCTCGATTATCTGGAAGACGTTTGGCGCGGATGAAATCCGACAGGACCCGCCGCTTTTCCAGGCACGCCAAGGCAGCCATTGCTCCACGGCTTGGTTCTGTCCGGAAACTGCATTATCTCGGGTGCAAGCTGCATCTCAGGCGCAAGCTGCGTAAGGAAAAACTGCCATGTCCGTCACCAAGGAAATCGTCACCGAGCGTCTGAAGACAGTCAACGGGCCGGATTTTACCGGCAACATCGTCGACCTCGGCATGGTTTCGGAAATTTTCATCGCCGACGGGAAGGTCTTCTTCTCGATTACCGTTCCCGCCGCCCGTGCCCAGGAAATGGAGCCGCTGCGCGCCGCCGCCGAGCGCGTCGTCAAGGCGATCCCCGGTGTCGCCGGCGCCGTCGTCGCGCTGACGGCCGAGAAGAAGGGCGGCGGCATGGAGGCGCCGGTTCCGTCGCGCGCCGCACCCAGGCCCGTTCCGCCGGCTGCGCCCGCTACTGCCGCGCCGCGTGCGGCTCCGCACGCGCCCGCCTCGCACAGCTCGGGCAAGCGTGGCGTGCCCGGTATCGAGGCGATCATTGCGGTCGCCTCCGGCAAGGGCGGCGTCGGCAAGTCGACCACCGCCGTCAACATCGCGCTCGGCCTCGCCGCCAACGGCCTGCGCGTCGGCGTGCTGGATGCCGACATCTACGGACCGTCCATGCCCAGGCTGCTCAACATCCACGGCCGGCCGCAGACCGTCGACGGCAAGGTCCTGAAACCGATGGAGAATTACGGCCTGAAGGTGATGTCGATGGGTTTCCTCGTCGACGAGGAAACCCCGATGATCTGGCGCGGCCCGATGGTGATGTCGGCGCTGACGCAGATGCTGCGTGAGGTCGAATGGGGCCGTCTCGACGTGCTCGTCGTCGACATGCCGCCCGGCACTGGCGACGCGCAGCTGACCATGGCCCAGCAGGTGCCGCTGGCTGGTGCCGTCATCGTCTCGACCCCACAGGACCTGGCCCTGATCGACGCGCGAAAAGGCCTCAACATGTTCAAGAAGGTCGACGTCCCGTTGCTCGGCATCGTCGAGAACATGAGCTATTTCATCGCCCCGGACACCGGCAAGCGCTACGACATCTTTGGCCATGGCGGCGCCCGCCGCGAGGCCGAGCGCCTCGGCGTCACCTTCCTCGGCGAAGTGCCGCTCGAGATGGGCATTCGCGAAAGCTCGGATGCCGGCACCCCGGTTGTCGTCTCCAAGCCTGACGGCGCCGAGGCGAAAATCTACCGCGACATCGCCTCGAAGGTTTGGGACCGGGTCAACGAAGAGCGTGGTGCGGCTGCTGCTGCCGTGCCGAGTATTGTGTTTGAATAGCAGGCGCCGCCGTGCTGCAGCCTAGGCCGCGCCGACCTTCTCGCCAAAGCTGGAAAAAAACTGTCCAGCCAGTTTCTTCGAGGTCGATTCGATCAGGCGGCTGCCGAGTTGTGCGATCTTGCCGCCGACATCGGCCTTGGCCGCGTAGTTCAATATCGTGGCGTCGGGTCCATCCGCCGTCAGCGTCACGTCGGCGCCACCCTTGGCGAATCCTGCAATGCCGCCCTTGCCTTCGCCCTGGATGGTGTAGGAGTGCGGCGGCTTCAGGTTCTTCAGCGTCACTTCGCCTTTGAACGTCGCCTTGATCGGTCCGATCTTCACCACCACGGTCGCCGCCATCTCGGTCGGCGACTTCATCTCCAGGCTCTGGCAGCCGGGAATCGTCGCCTTCAAGACCTCGGGATCGTTCAGCGCTTCCCACACTTTTTGCAGCGGTGCGGCAATGCGCTCCTCGCCTTCGATCACCAAAGCCATGAAAACCTCCCGGACAAGACTGCCCGAACCCGTAATGCACGGCTCGGTGCGTGTCTATCGCACCAAAGTCCGGTTGCGACCGCACGCCCTCTTGCCTGCTCCCGCGCGTTGCCATATCGATTTGTCTTACAAATACGGAGACCATGATGGCAGGCGCCCCCACCCATAAGAAAAAATTTCGCTCGCAGGAGTGGTTCGACAATCCCGACAACCCGGGCATGACGGCGCTCTATCTCGAGCGCTATCTCAATTACGGTCTGACGCGCGCCGAATTGATGTCCGGCAAGCCGCTGATCGGCATCGCCCAGACCGGCTCGGATCTGTCGCCTTGCAACCGTCACCATATCGAACTCGCCAAGCGTGTGCGCGAAGGCATCGTCTCGATGGGCGGCATTCCTTTCGAGTTTCCCTGCCATCCGATCCAGGAGACCGGCAAGCGCCCGACCGCGGCACTTGACCGCAACCTTGCCTATCTCAGCCTTGTCGAGGTGCTCTACGGCTATCCGCTCGATGGCGTCGTGCTGACCATCGGTTGCGACAAGACGACACCGGCCCTGCTGATGGCGGCGGCCACCGTCAACATCCCGGCGATCGCCCTGTCGGTCGGCCCGATGCTCAATGGCTGGCACAAGGGCAAGCGCACCGGCTCCGGCACCATCGTCTGGGAATCACGCCAGCGCCTGTCGGCCGGCGAGATCGATTATGACGAGTTCATGGATATCGTCGCCTCGTCGGCGCCGTCCACCGGCTATTGCAACACCATGGGCACCGCCACCACGATGAACTCGCTGGCCGAGGCGCTTGGCATGCAGTTGCCGGGCTCGGCCGCCATTCCCGCGCCCTACCGCGAGCGCGGCCAGATTTCCTATGAGACCGGAAAACGCATCGTCGAGATGGTGCATGAGGATCTGAAGCCGTCCGATATCATGACGAGAGAGGCTTTCGAGAACGCCATCGTCGTCAATTCGGCCATTGGCGGCTCGACCAACGCGCCTATCCATCTCAACGCCATCGCCCGCCACCTTGGAGTCAAGCTCGACAATGACGACTGGCAGACGGTCGGCCTCAATGTGCCGCTGCTGGTCAATTTGCAGCCGACGGGCGAATATCTCGGCGAGGACTACCATCATGCCGGCGGCGTGCCGGCGGTCATCGCCGAACTGATGAAGGGCGGGCTGTTGCCGCATCCCGGCGCGCGCACCGTCAACGGCAAGTCGATCGGTGAGAACAGCGAGGGCGTTGCCAACGAAAATCCCGACGTCATCCGCTCTGTCGCCAAGCCGCTGAAGGCCAATGCCGGCTTCATCAATCTTCGGGGCAATCTGTTCGATTCGGCGATCATGAAGACCAGCGGCATTTCGCCGGAATTCCGCGAACGCTATCTCTCCAACCCCAAGGATCCCGAGGCTTTCGAAGGTAACGCCATGGTTTTCGACGGGCCGGAGGATTACCACGCCCGCATCGACGACCCGGCGCAAGGCATCGACGAACACACCATCCTGTTCATGCGCGGCGCTGGCCCGGTCGGCTATCCCGGCGGTGCCGAGGTCGTCAACATGCAGCCGCCGGCCTATCTCATCAAGAAGGGCATCCACGCGCTCGCTTGCATCGGTGACGGCCGCCAGTCGGGCACGTCGGGTTCGCCCTCGATCCTCAACGCCTCGCCGGAAGCGGCGATTGGCGGCGGACTGGCGCTGCTCAAGACGGGCGATCGTGTCCGCATCGACTTGCGCAAGGGTACGGCCGACATCCTCGTCACCGACGACGAGATCACCCGGCGCCGCGCCGAGTTGCAGAACAATGGCGGCTTCCACTATCCCAAGCACCAGACACCCTGGCAGGAGATCCAGCGCGGCATGGTCGCGCAGTTCTCGGAGGGAATGGTGCTGAAGCCGGCGGTGAAATACCAGGATGTCGCGCACACCAGCGGCGTGCCGCGGGACAATCATTGATTCTGGATCGACGGATGGCGGCTTGATCAAATCAGGCCGCCGTCGGTTTTCCGGTCAGTGTGTTGCATCCCGGCCGGGTAGGTCGAGAACGGTCACCGTCCTTGACAAGCGCGCCCAACAAATCCACCATCATGACAAGGGGTGCATCGCGACGACCCCGTGAGGCGTCAGCCCAACGTTCGCGTCCAAGCTTCTCTTTTCAGGAGGTGGACGCCATGCCGTCAACAACCGCTATCACCGCACCGCAATTGTCCCGGCTCATAGGTCTGCCGGGTGCACCTGTCATTGTCGATGTTCGCATAGATGAAGATTTCGACGCCGATCCGCGCCTGTTGCCGGCCTCGTGCCGGCGCGATTTCAAAACCGTTTCGACTTGGGCCGCTGCATTCGCCGGCAAGCCGGTGGCCGTCGTCTGCCAGAAGGGGCAAAAGCTCTCGCAAGGCGTCGTCGCATGGCTGCGCCATGAGGGGATATCAGCCGAATCCCTTGAAGGCGGCTTTGAGGCCTGGCGCGATGCCGGGGGGCTTCTGGTCCGCACCGCCAAGTTGCCGCCACGCAATGAAAAGGGCGCCACCGTCTGGGTGACGCGATCCCGCCCGAAGGTCGACCGCATCGCTTGCCCATGGCTGATCCGGCGTTTCCTCGACCCTGATGCGGTGTTCCTGTTTGTCGAACCCGCTGAAGTGCTGGCTGTTGCCGACCGCTTTCAGGCCGTGCCGTTCGACATCGACAATGTGTTCTGGAGCCATCGCGGCGAACGCTGCACCTTCGACACCATGATCGAGGAGTTCGGGTTGGAATCCGGGGCGCTCGATCGCCTGGCGTTGATCGTGCGCGCGGCCGACACCGCAAGCCTCGACCTGGTGCCCCAGGCGGCCGGTTTTCTGGCTGCCTCGCTCGGTCTGTCGCGTATGTTCCGCGACGATTTGGAACAACTGGAAGCAGGCATGCTGCTCTACGACGCGTTCTTCCGCTGGTGTCGCGACGCCACCGAAGAAACGCACAACTGGCCCGCTGCAGGTAAACCGTCATGACCATTCTTGTCCCCGACAATAAGGCGGTGACCGTCGAGCCGCCGGCTGCGCCGACCTTCGCGGAAGCCACGAAGGTCTGGGCGAAAATCGGATTGCTCAGCTTTGGCGGACCGGCCGGGCAGATCGCGCTGATGCACAAGGAACTGGTCGAGGAGCGGCGCTGGATCGGGGAACGGCGTTTCCTGCATGCGTTGAATTACTGCATGCTGCTGCCTGGCCCGGAAGCCCAGCAACTCGCCATCTACATCGGTTGGCTGCTGCACAGGACGGCCGGTGGCCTTGTCGCCGGCATCCTGTTCGTCGTGCCGGGCGCGCTTGTCATGCTCGCCTTGAGCAGCCTGTACGTCCTCTATGGCGACATGCCGCTCGTCGCGGCGCTGTTTTTCGGGGTGAAGGCGGCGGTGCTCGCCATTGTCATCGAGGCGGTGATCCGGATCGGGCGACGCGCCCTCAAGAACCGGGTCATGGTGTCGATCGCGGTCGCGGCGTTCATTGCCATCTATGCGTTGAATGTGCCGTTTCCGCTCATCGTCCTTCTCGCCGGCCTGACGGGATGGCTGGGGGACCGCGTTGCTCCCGGCCTGTTTTCCGGCTCGGCCCATGCCAAGGACGGTGTTGCCGACTCCAAGGGAGCGGTCGACCTGATGTTCGAGCGTGGCGAACTGGCCCATGTCAAACCGACCAAATGGCACGCGCCGCGCACCCTCGCCATCTGGCTGCCGATCTGGCTCGGGCCTGTTCTTTTGATCTGGTGGTTCACCGGCTCCGCAAGCGTCTGGACCGAGATAGGCCGGTTCTTCAGCCTGATGGCTGTCGTCACCTTCGGTGGCGCCTATGCGGTGCTCGCCTATGTCGCGCAGGCAGCCGTCCAGTCCTTCGGCTGGCTGGCGCCGGGTGAAATGGTGGACGGTCTTGGACTTGCAGAAACGACGCCAGGACCGCTCATCCTGGTGCTGCAGTTCGTCGGCTTCATCGCCGCGTTCCGCCATTCCGGCTCGCTCGACCCGTTACTTGCCGGATCGCTGGGGGCGCTGCTCACCCTGTGGGTCACGTTCACGCCCTGCTTCTTCTGGATATTCCTCGGGGCGCCCTACATCGAGGCCTTGCGCGGCAACAAGGCATTGTCGGCCGCACTGGGCGCTATCACCGCCGCAATTGTTGGGGTGATCATGAATCTGGCCCTATGGTTTGCTTTGCATGTCATTTTCCGTGAGGTGCACGCGACGGGGCTTGGCATGAACGTGCCGGTGCTTTCGTCCATCGACTGGCGTGCGGCCTTGCTATCCGTAGCCGCCATGGTCGCCATCCTGAAGCTGAAAGTCGGCATGCTGCCGGCACTCGCGCTATCCGCCCTTGCAGGGGTCTTGCTGGCGGCGGCTGGTTAGACAGCACCGCCTTTGTAATCCGCTTGCCCACCACCTAAGTGGGCTGGAAACGGAAGGAAACATCATGGCCGGACGGCGCTCTTCCCTCGGCTTCCTCGGAATGTTCGGCCGTTCGGGCGACTTGAGGCAGCTCGACGATGCCTTGCGCGGCGCCGATCTGCATCCAGCCCTTGTGCCGGAGGGCGTGAAGCTTACCATCGTCAACCTGATGAAGGATCGCTGGCCCGACGAGCCGCCGCCGGGCACCTATGCGTCTGTGGCACAATTAGGCAAGATCTGCCTGATCCCCTGCGGCAGCCGAGCCGATCAGGCCCGGCTGATCTCCTCGAGATACCAGCCGATGTAGCGCAGTTCGTTGTATTCCATCGGCGCGATCGGTCCGGGCACGAAATAGTGCGAGCGCACGCCGCGCGCGGTGTGCTCGATGATCTTCTTGTCCTCTTCGGTGGTGACCTTCCACAGCCAGGTCAGCTTCTCCAGATCGTAGTCCTGGCCCTCGACCGCGTCGCCGCGCACCAGCCAGATCAGCTCCATCTCACAGGTACCAGCTGTTTTCGGGATGAAACGATAGATCATGCCGTGATCGGGATAACAGACGAGAAAGGTCGTACCGCCAAGATGGATCGATGTCACGCCACCATCATAGTCGGTGAAACGGCCCATCAGCGGCGCGACCGGCGAGCCGTCCTTGCTGCCGCTGGAAACGCCGTCATAGAGCGCATAGCGGAAAGTGTGGATCGCCTCCTGTCCGGCGGCCGAGTTCTGCCAGCGGTTGGCGCTGCCGATCTCGATGCCGAGCGCGCAGGTGCGTTGCTCCATCGCGGCATTGAGTTGCTCGATCATCTCGGCCGGTTTTTCCAGCGCATGCGTCTGCGAATATTCCGGATGCGCCGGCCCGCAATGGTAACATTCGACATAGTTCTCGACGGCGAGCTTCCAGTTGGCGTCGAGCGGATAGGACTGACGATACGCCACCTTGGCGTCGCCCCAGCCATATTGGCCGCAGCTCGTGCGCAGCGACTGTTCGATCGGATCGAAATCGAGCGGCGTCTCGGCGAAGGAAATGAAGACCAGCCCGGAAGCGACGCGGACATGAAGCTTCTTCAGCCCGTGCGCCGAGCGGTCGAAATCCTTTGGCATCAGGCGCGCGGCACGCAAGGATCCGTCATTGGAATAGGCCCATGCGTGGTAGGGGCACACGAACATCTTCGCATTGCCCTTCTCCTTGGTGCAGACCTCGGCACCACGGTGGCGGCAGACATTGAGCATGGCATGCACGGTGCCATCCATGCCGCGTGTCAGGATGACCGCCTCGTCGCCCAGCTTGAACAGCTCGAAATCGCCGGGGTTCGGGATAACGCTGGCATGGGCCAGGCAATGCCAATGGCGGCGAAAAACACGTTCGATGTCGCGCTCGAAGATCGCCGGATCATGATAGAAGGCACGCACCAGGCCGTGACCTGGCTGATGAGATGCCACCAGCCGATCGATCGCGTCGCCGTCGGTGGGTGCTTGCTGGATAGGATGCACACTCATTTGTCATTCTGCCCGATGGTTGATCCCGGAGCAATTCCAGGAAAAGTGTGAAGCGGTTTTCTGTTAGGAATTGCGTCAAACGAAGAGCGCAATTCCAGGAAAAGTGTGAAGCGGTTTCCCGTCCTGAATTGGCTCCGGGTGGTGGCTGTATGGCTGCACGAACTCGTCTCCGGTCAGCCGCCCATTTGCGTGCGCGGCAGGTGGATCAGGTTGCCGAAGCGGGCACGCAATCTGTCGTCGACCTGTTTTGGCACGTGGCGCGGAAATCGCTCGGCAAGAATGCGTTTCTTCTCGATGATCGCACGCAGCAATATATCAGGCCGGCCTTTTTCGTTCCATTCCTTCGGCGAGGAACGATCGCCGAGGGCGGGATAGAAGTGCTCGGTCTGCATCAGCTTGAGCGTTTGTTCGTTGTCGAGATAGTGGCCCGGACCCTTGAGGCAGACCTCGGCGATGCTGTCGATCGACAGGGCCTCGTCAGTCACGTCGATGCCACGCGCGCAGCCCAGGCAATGACCGAGCATGTCGTTGTCGATGACCAGGCTTTCCAGGCAGAAGCCGAGCAGCGAGGCATGCATGCCGGCCGCCTCGTAGACGAGGTTGAGGCCGGAGAGGCCGGCCATCACATTGGTGATGCCCTTTTCGTAGCCGGACTGAATATCGGGCAATTTCGAATCCGTCATGCCGGCGGCGGAGCCACCGGGCAGGTCGTAGAATTGCGCCATCTGGGCACAGGCCGCCGTTGCCACCGACTGCTCGGCCGACCCGCCCGCCATGGCGCCGGTGCGCAGGTCCGACATGAACGGCCATGCGCCGAAGATCGCCGGATGGCCGGGCTTGAGCGCGTTGACATAGACCAGGCCGGCCAGCACTTCGGCCACTGCTTGCACGACGGCGCCGGCCATCGCCGCGGGTGCCGTGGTGCCGGACTGGCCGGTCGACAGCAGCAGGATCGGGATGCCGCCTTCGACGCAGGCCTCAAGCACGCCGCAGGCATCCTCGGCGAACTTCATTGGCGGCACGACGAATGAGTTGGAGTTGGAAACGAACGGCCGGGCACGGAAATTCTCCTCGCCGCCGGCGATGGCGTACAGCATTTCAAGCGCAGGCTTCACGTTCTCACGCACGGTGAAGGATGTTCCGACGTGCTTCGATGTTCCCATCACACAGGCATAAAGCGTGTTGAAATCCATCTCGAGCGGATCGGCGATGTCGCGCGCCACCATCGGCCGCTGGAAGAAATGGATGTTGTCCAGCCCGTCGACGATGCGGGCGGCATCATAAATATCCTGCAGCTTGGACTCGCGGTACTCGCGCTTCTCCAGATCCACCAGGTGCACGGCGATGCCTGCCGTGCCGTAGTGCACGCGCTTGCCCTGGACCACCATGTCGTGCCTGGGGTCCTGGCCATGAAGCGTGAAATGTCGTGCCGCTCGCTTGATGGTGTCGAGCACGAGCGCGCGCGGAAAGCGGACCCGGCCATCGTCGCCGTGGACCGCCCCCACCTTGGTCAGCACCTTTATGCAGGAAGGAATGGCGTTGGCGAAACCCACTGTCTCCAAAAGCGTCAGCACGCCCTCGTGGATACGCTCGCGGTCATCCCCGCGCAGCGGCCCGTAGCCGCCGCCCTCGATGGCCTTGTGCTGTGGTCTGGTATCCTCCACCAGGGGAGATGATCGCATGGCATGTCCTGTTTCGCGAAGACCGGAGCGCTGCGGACGACGGTTCGCCGGCGTGTCCTGCTGTTCGACAGCCACTGGCATGGAAGCACTCCACCTTCGTCGGCAGGAACTCGTGGCGGTTGGTCCACCATCGGCCTGCTTCTTCCCCTGACGCCGACTATGCCGCTGGCACTGGCCCATCCTATGGGCCAGCTGGCCCAGTTCCATGTGCCAGAGCTAAAATACCGGAGCCGCTGCGAACGGCTCCGGTCACGAGAGATCGACGATGGATCAGGCGGCCGCGGGTCTGCGTCCGGCGGCCGTGGCCAGTTCGCGAATGCCTGGCTCGATGTGCTGCAGTGCGATCGACGAGATGCCCAGCCGCATGAAACGCGAAGGCTTTTCAGTGCGATCGAAGAAACGGTCGCCTGGCTCGATGATGACGCTGCGCGAGGCGGCTGCCTCGGCCAGCCCGCGCGAATCGGTGCCGCGCGGCCCTTCGAGCCACAGCGACGTGCCGCCGGCCGAATCGGTCGAACGCCATTCCGGCAGGAAGGCGGAAATCGCATGGACCAGCCGCTTACGCCGCTCGTCGAAGGCTGAAGACAGCCGCCGCACCAGCGCCTCGTGGTGGCCGAGCGACAGGAATAGCGCTACGGCGCGCTGATTGTTGGCCGGCGGGTGACGCAGCATGAAGCGGCGCAGCGCCCTGAGCTCCGCGATCAGTCCGGCGGACGCCACGATGTAGCCGAGCCGCAGGCCCGGAGCCAGCGTCTTGGACATCGAGCCGACATAGACGACGCGGCCGGAGCGATCGAGGCTCTTCAGCGCTTGCTGCGGTGCCTCGTCGAGAAGCTGGCTGTCATAGCCGTCCTCGATGATGATCTGGTTGTAGCGGTTGGCGCGCGCCAGAAGATCCTGCCGCCGCTCCGCCGACAACGGCACCATGGTCGGGCAATGATGGCTTGGCGTGACGAAGACGAACCCGGAATCGTTGGCAATAGAAGCAGTTACGATGCCGGACTGGTCGACCGGCACCGGCTGTATCTCCGCGCCCGCAAGGCGGAAGATCGAGCGGGCGTCGGGATAGCCCGGGTCTTCCATCGCCACCTTGGAGCCTTTGGACATCAGCAGCGTCGCCAGCATGTAGAGCGCGTTCTGAGCGCCCAGCGTGACGATGATCTCGTCCGGATTGGCGAAGATGCCGCGCCGGGGCAGGAGCCGCGCCTGGATCTGCTCGATCAGCAGCGGATCGTCACGGTCGACCATGTCGGACGCCCAGTTACGGATTTCCAGCACGGCAAGCGCCATGCGGTTGCACTCGCGCCACTCGGCGGTCGGGAACAGCGCCGGGTCGAACTGCCCGTAGACGAAGGGATAGGACGACTTGATCCAGTTCTCGTGCTTCGCTGGCGGCGGCATGTCGCTTGCGGCGATCTTGCGGCGTGCCTTCCAGTCGATCTCGTTGGCCTGGTCGGGCGCCTTCTGGTGGGGCTTGGCCGGTGTCGCCAGCACATCGGGATTGACGAAATGGCCACGCCGCTCGCGCGCCACCAGGAAACCCTGGTCGACGAGCTGCTGGAACGCCAGCACCACGGTTCCGCGAGCCACGCCAAGTTTTTCGGCCAGGATCCGGCAGGAAGGAAGCGGCATCGAAGCGGCGATCTGGCGGTCGAGAATGGCGGCTACGATGGCCTGGCGGATCTGCGCCTGCAGGGTTTGGCCGGATTCGGCCGAAATCCGGAACAGGCCGGACCATATCGCCGTGTCGTTTCGCTGTGGCATGGGAGATTTCCTCGATGGCCAGCCTTTTTCGCTTGGCTGGACCAGCCGAACGTAACCGTGGCACAAGGGGTTGCGCCAATCAATTTTTCTGATCGTTGGGATTTATGCCAGTGATCCTTCACGTCCTTTTGATGCCGCGTTGCGGCATCCTGGGGTGACGCGGCGCCTCATCCCGGCGATGACACCGTACGTGACGTCTGCGTGATCGCCGCGTGACGTCTGCGTCATCGCTGGGGTGACGGTGTGCGTCATCGCTGCGCATTGAAACGGGTGGAGTTCGGCCCGATAGATTGTCGCGACGACACGCGCCGGAAACATCCGGTCCGTAATGATGGCTCGAGGTCTCGGAGTTTGGCAGTGGATCAATCGTCCTTTCAAAAACAGCTCGCCGCCTTGCGTGACCACCGCGCGGCGGCGCCCGCCAGCATGCGCCAGGCCTTCGCCGCCGATCCCAAGCGGTTCGTGGAATTCTCCGCTGCCGACGGCGATCTGCTGCTCGACTGGTCGAAATGCGCGGTCGACGCGACCACCATGGAGCTGCTGGAAAAGCTCGCCCAGGCCGCCGATCTCGAAGGCCGCCGCGCCGCCATGTTCGCCGGCAAGAAGATCAACGTCACTGAGGACCGTGCCGTGCTGCACACGGCGCTGCGCAACCTGACCGGCAAGGGCGTCACCGTCGATGGCCAGGACGTCAAGGCTGACGTCATCGCCGTGCTCGACGCCATGGGCGCCTTTGCCGATGCCGTGCGCTCGGGCAAGGCGGCTGGCGCCACCGGCAAGAAGATCACCGACATCGTCAACATCGGCATCGGCGGTTCCGATCTCGGCCCGGCCATGGCGACGCTGGCGCTGGCGCCCTATCATGACGGGCCGCGCGCACATTACGTTTCCAACATCGACGGCGCCCATATCCACGACACGCTGAAGGGCCTCTCCGCCGAAACCACGCTTTTCATCATCGCTTCCAAGACCTTCACCACCGTCGAAACGATGACCAACGCCGAAACCGCTCGGAAATGGGTGCAGGAAGCACTGGGTAAGGAAGCGGTCGGCAAGCATTTCGCCGCCGTCTCCACCGCACTCGACCTGGTGGCCAAGTTCGGCATCGAGCCGGATCGCGTCTTCGGCTTCTGGGACTGGGTCGGCGGCCGCTATTCGCTCTGGGGCGCCATCGGCCTGCCGGTGATGATCGCTGTCGGCCCGCGGAATTTTCGCGCCTTCCTCGATGGCGCGCATGAGATGGACGAGCATTTCCGCACCGCGCCGGTGCAGGAGAACCTGCCGGCGCTGCTTGGACTGGTCGGCTGGTGGCATCGCGTCATCTGCGGCTACCCGGCGCGCGCCGTCATCCCGTATGACCAGCGCCTGTCCAGGCTGCCGGCCTATCTGCAGCAGCTCGACATGGAATCGAACGGCAAGAGCGTCACCCTCGAAGGCACAGAGGTGACGACGCCGGCCGGACCGCTGGTCTGGGGCGAGCCCGGCACCAACGGCCAGCATGCCTTCTTCCAGCTGCTGCACCAGGGCACCGATTTCATCCCGGTCGAGTTCCTCGCCGCGGCGGTCGGCCACGAGCCGGAACTCAAACACCAGCACGATCTGCTGCTCGCCAACTGCCTGGCGCAGTCGGAAGCGCTGATGAAGGGCCGCACGCTGGACGAAGCCCGCGCCCAGATGCTGGCCAAGGGCATGAAGCCGGCCGACGTCGACAAGATAGCGCCGCACCGCGTCTTCTCGGGCAACCGGCCCTCGCTGACCATCCTCTACCGCAAACTCGACCCACGCACCTTCGGCCGGCTGATCGCGCTCTACGAGCACCGCGTCTTCGTCGAGGGCACGCTGTTCGACATCAACTCCTTCGACCAGTGGGGCGTCGAGCTCGGCAAGGAACTGGCCACCGGCCTTCTGCCTGTCGTGGAGGGCAAGGAAAGTGCCGCCAAGCGGGATGCATCGACCGCTGGCCTTGTGGGATTCATCCACCATTTGCGTGGCGCGGAGTGAAAAGCTTGGCAGACATCAAGGGAATATTGTTCGACAAGGACGGCACGCTTGTCGACTTCAACGCAACCTGGCTCGGCGTTGCCGACTTCATGGCCATGGATGCGTCCGAAGGCGATCGCTGGAAAGCCGACAGGCTGCTGGCCGCCGCCGGCTTCGATTTCGCCAACAAACGCTTCAAGCCCGACTCGATCTTTGCGTCCGGCACCAATCTCGACGTCGTCGAATTGTGGTTTCCGCGCCTGTCCAACGAGGACCAGATGCTTGCGGTTGCCCGCTTCAACGAGATCACCTCTGTGCAGGGCTCGGCGATGGCCGTGGCGCTGCCGGGCATCGTCGACACGTTGACGGCCTTGCACAGGAAATCCTACCGGCTTGGCGTCGCCACCAATGATTCGACCAGCGGCGCGGAAAAGACGCTGGTGACGCTCGGCGTCGCCCAATTGTTCGACGCGGCCTATGGCTACGACGCGGTGGCCAATCCGAAGCCGGCGCCCGACACCATCCTGGCTTTCAGCGACCTCACCGGCCTCAGGCCGGCGGAGATCGCCATGGTCGGCGACAACAGGCACGACCTCGAAATGGCGCGTGCCGGTGGCTGCGGGCTGGCAGTCGGCGTGCTCTCCGGCACCGGCACCCGCGAATCGCTGGCCGGCATTGCCGATGTGATCTTGGATTCGGTCGCCGACCTGCCGGATTTTCTCTCGGCGCGGGTCAAGGAGGCGATCTGACGGCCGAGGCGGGGCAAAATCAACTTGGGCTTTCCCGCCAACGGCTGATTGGTGGAAAGCGGAACGGCAGGTTTCGGGGAAGCAGTTCAGGAAAGCAGACGTGCAGTTCGCTCGCTTCTATGTCTGTCATGGGGCCGGTGGCAGACAGGCCGCTATTGGGGGACGTTTATCGAGAAACGGACATACCGCCGATGAAAGCCTAGGGCCGGAAGTGGCCCAAAGCTGCCTCACACTTTGTGTAGCAGTGGGGGTGAGGAGCGCTGTTGCGCTCGTCACCCGGCGTTGTCTCAGCCCCGTTGATTGGCGATGCCGAGGTAGTGCCCTAGACGGTACTCGATATCGGAGCCCGCTTGCTGGATCAAGGCCTGGCTCCCAGCGGCACGCACGAGAAATCCTGGCAAGGTGAGTGATCGGCTGAACTCACCATACGCGGCGACCAGGTCGGCGTCGGGCGGCAGTACGGCACGATTGATCATCGCCTCCAGATTGATTGATTGTTTGGGTGTGCCGGATCGCCGTCGCGAGCTTCGCCAAGGTGCGGTCGGGCTGCGGGCCTTCGGTTTGCGAGCGTTAGCCGTTGAAGCCGTTATACCGATGCAGCATGCGGTCCATGATGCGCTGCGGCATGAACCGGCGCACCATGCTGAGCTGGCGGGCCTGTGGTCCTGCAGGATAACGCAGCCGGGGGTTGGCCGCGGTTGCGGCCTTCACCACAGCATCGGCGACCACCTGCGGATCATCGCCAGCATCCACCCATTTGCGCATCAGCTTCTCGCTGCGGTCGCGGCCGACGCCATAGACGTCAATAGGCTGGTCCGCCCGCGTCAGGTTTTCCTCGAAGGCGGTGTGCGTTACGCCTGGTTGGACCATGAGGACGCGGACGCCGAAGCCCCGCACTTCGTGATCCAGCGACTCCGAATAACCTTCGATGGCGTGCTTGGTCGATGCATAGAAGGCGTTGAACGGCGAGGGGATCAGGCCGAGAATGGAACTCATGTTGATGATCCGACCACTCTTCTGACGGCGCATGATGGGCAACACCGCGTTGACGACGCGGGCGACGCCGAACACATTGACGTCGAACAGTCTTTTAGTCTGGCCAATGGATGATTCCTCGGCGCCACCCAGCATGCCGATCCCGGCGTTGTTGACGACGAGGTCGATGCGCCCGGCGCGTCGCGCGATCTCGGCAACCAGCGCCTCCACCGATGCATCTTCAGTGACATCGCAGACCAGCATGGTGATCCCGTCGCGGTCTGCAACGGCCTTGCGGCTCGTGCCGAACACCCAGTAGCCCGCCCTGACCAGTGCCTTGGCGGTCGCCAGGCCGATGCCCGAGGAAGCGCCGGTCACCAGCGCGATTGCCTTGTTGTCTTTGCTCATTTGAATGTCTCTTTCAGTTGGTTCGATTTGTGATGGCAGCAAGCGCTGAGAAGCAGCTCGTCACAGGCTGCGGATAATCGTGCGGGTGATGGCATATTGGCTTGGCCAGTAACCGCTGTAGTGGGGGACGCCGTAATGCATGTCCTCGACGCGGCGGTGGTAGAAGACGTCGGCGCGAACGGGAGTCAAAGGCGCGGTCGGCCGCAGATTGAAGACCGGAATGAACATCAGCTGCAGGGAGCCTACCCCCGCGACCTCGACTACGGGCTTTCCGCATGTCCGGCATTTGCCGCGATTGAAGTTCGGCGGCGGGCGATACTTAGCGAAGGAGATGTTCGAGGCGTCATTCAGCGTGACATGCCTGGCCGGCACGACGACGACGTCGGAAAAGTGCCTGCCAGTGAAGCCTTGGCATATGAGACAATGACACCGGAACCTGCCCTTTGGCGCGACTTGGATTTCGAACGAGCAGGCGCCGCACTCGCACGAGCCGGTGAGCGGGAACGAGCTGTCGGCGGTCACGTGCTGATGCTTCTGGGTTTCATTTGGGGACGCCATTCCGGTCACCGCAGCATCATGTTGAGACTGATTTCGACCGGCCGCCCGGAGGGGGCGTGCAGGAGCTTGATGGTGTTCCACCGAACCTGCTCATAGATGCCCTTGGCATGGCTCAGGGCCTCGTCGCGCAGCTGGGCTGACAGAAAACCGCCTATGTGATCGGCGTCGGTGGTTTTTGATATGGCGTTCATGATCCACTCTGATGTAGACAAGAGAAACTTATGCCTCTACATAAGCCTTGAAGTAGTCACTGTCAACAATGTATCCACGAGAAACTTTGCTATCATGCCAGACCCGATTAGTCGCCCCTACCATCACGGTGATCTCCGTCGTGCAGTCATCGACACGGCACAGGACATGCTTCGGGAGGAGAAGGACTGGCAGTTCACGCTGCGGGAAGTCGCTCGCCGGGCCGGTGTGAGCCACGCGGCGCCCTATAAGCACTTTCACGACAAGTCGGCGTTGTTGGCCGAGCTGGCGAAGTTGGGATTTGCCGAACTAGCGGCAACACTCAACGGTGCGACACCAAAAAACACTGCATCATTGCGCGATGAGGTCGTGCCGATCGCACAGGCGTACATCGCCTTCGCCATGCAAAATCCGGCGCTCTATCGCCTGATGTTCAGCGCTGAAGAGGGACGATCGACAGGCCTCCACTTGAGCGATAGTGCTCTCAGCGTATTTGAGGTGACGGTCGAGCTGTTGCGACGGGGTCAGGCCGCCGGCCTTATTCGCAATCGACCAATACAGGGCCAGGCAGCGACGTGCTGGGCCTTGCTGCACGGCATCGCCATGCTTGCTATTGACGGCCTTCTCGTGCCCGAAAAGGTGGGGCCGAACCCCCTCGAGGCGGCACTGGACACTCTCATCGAAGGACTGGCGGTCGAGCAGGGGGATTGACCTAACTTGGTCATTTGCCAATGGCAGCTTCTGGCGCAAAGGTGCCACGGTGCTCTGCCTCGCCTTTGTCCGCTTCTGGGCAGCGGCCGTCACGACGGCAACGGCCGAAATGAGGCGCAAAACGGCCAACGTGGTGCAGCAGTCGAATGTCTGCTTTCAGGTAATGGCCAGCAACGTCGTTGCGGCAAAGATGGAGGTCGAACCCGGTCATTCCGACTGACTGGGTTTTGATCTCAGCGCCAGCGGTTATCCGCCTCGAAGGAAAACACACCGCTCGGCTTGCTCGCGGCACCCTTCGCGTCGCCGAAATCCGGCACCTTGTATTCGGCGAGCAACCGCAGCCGCGACAGCGGCAGGTCGTTGCGGCGGGGATCGCCGACCAGCACTTCGATGCCGGCTGCCAGGCAGCGGTCGAGGAACGGGATGAAGCGTAGAGCGACCTCGCGGCCATAGAACACGTCCCCCGCAAGCACGAGGTCGACCGGCGGCGGGGGAGCCGTCGTGATGTCCTTGTCGACAATGGTGATCTCGATGTCGTTGGCCGCGGCGTTAAGGCCGATTGCGGCAACGCCGTTGCGGTCGATTTCGGCGGCGATCACTTCGCGCGCACCGGCCTTGGCTGCGGCGATGCCAACGAGGCCGGAACCGGCGCCAAGGTCGAGCACGCGGCGACCGGCCACCGTTTGCGGGTGATCCATGATGTGGCGCGCAAGCACCGCGCCGCCGGCCCACACATAAGCCCAGTAAGGCGGCTGCGGCTCAGGTTCGTCCGCCTCGAATGTGTCGTCATCGGCGTCGGAGCCTTGGAGCGGATCGGTAAGCCGCCTCAGGCCGCTGGCCGGGTGCGGCGTGTAGAGCCGGATCTCAGGCACCGACGGCACCGGGGCGAGGCGCATGTTCGTCCTGATGAATTCTGCCGGGTCAGGACGGCAAGGTGCATTTACGGCATCCGCGCCGCCGGCTGCAATCATTCGCGCAAAGCTCGCCGCAGGATCTTGCCGACCGGCGTCTTCGGCAGCTCGGTCCTGAATTCTATGTATTTGGGCCGCTTGTAGCCGGTCAGGTTCTCGCGGCAGAAGGCGGTGAGCGTCTCTGCGGTCAGCGCCGGATCCTTCTTGACCACGAACAGTTTCGGCACCTCGCCCGAATGCTCGTCCGGCACGCCGACCGCCGCCACTTCGAGCACGCCCGGATGCATGGCCACGACTTCCTCGAGTTCGTTCGGATAGACATTGAAGCCCGAGACCAGGATCATGTCCTTCTTGCGGTCGACGATCTTGGTGTAGCCGCGCTCGTCCATGAAGCCCATGTCGCCGGATTTGAAGTAGCCGTCCTTGGTCATCACCTTGGCGGTCTCATCGGGCCGGTTCCAGTAGCCCGCCATCACTTGCGGTCCTCGGATGCAGACCTCGCCGACCTCGCCGAGCGGCAAATTGTTGCCGTCGTCGTCGCGGATGGCGATCTCGGTCGAGGGCAGCGGCAAACCGATGGTGCCGGTGAAGTCGCCGGCGGTGAACTTGTTGGCGGTGGCCACCGGCGAAGTTTCCGAGAGGCCGTAGCCTTCGGTGACCGAACAACCGGTCAGCGTCTTCCAGCGTTCGGCAACGCCCTTCTGCACCGCCATGCCGCCGCCCAGCGTCAGCACCAGCGGCTTGAAGTCGAGCTTGCGGAAATCCTCATTGTTGAGCAGCGCGTTGAACAGCGTGTTGAGGCCGGGAAAGATGTGCACCGGATACTTCTGCAGTTCCTTGACGAAGCCGGGAATGTCGCGCGGATTGGGAATGAGGACATTTCGGGCGCCTTGCTGCATGCCCATCAGTGCGTTCACGGTCAGCGCGAAAATATGATAGAGCGGCAGCGCGCAGATAAAGTTGGGGTGCGCCGGTTTCGGCTTGATCGTGTAGGCGTCCTCCATCCACTGCGCGTTCTGCGCGACGTTGGCGAGCACGTTTCTGTGCAGCAGTGTGGCGCCCTTCGACACGCCCGTGGTGCCGCCCGTATATTGCAGGAAGGCGACATCGTCGGCTTCCACCTTGGCCGGCTTGAAGCCCATGCCGGCGCCGGCCTTCATGGCGGCATTGAACTTGACATGGCCGGGCAAGGACCATGCCGGCACCATCTTCTTCACGCGGCGCACGACGAAATTGACGATGGTGCCCTTCAGGCCGCCGAGCATGTCGCCCATCGCGGCGACCACCACATGCTTGACCGCCGTCCTCGCGATCACCGCCTGCAAGGTGTTGGCGAAGTTTTCCAGGATGACGATGGCTTGCGCACCGGAATCCTTCAACTGGTGTTCGAGCTCGCGCGGCGTGTAGAGCGGATTGATGTTCACCACGACATAGCCGGCGCGCAAGATCGCCATCATCGCCACCGGATATTGCAGCACGTTCGGCATCATCAGCGCGACGCGCGCGCCTTTCTGCAGGCCCTTCGATTGCAGGTAGGCGCCGAAGGCCGCCGACAGCCGCTCGATATCGGTGTAGCTGATGGACTTGTCCATGCAGGTGAAGGCCGGCTGCGCGGAAAACTGCTTGCAGGCGCCGACGAGGAAATCGCCGATCGAGCTGTAGGGCAGGGCGCCGATCTCCGCCTGCACGTTTTTCGGATAGCTCTTGAGCCACGGCTTTTCCGGCAAGCCGGCGGCCAGCGCCGTCAATGCTTTCGGCAATCGGTTGGCGGTGGCGGCGGTCGGCCTTGCCGCCGGTGGGGCCTTCACCGCCGCCGCAGCCTTCGACGCCGGCCTGACAGCGGGCTTTGCCGCACCCGCTTTACTCCCCGGCGCCGTCTTTTCGGCCGCGGCCTTGGCCGGGGCTTTCACCGCCGGCTTTGTGCTTGCCCTTACGGGCGCCGCGGCCGCCTTCGGCGTGGCGACCTTGGCAACGGGTGCTTTCGGCTTGGCAGTACCGGCTGCTTTCGACGGCGCCTTGGCTCCCGCTTTCACCGTCGTCGTCCTTGATGCTTTTGCCACCCGTTCCTCCCTGGACAAGTCTTGTTCATTCGCGCCGCGCTCGCCCCTGAATTGACCTCGCCTCTGAATTCACAAGGGCGCCCTCCGCTGCGGCCGTTATACCCTATGTATTGCCTCCCTTGGTGACCGTGCAAGTCTTGCCCTTGCGGCAACACGGCGAAAGATTTGCCGTCGAAAGTCCTTGCCGCCGCCAGCGCTGCCAAACGGTGTTCTGGCGCATCCCTCGGCCGCTCGGAAGCGCGGGGAACATTATAACGTCAGCTTGGCGATCAATAAAAAAATTCGGTTGTTAATAATCTCGTGAATGGAAGAAACTGCTAATTTTTTCTCCAATTTGGCAAAATAGCGGATTTTTTTCCTGCTTCCCGCGGGGTAAGCAAACGGGGTGTTCCAAAGCCGGAAAAACGGTGCTTATATGCGCGCTTCGCGAGCCTGATAGAGGGGCTTGGAAGAACATCAGGGAGTGCTCAATGAATAAGAAGCTGACTTTTGCAGCCGCGTTGCTGGCTGCAAGCGTCCTGGGCGGCGTGGCCAATGCGAAAACTCTGGTCTACTGCGCGGAAGCTTCGCCGGAGGGTTTCGATCCGGCGCCGTATACCGCAGGCCAGACGTTCGACGCGTCATCGCGCACCGTCTTCAACCGCCTTGTCGAATTCGATCACGGCAAGACGACGACCTCGCCGGGCCTGGCCGAGAGCTGGACGATCTCCGACGATGGCAAGGAATATGTCTTCAAGCTGCGCAAGGGCGTCAAGTTCGCCGCGACCGACTATTTCACCCCGACGCGCGACTTCAACGCTGACGACGTGGTGTTCTCGTTCGAACGCCAGGTCGACAAGAACGGCCCTTGGTTTCAGTACATTCCGGGCATTGCATACCAGTATTACAATGACCAGTTCGGCGAAAACATCGCCAAGGTCGAGAAGGTCGACGACCTGACGGTGAAGTTCACCCTCAAGGAGCCGGCGATCACTTTCATTCCAACGCTGGGCATGGATTTCGCTTCGGTCGTCTCCAAGGAATATGCCGACAAGCTGCAGGCCGACAAGACGCCTGAGCTGTTCAACCAGAAGCCGATCGGCACCGGTCCGTTCATCTTCGTCGACTACCAGACCGACGCCGCCATCCGTTACAAGGCCAACCCGGACTATTGGGGCGGCAAGCAGAAGATCGACGATCTGGTCTTCGCCATCACCACCGATCCGGCGGTGCGCGCGCAGAAGCTCAAGGCCGGCGAATGCAACATCATGTCGTACCCGGCACCGGCCGACATCGCAGGCCTGCAGGCCGATCCGAACCTGAAGGTCGAGGAGCAGGAAGGCCTCAATGTCGGCGCGCTGATGTACAACACCCAGCAGAAGCCGTTCGACGACGTGCGCGTCCGCAAGGCGCTCAACATGGCCATCAACAAGAAGGCCATCATCGACGCCGTCTTCCAGGGCGCCGGCCAGGTGGCGATCAATCCGATCCCGCCGACCATGTGGTCCTACAACAAGGAAGTGAAGGACGATCCTTACGATCCGGATGCAGCCAAGAAGCTGCTTGAAGAGGCCGGCGTCAAGGACCTCAAGATGAACGTCTGGGCCATGCCGGTGTCGCGCCCGTATATGCCGAACGCGCGCCGTACCGCCGAGCTGATCCAGGCGGACTTCGCCAAGGTCGGCGTCACCGTCGAGATCGTCAGCTACGATTGGGGTGAATACCTCAAGCGCGCTTCCGCGGTCGATCACGACGGCGCCGTCATCGTCGGCTGGACCGGCGACAATGGCGATCCGGACAACTTCCTCGGCGTGCTCCTGAGCTGCGCTTCCGTCGGTTCGAACAACCGCGCGGAATGGTGCAACAAGGACTTCGATGCGCTCATCAACAAGGCCAAGACCGTTTCGGATCAGGCCGAGCGCACCAAGCTCTATGAACAGGCACAGGTCATCTTCAAGGAACAGGCACCCTGGGCGACGCTCGCTCACTCCAAGGTGTTCATGCCGATGCAGAAGACCGTCACCGGCTTTGCGATGGATCCGCTCGGTATCCACCGCTTCGACGGCGTCGATATCGCCGAATAAGGTTGCGAAACGGGGGCGCCACCATATGGTGACGCCCCCACTCGCCCGCCATGCTGCGTTATATCCTCGGCAAGCTCGCCCTCATCATCCCGACCTTCATCGGGATAACCATCCTCGCCTTTGGCTTCGTGCGCATCCTGCCCGGTGATCCGGTGCTGGTGCTTGCGGGCGAACGCGGCCTGTCGCCCGAACGCCACACGGCGCTGATGCACCAGTTCGGTTTCGACCTGCCGATCTGGCAACAATATCTGACCTATCTGACCAACATCCTCAGCGGTGATTTCGGCACCTCGTTTTCCACCAAGACGCCGGTGCTGAAGGATTTCCTGGTGCGCTTCCCGGCAACGGTCGAACTCGCCATCTTCGCCATGATCTTTGCCGTCATCCTGGGTGTCGCCGCCGGCATCTTCGCCGCCATCCGTCGCGGTTCCTGGTTCGATCAGCTGACGATGGGCACGGCGCTGGCGGGCTATTCCATGCCGATCTTCTGGTGGGGCCTGCTGCTGATCATCGTCTTCTCCGGCACGCTGCACTGGACGCCGGTTTCCGGCCGCATCGACCTTCTCTATTTCTTCAAGCCGGTGACCGGTTTCATGACCATCGATTCGCTGATCTCGGGCCAGAAGGGCGCATTCCGCTCGGCACTGTCGCACCTCGTCCTGCCCACGATCGTGCTCGGCACTATCCCGCTCGCAGTCATCGCCAGGCAGACGCGCTCGGCGATGCTCGAAGTGCTGGGTGAGGACTATGTCCGCACCGCGCGTGCCAAGGGCCTGGCGCCGCGCCGCGTCATCGGCCTGCATGCCTTCCGCAACGCGCTGATCCCGGTCGTCACCACCATCGGCCTGCAGGTCGGCACGCTTTTGACCGGCGCCATCCTGACCGAGAGCATCTTCTCCTGGCCCGGCATCGGCAAATGGATGATCGACGCCATTTCCAAGCGCGACTATTTCACCGTGCAGGGCGGGTTGCTTTTGATCGCGCTGATCGTCATGTCGGTGAACCTCATCGTCGACGTGCTCTACGCCGTCATCAACCCACGCATCCGGGCCAACTGACATGAGCAACGAAGGCCCAGCCACCATCGAAGCCGCGACCGTCGTCAAGCCGCAGGACGCCAGGCTGCAGATGTTCGGCGAGTTCTGGCATTACTTCTCCGTCAACAAGGGCGCGGTGATCGGGCTCTTCGTCTTTGCGCTGCTGATCCTGATCGCCATCTTCGCGCCGCTGCTGGCGCCCCATTCGCCGGACGATCAGTTCCGCGACTTCTTCCTGACGCCGCCGGCCTGGCAGGAAGGCGGCAACGCGCAGTTCCTGCTCGGCACCGACGCTGTCGGCCGCGATATGCTGTCGCGGCTGATCTACGGCTCGCGGTTCTCGCTCGCCATCGGCTTCGTCGTCGTCACGTCAGCGCTGATCTCAGGCGTCATTCTCGGCCTGCTCGCCGGCTACTGCCGCGGCTGGGTCGACACGCTGATCATGCGCATCATGGACATCATCCTGGCCTTCCCGTCGCTGCTGCTGGCCCTGGTGCTTGTCGCGGTTCTCGGCCCTGGCCTCGTCAACGCCATGATCGCCATCGCCTTTGTGCTGCAGCCGCATTTCGCCCGGCTCACCCGCGCCGCCGTGATGGCCGAGAAGACCCGCGAATATGTCGTCTCGGCCAAGGTCGCCGGGGCCAGCCATCTCAGGCTGATGCTGGTCACCATCCTGCCCAACTGCATCGCGCCGCTGATCGTGCAGGCGACGCTGTCCTTCTCCAACGCCATCCTCGAGGCGGCGGCCCTTGGCTTCCTCGGCATGGGCGCGCAGCCGCCGACGCCGGAATGGGGAACCATGCTGGCCGAAGCGCGCGAGTTCATCCTGCGCGCCTGGTGGGTGGTGACCTTCCCGGGCCTCGCCATCCTGATCACCGTCTTCGCCATCAACCTGATCGGCGACGGCCTGCGCGACGCGCTCGACCCCAAGCTGAAGAGGTCGTGAGCATGCCTCTGCTCGAGATCAGGAACCTCACCGTTTCCTTCGACACCGCGGCCGGACCGTTCATGGCCGTGCAAGGCATCGACCTCTCGATCGAGCCGCGCGAAGTGCTGGCGATTGTAGGCGAGTCCGGTTCCGGCAAGTCCGTGGCGATGCTCGCGGTGATGGGCCTGTTGCCCAACACGGCAACCGTCAAGGCAGACCGCATGGCCTTCGACGGCGTCGATCTCCTGAAGCTCAGCCCGTCCGAACGCCGCAAGATCGTCGGCAAGGACATCTCGATGATCTTCCAGGAGCCGATCGCCAGCCTCAATCCGTGCTTCACCGTCGGCTTCCAGATCGAGGAGGTGCTGCGCTTCCATATGGGTATGGATCGCGCTCAGCGGCGGGCGCGGGCCATCGAATTGATGAAGCTGGTCGGCATCGCCGATCCGGAAGAACGGCTGAGTTCGTTTCCGCACCAGATGTCGGGCGGCCAATGCCAGCGCGTCATGATCGCCATCGCCATCGCCTGCAATCCGAAACTGCTGATCGCCGACGAGCCGACCACGGCGCTCGACGTCACCATCCAGAAGCAGATCCTCGACCTGCTGGTTTCGCTGCAGGCCAAATACGGCATGGGACTGATCATGATCACCCACAATATGGGCGTGGTGGCCGAGACCGCCGACCGCGTCATCGTCCAGTACAAGGGCCGTAAGATGGAAGAGGCCGACGTGCTGTCGCTGTTTGAATCGCCGAAGAGCAATTACACGCGTGCGCTGTTGTCGGCGCTGCCGGAGAACGCCGTCGGCGACCGGCTGCCGACCGTTTCCGACATGATGTTCGAACCGGCCCCCTCTGCTGCGGGAGCCGCCTCATGAGCACCACGGTCCTCGAAGGCAAGAACATCGTGCGCGACTACCACATCGGCGGCGGCCTGTTCACCGGGCCGCGTACCGTGCACGCGGTCAAGGGCGTCTCGTTCAAGGTCGACAAGGGCAAGACGCTGGCCATCGTCGGCGAAAGCGGCTGCGGCAAGTCCACGCTCGCCCGCATCATCACGCTGATCGATCCGGCGACGTCAGGCGACCTGTTCATCGACGGCAACAAGGTCGATATCGCCAAGGGAGGATTGACCAAAGAGATGCGCCGCAAGGTCCAGATCGTCTTCCAGAACCCCTATGGATCGCTCAATCCGCGCCAGAAGATCGGCGACGTGCTGGGCGAGCCGCTTTTGATCAACACCGACAAGCCGGCGGCCGAGCGGCGCGACCTTGCGATGAAGATGCTGAAGAAGGTCGGCCTCGGCCACGAGCACTACAACCGCTATCCCCATATGTTCTCGGGCGGCCAGCGCCAGCGCATTGCCATTGCCCGCGCGCTGATGCTCAACCCAAGCCTGCTGGTGCTGGACGAGCCGGTCTCGGCGCTCGATCTTTCCGTGCAGGCACAGGTGCTCAACCTGCTCGCCGACCTGCAGGACGAGTTCCAGCTGACCTATGTCTTCATCAGCCACGATCTGTCCGTGGTGCGCTACATCGCCGACGATGTGATGGTGATGTATTTCGGCGAGGCGGTCGAATACGGCTCGCGCGACGAGGTCTTCGCCGACCCCAAGCACAGCTACACCAGGACGCTGTTCGCCGCGACCCCGCGCGCCGACGTCGCCTCGATCAAGGCAAGACTGGCGAAGAAGAAGGCGGCTTGAGCCAAAACCCAATTACTCTGAACGATTGAGTTTTGCCCGAACACGACTTACGTCTTCCGCGAAGTGGACGGCAGCTTTGCGCCCAAGTCGTCCACCAAACTCTGTTTGCGCGATGCCTGAAAGCTGATAGCAAACCGATCGCGTTTATCTGAGGAAGTCAGTGACCACTTTCACCGTGGCGACCGGATTCTCCTCCATGATCCAATGTCCCGAACCGGGAATGACGCCCTCGGTAACGTTGTCCGCGGCGAAGCGCATCACCGTCGCCATTTGAGTACCGAACGACATTTCTCCTCCGATTGCCAGCAAGGGCATCTTCAGCTTTCCTGACGTTTCCAGGATCGCCTTGTTGTCGAGCGCGTCCTGGTCGAAGGCTGCGAACTGCGCGAAGCCGGAGTGCATCGCGCCCGGCAAAGCGTAGAGAGCGGCATAGTGCTCACGGGACGCTTCGTCGAAATGTGATGGATCGGCAGAAAACTCGTTCCAAAATCGGTCGAGATAAATCCGCTCCCGACCTGCCACGAGCCGCTCCATATCCGGTCCACCGAACCTGAAATGCCAGAGAAGCGGGTTCTTGAGTATTTCTTCCCAGGGGCCGACGCCGGGAACAGGTGCGTCGATCAGCACAAATTTGGACACCTGATCCCGATGCTGCGCAGCAAAGGCAAAACCCACCATATTGCCAATGTCATGCGTGACGAGATCGACGCTTTGGATATTTAGGCTGCGCAGGACTGCTTCCATGTCGGCAGCCTGAGTTTTCTTGTCGTAGCCAGTCTCAGGATGAGACGACAGACCCATGCCACGTAGATCCGGCACGACGACCATGTGATCCTTTGCCATTTCAACGGCGAGCGGCTCCCACATGTCTCCCGTCTCACCGTACCCGTGCAGCATTAGTACCGCAGGACCGGAACCACCTACGCGCACGTGGATCGTCACACCGTCCGTCTTGACCTCGCGCGTTTCGAAGCTGGCCGGAAACGGTTTAACGTTGGCGCTGGCGGTCTGCGTGGCCAGCAACAGCGCAGTACAAAAGATCAACAGCTTCGACATCGCTTCACTTCCCCATTATCTACCGATCGGTATATAAAAGGCAGATCGATTCACGCGTCAAGCGATAATATACCAGTCGGTACAATAAAGAGAGTGAGTGACTATGGGCAGGCCGAGAGAGTTCGATACCGAGAAAGCACTCGTGCAGGCGATGCGGCTTTTCTGGCGCAAGGGCTACGAGGGCACATCGCTGACTGACCTTACTGAAGAGCTAGGCATTACGCGCCCCAGTCTCTACGCGGCGTTCGGCAACAAGGAAGAGTTGTTCCTGAAGGTGCTCGACCGCTATGACCGCGAGACGTCGCATTTCATCCAGAATGCCTTGGACGCGCCAACTGCACGCGCGCTTGCTGCGGGGCTGATATATGGTGCATGCGCGTTCCACTCCGACACGAGAAATCCGCCAGGTTGCCTTATGGTGCATGGTGCCCTGATAGGGAGCGACGACAGCGCGTCGGCCCGCAAGGAGACAAATCTTCGACGCGGGCAACTTAGAAACCAGATAGCTAAACGTCTCGAACGTGCTCAGATAGACGGTGATGTCGGCAAGGACACCGATACAGCTGCCCTCTCAGGATACCTGGTTGCAATTCTGCGCGGCATCGCCGTCGAGGCCGCGAGCGGAGCCCAGCCAGACGAACTCCACCGCATCGCTGATATCGCGATGAGAGCCTGGCCGACCCAATAGCCATTCTACCGATAAATGCTGACAGTCCGTTGTCGGCCCCGTTCCCATCGTTCCGAAATGCATATCCGAATGGCCGCTTCTGGCGCGGTCCTAGCGTCCATTTCTGACCAGCCATTTGCGGCTGCCAGCCGACCGAGTTTTGACTTGGAGCGTTTTCAGCTAGGTGGAATAACTTGGCGTCGCACCAAATGCGCTGAAGGTAGATGGAGCCCACGCGGTTCGGCCTGACTGCATCTCGCTCTAGACGCCGATCACGACAGCTTGGCGATGATGGCGCGCAGCGCCTCGCCGAACTTGTGGATTTCGCCCACGGTGTTGTAGTGGACCAGGGAGGCGCGGATGGCGCCGCTGTCCATTGAGAGGTTGAGACGCTTCATCAGTCGCGGCGCGTACATGTGGCCGTCGCGGATGCCGATCTGCATCTCGGCCATTTCCTCGACGACCCGCTGCGGCGACAGTCTGCCGATGTTGAAGCAGAAGGTCGGCACACGCTCATTGATGCGGGCCTCGTCGGCAACGCCGTAGATGGTCGCGCCGCAACCTTTCAGCACGGCCAGCATCTCACGCGCCAGCACCAGCTCATAGTCGCGGATGGCGCCCATGCCGGCAACGATGTTGTCGCGCCGCGAGCGGTTGTTGGACGGCGCCAGATTGCGGCCGATCAGTTCAAGATACTGCACGGCGGCATCCATTCCGGAAACGTTCTCGTAGATGAAGGTGCCGGCCTCGACCTTGTAGGGCGGCTCGTCGGGGATGAAATCCTCGCGGAAGGTCGGCAGCCGCTTCAGCGTTTCGAAACGGCCCCACAGGAAGCCCATATGCGGCGAGAAATTCTTGTAACCGGAGCAGACGAGATAGTCGCAATCCCAGGCCTGCACGTCGATCAGCCCGTGCGGTCCGTAATGCACGCAGTCGAGGAACACTTCGGCGCCGGCCGCATGTGCGATCTCGGCCACCGCGGCGACATCGACGATCGAGCCGATCGAATGCGCGGTGACCGTGCTGGCGACGAGACGGGTGCGGTCGGAAACCAGCGGGCGAAGGTCGTCGACATGCAGATTGCCGTCCTCGCGCATGCGCCACCATTTGAACTTTGCACCGGCGGACTCCAGAGCCAGCCAGGTCGCGATGTTGGCATCATGGTCCATGTCGGTGATGACGATCTCGTCGCGCTCCTGCAGCATCTGACCGATGCCGAGGCTGACCAGGCGGATGAACGAGGTGGCGTTCATGCCGAAGCAGATTTCCGCCGGGCTATAGGCGTTGATGAGCAGCGCGACGCTTGTCCGCGCATCGGCGACCGACTGGTCGACAGTGACGCTGCGGCCATAACGGCCGCCACGCTGCACATTGTGCGAAACCAGATGGTTGGTCACCGCGTCGAGCACGCTCTGCGGAATTTGCGCGCCGGCGGCATTGTCCAAGAAGATGAAGTCGCCAGCCCGCTGTAAAGCTGGAAACATGGCGCGGATGGCGTCGACGGGGAACGCGGTGGCATTCGCATTGTCGGTCTGGTGCTTGTTCACGGGTAGGCTCCTGCAAAGGACTTGGGCGGGGATCAGGTGGCGGAGGTCAGCGCTTCTTTTCGGTCTTGAAGCGCTCTTCAAGCAGGCTGACGAGGCGGACCATCGGCCAGAGGAAGATGAGATAGACGAGGGCTGCGCCGATCAGCGGCGAGGGGTTGGCGTAGAGCGACTGCGCGTTGGTCGCCTCCTTCAAGAGTTCCGGCAGCGCCACGGTGGAGGCGAGCGAGGTGTCCTTGAACATCGAGACGCAGTTGCTGGTCATCGGCGGGATGACGACGCGGATCGCTTGCGGCAGCACCACCTTGCGCAAGGTCAGGAGGAACGGCAGGCCAAGCGCCTGCGACGCCTCGAACTGGCCACGCGGAATGCTTTCGATGCCGGAGCGGAACACTTCGGCCGAGTAAGCCGACATGATGAAGGCGAAGGCAGTCACCGCCGACGCCCAGGACGACAGGCGTATGCCGAGGAAGGGCAGCGCGTAGTAGATCAGGATCAGCACGACCAGCACCGGCAGGGCGCGGAAGATGTCGGTGTAGCCGACCGCGAGCCAGCGCAGCGGCTTCGGCGCATAGAGCCGCACCAGGCTGATCCCCAGGCCGATGGGGATCCCGATGCCGATGCTCAAAATGCCGAGCAGCAGCGTGTTCAGGAAGCCGCGCAGCAGCGCCGGCAGGCTGGACATGATGACGTCGGGGTTAAAGAAGGTATCCAGCAGCGACATGGGAGCGTTCCCGAACCCGAGAGCAATCATGCTCAGGTTAAAACCAATATGCCTCGCCCGATGGCGAGGCAGTCGGCGCGGAAGCCGGCGCTGGAGCATGAAATGAATCGTGCCGGCCTGGAAAGCCGGCACGATGTCAGCGCAGCTTTCAGATCAGGCCTTCGGCAGCGGCATTTCCTTCATGGTCGAGGAGTCGGCCGGCGCGTCGCTGCCGAACCACTTCTTGTGGATGGCGGCCAGGGTGCCGTCCTTCTTCATCGCGCTCAGCGCATCGTTCAGCTTGCCGAGCAGCGGGTGGTCCTTGGTCATCATCAGGCCGTATTGCTCACCGGTCTTGATGCGCTCCTTGACGACCAGGTCCTTCATCTTGGTGAAGGAATACTCCATGCCCGGAATGTCGCTGACGGCCGCATCGACGCGGCCGGCGCTGAGGTCGAGGAGCAGGTTCTGCTGCGTGTCGTAGCCCTTCACGTCGCTGAAGCCATCGGCTTCCTGATGCGCCTTGACCCAGGTTTCGCCGGTCGAGCCGGACAGCACGCCGATGATCTTGCCCTTGAGGTCGGCCTCGGCCTTGATCGCGCTGTCGGTCTTGGTGGCGATGCCCATGTCCGAATCATAATAGGGCTGCGTGAACGACTGTGACTTCAGCCGCTCCGCCGTGATGGTGATCGACGAGATGGCGACGTCGATGCGCTTCGAGGTGGTGGCGGCAAACAGTGCCTGGAAACCGAGATCGGCGATATCGGTGGTCATGCCGATGCGCTTGGCGGCTTCGTTGACGATGTCGACTTCAAAGCCTTCGAAAGTGCCGCTCTCGTTCTTGTACTCGAAGGGTGGATTGGTCGGGTAGGCGCCGACATTGAGCACATCGGCGGCATAAGCGGTGGCGGGGCCGGCGGCGATGCCGATGGCGGCGGCGAGAAGAAGCAATTTGCGACGTGTGAAGCTCATTTGTGTTCCCTCTGTTGTTGATCGGGCGGGTTGCTCCCGCACGGTTTTTTGCCGCCCCGCACCGCAGGGCGTCAATTCATGGCAGCGACCAATGCGGTCATGGTTGGCGACGTTTTTTGTTGCAGATCGCGGATCTGCGCGCGCACGTCATCGAAGGCATGGCGCGCATTGGATGATGACTGGGACAGTATGAACGACAAGAACTGAGACTCCCACCCGGAGCACCCACGATGGACTGGCCGGCACGATGGACTGGTCTGCACGATGGACTGGCCGGCAAGCCCGTCCGGCAAGGCAATCGCCATCGACTGTGGAATGCTTATCCAAAGTGCGGCGCTTTTCAAGGCGAAAGTTTTAAGCTTAAAAAGCTGCGGTGTCGGTTGCGTGGCGGACACCGTGCGGCCCGCTGGAACCGATACCCGCGAGCGATGGCGACCCGAAGCTATTTCAGGCTTGAAATATCTCGGCACGGGCCTAGCGTGTGCTCTCTCGCCGGGAGGTCGCGACATGAACAAACCACACCCTTTGCACGGCCCGAACAGATTGAAGCTTGGCGTCTTTTCGACCAATGCCGATGGCGGCCTTGCTATCACAGACGTTCCGGAACGCTGGACGGCAAACTGGCAGGACAATGTGACCGCGGCCCAGATCGCCGACCGCGCAGGGCTGGAGTTCATGCTGCCGATCGCGCGCTGGCGCGGTTTTGGCGGCCGCAACAAGGTGCGCGAATGGTCGTTCGAAACCTTCACATGGGCGGCGGCGCTTGCTGTGGCTACCGAGCAGATCGGCCTGTTCATGACCGTGCATGTGCCGCTGGTGCATCCGCTCTATGCCGCCAAGGCGCTGGCGACGGTCGACCATATCAGCCAGGGCCGCGCGGGCTTGAACATCGTCTGCGGCTGGAACCCGAAGGAATTCGGCATGTTCGGCACGCCGCTGGTCGAGAAGGGCTATGACCAGGCGGCCGAATGGATCGAAATCCTCGAAAAGCTCTATGCCTCGGCCGAACCGCTCGATTACGAAGGCACCTATTATCGCCTCAAGGAGGCTGTCAGCCGGCCGGCCAGCCTGCAGGTTCCCCGCCCCGTGACCATGAACGCCGCATTCGGCGGGCCGGGCCGCGATTTCGCCGCCGCCCGGTGCGATTATCTGTTCACGACCTTTTCGGAAATGAGCGATGCCGGCAAGCATGTCGCCGATATCAGCGAGCGGGCCGACAAGGCAGGCCGTGATGTCGGTGTCTACACGGTGGCGCATGTCGTCTGCCGCCCTACCATGGAAGAGGCGCAGGCCTACTACACGCGCTATGCCGTCGATATGGCCGACCACGATGCGGTCGATGCCCATATGGCCGGCAAGAAGGAATTCTCGCAGTCCCACGACCCGCACGCCTATGACCGCTACCGGCAGCGCTTCGCCGGCGGCGCCGGCACCTACCCGCTGATCGGAACGCCTGAAACGATCGCCGCCGACATGGCCGCCATCGCCGGACACGGCTACCAGGGCATCGCGCTGTCCTTCGTCAACTACACGCAAGAACTGCCCTATTTCTGCGATCACGTACTGCCGATTTTACGGCAAGCGGGACTGCGCGTATAGCCGAAGGTGTGTTGAGATTCAGGTCAGGCCGAGTCGAAAACGGTGGGTTACGAGAACCGGAGCGGAGCGTACTTTTCGTACGCGAGCACCGGAAGCGCAGGAAGCTGCCGTTTGCAGACCGGCATCACCTGAATATCAGTACACCTATTCCGGGATGACGGCAGTTGCCTGGATCTCCACCTTGGCGCGATCCTCGACCAGCGCCATCACCTGCATGGCGGCCATCGCCGGAAAATGCCGGCCGATGACCTCGCGATAGGCCTCGCCGATGCCCCTGAGGTTGGCCAAATACTCGGCCTTGTCGGTGAAATACCAGGTCATCGAGGTGATGTGCTGCGGCCCGGCACCGGCTTCCGCCAGCACCGCGACGATATTCTCGAGCGTTTGCCGCACCTGGCCGACAAAATCGTCGGTCTCGAACTGGCATTGCCCGTTCCAGCCGACCTGTCCGCCGACGAAGACGAGCTGCCCGCGTGCCGCGACGCCATTGGCGTAGCCGACAGGTTTTGCCCAGCCTTCGGGCTGCAGAATCCTGTGCATTCAAAACCTCCCGGTATTCCAAAACCCAATTTTCAAAATCGAACGCTCGTCAAAATCTCTGCCGTCAGGCCGCGCCCATCACTTGCCGCGCGATCACCACTTTCTGCACGTCGGAGGCACCCTCGTAGATGCGCAGCGCGCGGATCTCGCGATACAGGCTTTCGACGATATGGCCCTTGCGGACACCGTCGCCGCCATGCAGCTGCACGGCCTTGTCGATCACCTCTTGCGCCTTGTCGGTGGCAAACAGCTTGGCCATCGCCGCCTCGCGGGTGACGCGGGGCGCGCCCATGTCCTTGGTCCAGGCGGCGCGGTAGACCAGCAGCGCCGCGGCATCGACGTCCAGCGCCATCTCGGCGATATGACCCTGCACCATCTGCAGTTCGGCCATTGGCGCGCCGAACAGTTTGCGTTCGGACACCCGTTTGATGCTTTCATCCAGTGCGCGGCGAGCAAAGCCAAGTGCCGCCGCACCAACGGTCGAGCGGAACACGTCGAGCACCGACATGGCGATACGGAAGCCGTCGCCGGGCTTGCCGATCCGCGCGGCGACGGGCAGGCGGACCTGATCGAAAGACAGGCGCGCCAGCGGGTGCGGCGCGATCACTTCCAGCCGTTCGGCGATGCCAAGGCCCCTGGCGTCGCCAGGCACGAGGAAGGCGGAAAGCCCTTTGGCGCCCGGCGCCTCGCCGGTGCGGGCAAAGACGACATAGAGGTCGGCGATGCCGCCATTGGAGATCCAGGTCTTTTCACCCGACAGAACGTAACTGTCGCCGTCGCGGGTCGCCGTCATTTCCGTGTTGGCGACATCCGATCCCGAGCGCGGTTCCGACAGGGCAAAGGCTGATATCGCCTTGCCGGCACGCGTCTTCGAAAGCCATTGCTGCTGGTGCGGCGTGCCGAACAGGCTGAGCGCGCCGGTGCCAAGCCCCTGCATGGCGAAGGCGAAATCGGCCAACCCGTCATGGCGCGCCAGCGTCTCGCGCGTGATGCACAAAGTGCGGACGTCGAGGGGGCCAGGATTGTCTGGGTCGATCGCCGTCGGCTTCAGCCAGTCGTCTCGCCCGAGCTTGCTGACCAGCTCGCGGCAGGCGGCGTCGACATCATGGTGGGAGACCGGCAGGTTTTTCGCGCACCATACGTCGAGCTGCTCGGCCCACTTGCGATGGCGGTCTTCGAAGAACGGCCAGGAGAGGAAGGAGCGGTCAGGCATGGGTGCTTCCACCGCTATTCTCCAGGCCCTGCGCTCTACGGCGCCGGCAGGACAGAGGGGGGCGCTGTCCCGCCGACGTCTCCACGGAATGCATCATCCTCAATCCCCCTCGAACACCGGCTTTTCCTTGGCCACGAACGCCTTGTAGGCGCGCTCGAAATCGCGGGTCTGCATGCAGATCGCCTGTGCCTGGGCTTCCGCCTCGATCGCCTGGTCGAGACCCATCGACCATTCCTGGTTGAGCTGCGTCTTGGTGATGCCGTGTGCAAAGGTCGGGCCGGAGACGATGCGCGCCGCCATATCGAGCGTGTCGGCCTCCAGCGAGGCGGCATCGACCAGCCGGTTGTAGAAACCCCAGCGTTCGCCTTCCGCCGCCGTCATGGTGCGGCCTGTGTAGAGCAGTTCTGCGGCGCGGCCCTGGCCGATGATGCGCGGCAGGATCGCGCAGGCGCCCATGTCGCATCCGGCGAGGCCTACGCGGGTGAACAGGAACGCGGTCTTGGCTTCCGGCGTGGCGATGCGGATATCGGAGCTCATCGCAATGATGGCGCCGGCGCCGACCGCGACGCCGTCGACCGCAGCAATGATCGGCTTGCCGCAATTCAGCATCGCCTTGACGAAATCGCCGGTCATGCGGGTGAAGGCGAGAAGCTGCTTCATGTCCATATTGACCAGCGGGCCGATGATGTCGTGGACATCACCGCCGGAGCAGAAATTGCCGCCATTGGAGAGGAACACCACGGCGTCGACATCGTCGGCATAGACGAGGTCGCGGAACGTGTCGCGGAGTTCCGCATAGCTGTCGAAGGTCAGCGGGTTCTTGCGCTCCGGCCGGTCGAGCCGGACCTTGGCGATCCTGCCCTCGACCTCCCACAGGAAATGCTTCGGCTTGCGCCCCGCCATTGCGGTCATTCGCGTCCCTCCCAGTTGCTGCGGAACGAGGTCAGCATGCCGGTCAGCCGGCGCGCGTCGTCCTCGCTGACCTTGCCCAGCAATTCGCCGATCCAGCCTTCATGCGCCGCAGCGATGGCGGCAAATGCCTGCGCGCCTTCCTCGGTCAGCCGCACCATCGACGTGCGGCGGTCGCCATTGCGCCTTGCGCGGGCGACAAGTCCTTCCGAAACCAGCCGGTCGACGATGCCCGTGACATTGCCGTTGGAGACCAGCAGGAAACGCGACAGGTCGCTCATCAGCATGCCTTCCGGCGCGCGATAGAGGGCGGCCATCACGTCGAAGCGCGGCAGCGTCGTGTTGAACTCCTTCTTCAGCCGCTCGCGCAGCTCGGCCTCAATCGTGCGCGAGGCTCGCAGCAGCCTGATCCACAGCCGCAAGTGGTCCTTGCCGGGTCCCGACGGCGCGGGCAGGGGGCCGGCTACCATGTTTCGCCTCCTGAGATGGAAATCGCCTGTCCGGTGATCGACTGGGCGGCGTCGCCGCACAGCCACAGCACGGCGGCGGCGACCTCATCCGGCTGGATGAAGCGGCCTTGCGGGTTGGTAGAGGCGAGGCTTGACCGCGCTTGCTCGACCGAGCGGCCGGTCTTCTCGATGATGCGCTGGATGGACTCTTCCAGCATTTCGGTTTCCACAAAGCCTGGGCACACCGCGTTGACGGTGACGCCCGATTTCGCCGTTTCGGCGGCAAGCGCCCGCATCAGGCCGACGACGCCGTGCTTGGCGGCGACGTAAGGCGCGACGTAGGCGTAGCCTTTCAGGCCGGCGGTCGAGGCGATGAAAACAATTCGTCCTGTTTTCCGCACGGCCATGCCGGCCAGCGCCGGCTTCACCGTCAGGAAGGCGCCGGTCAGATTGACGTCGAGCGTTCGCTGCCAGTCGCTGAGCGCGGTTTTGTGCGCCGGGGCGCTGCCGGCCATGCCGGCATTGGCGACGACGATGTCGAAGGGTCCGCGCGCGGCCTGCGCCCTTTCGTAAAGCGACGCCATCGCCGCCTCATCGGTGACGTCGGCGGCGATGCCGAAGATGCGGTCGTTCTCGCCGGCCACCTCAGCGAGCTCCGCTTCCCGGCGGCCGCAGATGGTGACGTCGATGCCGGCAGCAGCCAGCGCCAGCGCGATGGCCCGCCCGACGCCGGAGCCGCCGCCAGTGACCAGCGCATGCTTGCCGGGTATCGTCGCGGCGGTACTCATACTTTCAGCCCCGCTGCGGCGTCGCGCTCGGCCAGACGGTAGAGCTGGTCGCGCCCGGGCAGATAGGGATCCGGCCATTTGACACCACGGTCGCCGAGCGTGACGGCGGCATGCAGTGTCCAGTAGGGATCGGCGAGATGCGGCCGTGCCAGTGCGACGAGGTCGGCGCGGCCGGCCATCAGGATCGAATTGACATGGTCCGGCTCGTAGATGTTACCGACCGCCATCGTCGCCATGCCGACTTCGTTGCGGATGCGGTCGGAAAACGGCGTCTGGAACATGCGGCCATAGACAGGCTTGGCCAGTGCCGAGGTCTGGCCTGCCGAGACGTCGCAGATGTCGACGCCGGCCTCGTGCAGCAGCCGTGCGATCTCCACCGCGTCGGCCGGTGTGACGCCCTCGATGCCCACCCAGTCATTGGCCGAAATGCGCATCGAGATCGGCTTCTCCGCCCGCCAGGCAGCGCGCACCGCGCGGAAGATTTCGAGGGGATAGCGCATCCGATTGTCAAGCGAACCGCCATATTCATCCGTGCGCCGGTTGGTGACCGGCGTGATGAAGGACGACAAGAGATAGCCATGCGCAGCGTGGATCTCGAGCATGTTGAAGCCGCAACGATCGGCCATCTCGGCCGAAGCCACGAATTCGTCGCGCACGCGGTCCATGTCGGCGCGATCCATCGCCTTCGGCACCTGATTCTGCGGCGACCACGCCACGGCCGAGGCGGCGATCACCGGCCAGTTGCCGGAGACCAGCGGCACGTCGGTGCCTTCCCAGCCAAGCCGGGTCGAACCTTTGGCGCCGGAATGGCCGATCTGGGCGCAGATCTTGGCTTCTGTCTCGGTGTGGACGAAATCGACCAGCCGCTTCCACGCCACCTCATGTTCGGGCGCATAGAAACCGGGACAACCAGGCGTGATGCGGCCTTCCGGGCTGACGCAGGTCATCTCGATATAGAGGAGCCCTGCGCCGCCCTTGGCCCGCTCGGCATAATGGGTGAAATGCCAGTCGGTCGGGCAACCGTCGACGGCCTTGTACTGCGCCATCGGTGAGACGACGACGCGGTTCTGCAGCCTCATGTCGCGCAGCTTGAACGGCGCGAACATCGGCGCGCGGCGCAGGGTGTTGCCGCCGGCGCCCGCCTGGCGCTGGAACCATTCCTCCGCGCTTTCAAGCCATTCGGCATCGCGCAGCCGCAAATTCTCATGGCTGATGCGCTGCGAGCGGGTCAAAAGCGAATAGTTGAACTGCACCGGATCGAGGCCGAGATAGCGCTCGACCTCCTCGAACCATTCGAGCGAATTGCGCGCCGCCGATTGCAGCTTCAGCACCTCGGTGCGGCGGGCATCCTCATATCTACGGAAGGCGGCGTCGAGGTCCGGCTCGGTTTCGACATACTCGGCCAGAGCCACGGCACTTTCCAGGGCCAGCTTGGTGCCGGAGCCGATCGAGAAATGCGCCGATGCCGCCGCATCGCCCATCAGTGCCAGATTCTTGTACGACCAGCGCTCGCACAGCACGCGCGGAAAATTGATCCAGGCGGAACCACGGATATGGTTGGCATTGGTCATCAGCGCGTGGCCGCCGAGATGTTTTTCGAAGATCCGCTCACAAAGGGCGATCGATTCCTGCTGCGACATCGCGCCGAAGCCGAAGGCAGCCCAGGTTTGTTCGCTGCACTCGACGATGAAGGTCGCGGTGTCGCTGTCGAACTGGTAGGCGTGCGCCCACACCCAGCCATGCTCGGTCTTCTCGAAGATAAAGGTGAAGGCGTCGTCGAACTTCTGGTTGGTGCCGAGCCAGACGAACTTGCATTTGCGGGTGTCGATGTCGGGCTTGAAGATGTCGACGAAACTGTTGCGCGCCCTGGAGTTCAGGCCGTCGGCCGCGACAACCAGATCATGCGTCTCCATGTAGGGCTTGGGATCTGCAATGTCGGTCTCGAACATCAGCTTGACGCCGAGTTCGCGCGCCCGGCGCTGCAGCAGGACCAGCAGCCGCTTGCGGCCGATGCCGCAGAAACCGTGACCTGACGAGACCGTGCGCACGCCGTCATGGATGACGGCGATGTCGTCCCAGTAGGCAAAGTGCTTCTTGATCCAGACAGCGCTGACCGGGTCGTTTTTCGACAGATTGTCGAGCGTCTCGGCCGACAGCACGACGCCCCAGCCGAACGTGTCGTCGGCGCGGTTGCGCTCGAACACCGTCACATCGTGCGCGGCGTCCCTCAGCTTCATCGAAATGGCAAAGTAGAGGCCGGCTGGTCCGCCGCCGAGAACCGCAACCTTCATGTCTGCGATCTCCTCTTCGCTTGCTGGAGTTCAGTATCGCGCCGGCAACAAGATATTTCAAGCTTAAAGTTTTATATCAAAACGATTATCCTGACATGGCGAAAGCGCGCCTGCGTGTCATCGCGCAAGCGCGCTGCCGGATCACTTTTCCGGGTTCTTCGGGCTCCACAGCACCGTCTCGGCGTCCTTCTCATAGGCCATGCCATCGGGATAGCTGATCGCTTCCAGTTGCAGTCCCCACGGCGCCTGGAAATAGAGGATGGTCTGGCCGGCGGCCGGCCCTTCCTTGACCGGCAGCGGCCCCATCCGCGTCTTGACGCCCTTGCCTTCGAGATAGGCTTTGGCGGCAGCGACGTCGTCGACATAGAAGGCGATGTGGAAGCCGCCAATGTCGCTGTTCTTCGGCGTCAGGTCCTTCTGGTCCGGTGCTGTGTATTTGAACAGCTCTATGTTCGATCCATAGCCGCAGCGCACCATGGTGACCTCTTCGATCACCGCCTTCGGGTCGACGCCCAGGAGATCCTGCATGAAGGTGCCCTTGTCGTCGGCGAACGGACCGAACGACATCGCCTTCTTGCAGCCGACCACTTCGGTGAAGAAGTCGACCGCTTGCTTCATGTCGGGAACGGTGATGCCGGTGTGGTCGTGGCCGCGCATGCCCGGGATCGAATCCGCCGAGGCCATGCCGGCGCTGCCGAGCATCGCGGCGGCCAGCGTTGCAATTGCGATAGTGGTCTTCATGTCAGTCCTCTCCATTTGGCGGGACTTGGGTCTTTGTGGTCGCACGCCCGAGGCCCGCTCTTCGGCGTGCGTATGCATTCATGTCGGCGCCTTGGCGGCGGCGGGGATGTCCAGCCAGCCAGCATCGATCTCGGGCAGCGGAATGGCTGCGATCAGGTCGCGCGTGTAGGCCTGCCGTGGATTGTCGAACAAGACGTCGGTGGTGCTCGCCTCGACGATCACGCCCTCGCGCATGACGATCACTTGCCGGCACAGCCGCCGAATGACCGACAGATCGTGGCTGATGAAAGCGACGGTCAGGCCCATCTCCGCCGCCAGCTTCTCCAGCAGGGTGAGGATCTGCGCCTGCGTCGACACGTCGAGGCCGGAGACGATCTCGTCGGCCAGCACGAATTTCGGCGACAGCGCCAGCGCGCGCGCAATGCCGACGCGCTGGCGCTGGCCGCCCGACAGTTCGTGGCGGTAGCGGCTGGCGAAACTTTGCGGCAGGCCGACACGCTGCAGCGCCTCAGCCACGCGCGCCTTGAGATTGTCGCCGAGGCCATTCTGCTTGAGCGGTGCGGCGATGATGCTGGCAATGGTGCGGCGCGGGTTGAGCGACGACATCGGATCTTGAAAAATCATCTGAAGGTTGCGGCGCAGCGGCCGCAGCTCCGCTTCCGGCAGATGGGTGATGTCGCGACCGTCGAAAGTGACGCTGCCGGCGTTGGGCTCCAGCAGGCGCACCAAGGCGCGGCCGAGCGTCGACTTGCCGGAACCGGATTCGCCGACAATGCCGGTCACCGAGCCCTTGGGCAGGTCGAAATCCAGGCCCTTCAGGATTTCGACCAATGGCGCGCGGCCGATCAGTGGCTTGCGCGTCATGTCGGGCAGCGCGACCTTCAGCCCGCGCACGGAGAACAACGGTTCAACCATGCGGCCGCCTCCAGGCTTGGTCTGCGGCAGCAATCTCTGAAGCAAGCCCGGCTAGCACCGCCTCGTCCACCGGCTTCAGCGAGGCGAAAGGATCGGTGTAGCGTGGCGTCGCCGCCATCAGCGCTCGCGTGTAGGGGTGCTGCGGTGCTGCGAAGAGGGCCGCCGTGTCGGCCTCCTCCACCACCTTGCCGGCATAAAGCACCGAGACCCTCTGGCTGATCTTGGCGACGACGCCGAGATCATGGGTGACGAACAGGATCGCCGTGCCATGCTCGAGCTGCAACTGCACGATCAGCCGCAGGATTTGTTTTTGCACGGTCACATCAAGCGCCGTGGTCGGCTCGTCGGCGACGATCAGCCTTGGCTCCGCGGCGAAGGCGGCAGCGATCAGCACGCGCTGGCGCATGCCGCCGGAAAGTTCGTGCGGATAGCTCTTCAGCACGCGGTCGGGATCGCGGATTTGCACCTCGTCCAGCAATTGCCGGATGCGGGTATCGGCCTTCTCGCCACTCCAGCCGAGGATGCGCACCAGCCGGTCGGTCATCTGCGAGCCGATGCGCCGCGACGGGTTGAGCGCGGTCAGCGGGTCCTGCGGGATCAGCGCCGTGCGCGCCCCGATCAGCGTGCGTCGTGCCTTGGGTTGCAATTTGCCGAGGTCTTCACCCTCGAGCAGCATGTCGCCTTCGACAATGCGCACGCTCGACGGCAGCACACCGAGCACCGCCTTGCCGATCATCGTCTTGCCAGCGCCGCTCTCGCCGACCAGCGCGCGCACTTCGCCGGGCTGAACGGAGAGCGACACCGAGCGCAGCACGCGCTGGCCGTTGGGCAGCACCGCACTCAGATCCCTGATGTCGAGGCAGGCGCTCATCGCAGCACCGGATCGAAACGCGTCTTCAGCGCCTCGCCGAACTGGCTGAACGACAGCACGGTCAGGATCAGCGTGATCAGCGGAAACACCAGCACCCACCAGGCCTGATGGATCGACAGCCGGCCCTCGGCGATGATGCCGCCCCAGGTCGGATCGTCGGTCGAGATCGACAGATTGACGAAGGACAGGATCGCCTCGACGATGACGGCGATGCCCATTTCCAGCGACAGCAATGCGACGATCGACGGCACCACATTGGGCAGCACTTCGCGCAGCATGATGCCGATTCGGCCGTAGCCGGCAATGCGGGCATTCTCGACATAGTCCATGCGCGACTGGCCCATCGCCTCGGCACGGATCACCCGGCAAAAGCGCGTCCAGTCGATGATGGCGATAGCGAGGATGACGGAACCCAGGCCGGTGCCGAGCACCGCCACCAGCAGGATGGCGAACAGCACCGGCGGAAACGCCATCCAGACATCGACGATGCGCGAGATGATGCGGTCGGCCCAACCGCCGAAATAGCCTGCGATGAGGCCCAGCGTCGAGCCGACCAGGCACGCCGCGACGGCTGCGGCAAAGGCGACGATGAAAGCGATGCGGCCGCCGAAGATCAACCTCGACAACAGATCGCGGCCGAGGCTGTCGGTGCCGAGCCAATAGCCGGGTTCGGCTCCATTCATCCAGAATGGCGGCAGTCGTTCCAGCATCAAATCCTGTGCCAGCGGATCCTGGGGCGCGACAAGCGGACCGAAGATCGCGGCCAACAGCGCCAGCAGCAGCCAGCCGCCGGCCAGCCACAGGCGTGGCGACACACCTCGCCTTCGAGCACGGCCCTCATCCATGGCGCAGCCTCGGATTGAGCAGCGCATACATCATGTCGACGCTGAGGTTGATCAGCACGAACAGCAGCGCGAAGACCAGCACGATGCCTTGAATCAAAGGCAGGTCGCGGTTGATGACCGCGTCGATCGCCATATTGCCGAGGCCCTCATAGGAGAACAGCCGTTCGACGATGACGGTGCCGCCGATCAGGAAGGTGAACTGCACGCCGACCAGTGTCAGCGTCGGCAAAGCGGCATTCTTCAAGGCCTCGCGCAGGATGACCTGCGTTTCCGAAAAACCCTTCACCCGTGCCAGCACGACATAGTCGAGGTCGAGCACTTCCTTCAGCGACTGTTTCAGCAGCTGCGAGATGATTGCTGCCAGCGGCAGCGCCAGCGCCACGGCCGGCATCAGCATGTGCTTCAGCAGATCCCAAGTGAGGTCGAGGCGCAGGCGCAACAGGCTCTCGAACAGATAGAACTGGGTGACGAAGGGCAGGTCCAGTTGCGGCGACACCCGCCCGGAAATGTCGAAGATCGGCACCAGCACGCCGAACAACAGGATCAGCACCAGGCCCCACAGGAAATCGGGAATCGAAAGCGCCGCGCCGCTGGCGATGTCGATGCCGGCCTCGACCGCCGTGCCGCGTTCGCGCGCGCCGATGATCGCCGTCGTGCCGCCGATCGCCACCGCCATCACAAGCGCGACGATGGCGAGTTCCAGCGTCGCCGGCAGCCGGTTGAAGACGAGACCCAGCACATCCTGCCGCAGCGAAATCGAAGTGCCGAAATCGCCCCGGGCCACGCCCGACAGCCAGATGAAGAATTGCTGGACGATGGTCTTGTCGAGGCCGTAGAGCGCGCGCAGCCGGGCAATGTCGGCATCCGTCGCGCCGGGCGGCAGCATCATGGCGATCGGATCGCCGGGTGCGACGCGGATCACGACAAAGACGACGACGGCCACGCCGAACAGCGTGATCAGCATCGTCAGAAGACGGATCATGAATCTTTGCAGGAGCATTCTGGCGCAGGCCTAATGCGTTTCAGTGATTGATCGAACGAACAGCCCCCTCATCCGGCCGCTTCGCGGCCACCTTCTCCCCGAGGGGAGAAGAGGTCGCTGACGGCTGAACCAGTCTCTTCTCCCCAGCGGGGAGAAGGTGGCCCGAAGGGCCGGATGAGGGGCCCTGCGCAAGTTGGGAGAAGACACGCCGTCTCGCGACGGGGCGCCTTCCCATATTGGTCAGGCCGGGGTCATCAGGGCCGGCAGCAGCGCGCCGGACACATGCTGCACCACATTGACGCCCTTGGCATGCACGATCGGCTGCGCATACTGCATCAGCGGCAGCACATAGGCCTGCTCGGCGATGTATTTGTCGACAGCCTTCCAGCCGGCGATGCGCTTGGCCTCGTCCTTTTCGCCCCACAGCGGGTTGATCATGTCGATCAAATCCTGGCTGTCCCACACCGAATGCGGGCTCGGGCCATACATGGCAAAGCCGGTCGAGGTGGTCGGATCGCCGATGGCATTGCCCCAATTGTAGAAGGCGGCCGGCGCAAGCTTGTCGGCGGCGCGCAGTTCGTAGTGCTTGGCGATCTCGTAGACTTCGATCGTCGCCTCGATGCCGACCTTGCGCCACATGCCGACGATCGCCTGGATCATCTCATAGTCCTTGGGCTTGAAGCCCTTGGTCGTCTGGATGGTGAACTTGACCGGCTTTTCCGGCGAATAGCCGGAAGCGGCGAGCAATTCCTTGGCCTTTTCCGGATTGTGCTCGACCTTGATCGACGCGTCGTAGGATGCGTATTCCGGCGTTTCCAGTGTATCGATCGGCTGCCCGTAGCCGCGCAGCAGGCGATCGACCAGCAGCTTCTTGTCGACGGCCATCACGGCGGCCTGGCGGACGTTCTTGTCCAGCATCGCCTCGATGTCGTTGAAGAAGATCATCCCGATGTCGGAAACGTTCTTGCAGGAGCCGGCAAGCCCGTCCTTGGCGATCAGCCGGTCATACTCCTCATAGGGAATTTCGAGCGTCACTTGCGAGGAGCCGGATTCGATCTCTGCGACTCGGCTTGCCGCGTCGGCGACGAACTTGATCGTCACATTCTCGAAGGCCGGCTTGCCGCCCCAATAGTTCGGATTGGCCTTGAGCCGCAGGAAGGCGTTGCGCTCGAACTTTTCCACCATGTAGGGGCCGGTGCCGATCGGCGCCTTCTCGAAACCTTCGGCGCCGACCTTCTCGTAGTAGGCCTTCGGCATGATGTAGCCGGTCAGGAACGACATCCATTTGAAATAGACCGGGTCGAACTGCACGACGTCGCCGGTGATCTTGTTGCCGTCGATCTTGAAGTTGTTGACGTTCTTCCAGACGAACTGGATCGGGTTGCCGGTCTTTTCGTCGCCTGCCCGCTGCAGCGACCAGACGACGTCCTCGGCCGTGAACGGCGAGCCGTCATGCCAGGTCACGCCCTCGCGCACCGTCATCATGATCTTGGTGCGGTCGTCGTTCCAGCCCCATTCGGTGAGCAGGCCCGGCGCGAAGGAAAGGTCGGGCTTCTGTGGGATGAACTGGTCGAACACCGACTGGTACAGCCCCTGGATGGTCGGGTTGACGGCCGAGGGGCCGGTGGTTGGATCCCAGGATGGCAGATTGACGTTGTAGGCGATGGTCAGTTCGCCGGCAGCCGCCCTAGCGATCGGCGGCAGGCCGACGGCGGCCACCCCGAGTGCCGCGGCGCTGTATCCCAGCAATTCACGTCTGTTGATTGTCATGGTCGTTCCCCTTGTTGGTTTTGTTTCTGCGCGCGGCGTCTTAGTTCATTGGTTCAGGCTTCTTGGGCAGCAGCGCCTTGCCCCTTGTAGCCTCAAGGAAATCCTCGGCTCCTACCTCCCGCCAAGCTGTTGTGCGAGCATGAAGCCCGACGCCGCACCGGTGCCGGCGCCCGGCCATGTCGCGGCTCCAGTGAGGTGCAGATGCGCCACCGGCGTGTTCCAGCCGGCATAGCCGCGCGCCGGGCGGAACAGGAAGTTCTGCGCCAGATGATGGCTGCCACAGACCTGGTCGCCGCCGACGAGGTTGGGGTTCTCGCGCTCGAGATCGATGGGTGAAAACACGGCGCGGCCGAGGATCTTGTTGCGCAGGCCGGGAGCATAGGTCTCGATGATGTCGAGGACACGCTCGGCGTAGGCTTCCTTCACCTTGTCCCAACGGTCCGGCGCGATCTTGCCGGCGGCATCGCCCAGGATTTCGGCGGGCAGCATGCGCACCTGCACCCACAGCACATGCTTGCCCTGAGGCGCCCGCGACGGGTCGATCGCCGTCGGCTGGCCGACGACCAGCACCGGCTGGTCCGGCAGCATGCCCGCCATCGCCTGCTGATAGGTGCGCGACATGGCGTCGAGCGACGGAGACAGATGCACATAGGCGAACTGCCGAAGCTCCGCTCCGGCGCGCCAGTCCGGCAGATCGTCGAGGGCCAGATGGATCATCATGGTGCCCGGTGCATGGCGGAATTTTTGCATCGCCGTATCGAAGCCGGCATCGCCCGAACCGTTCGCCAGCAGCTTGCCGGTCAGCGCCTTGGGCGCGACGCCGGCGATGACCGCCTTGGTGGCGCTATGCGTTTCACCCGAAGCGAGCCGCACGCCGGTCGCCTTGCCGGCTGAAACCGTGATTTCCGCTACCTCGGCCCCGGTGACAATCTTGCCGCCGGCGGAGGTCACCATGCCCGACAGCGCCTTGATGATGGTGTCGGCGCCGCCCTTGCCCAGCACCATGCCGAAGCTCTGGTTGGCCATCGATTCCAGATAGGGGAAGACGGCGCCGCCGGCGATGTCCGGCGCGAAGTCGAGATGCATGCCCCAGGTGGCGAGCGTTGCCCTGATATGCGGCGACTCGAAATTCTCCTCCAGCCAGGCGCGGGGTGAGGACAGCAGCAGCCGGCCCGTATCGAGCGCGCCGGCAATGCCCTTCTTGCGCCACAGGTTCCACGCCGTGCCGGCAAGCGCGCGGGCACTCATCGGCGAACCCAGCAGCCGGAACAGATGCTCGGCCTCCGCCGGGAAGGCGGCGACCAGCCTGCGCCATGTGGCGGCGTCGGCAGCGGAGAAGGCGGCGATGCGCGCGGCGGTCTTTTCCAGATCGTTGCTGACGCCGAACCAGCGTCCGTCGGGGAATGCGCTGGCAAAACAGTCGACGACCGGGGCGAACTCCAGCCCCTGCGCTTTCAATTCATTTGCATATTTCCGGTGGAAGGCCGAGCCGGCGAAGAGGCTGAGATTCATCGCGCCGAAATCGTGGCGGAAGCCGGGGAGGGTGAATTCGCGCGTCTGGACGGCGCCGCCGATTGTTGCGCTGCCCTCGAAAATCCCGGTTTTCCAGCCTTTGAGCGCCAAATGCGCGGCGCATGCCAGACTGTTGTGGCCGGCCCCGACAAAGATGGCGTCGAACTGGCTCACGCCTCGTCCCCATTTCCTTTATGCTTAAAGATAATTGCAGATGCATATGTTTTCGTCTAGTAGGATATTAAGGGCCGAGACGAGCCTTGATCATCACACGAAAGAGGGAACTTCAGACCATGGATACGCAAAAACTCCTCGGCGAAGTCGCCGGCCAGCTTCTTTCAGGCGCCATCAAGGTGGTCGACCTGTCGGCGCCGCTCGGGCCGGACACGCCGTTGATCAAGCTGCCGCCGGAACTCGCCGTCGACACGCCGAAGGTCGAGATCCACAACATTTCCCGTTACGACAAGAACGGTCCGTGGTGGGCCTGGAACTGGCTGAAGCTCGGCGAGCATTCGGGCACGCATTTCGACGCACCGCAGCATTGGATTTCCGGCAAGGATTATCCGGACGGCGCCACCGACACCATTCCGGCGCAGAACTTCGTCGGCCCGGTCAATGTCATCGACTGTTCGAAGGAAGCCGCCGCCGACCACGATTTCCTGCTCACCGTCGACCACATCAAGGCCTGGGAAGCCGAGCATGGCGCGATCAATGCCGGCGAATGGGTGGTGATGCGCACCGACTGGTACAAGCGCAACGGCTCGGAAGCCGAGTTCCTCAACGCCAACGAGACCGGCCCGCACACGCCCGGCCCGACGGCCGAAGCCATCCAGTTCCTGATCAGCAAGGACATCAAGGGCTGGGGCTCGGAGACGATCGGCACCGATGCCGGCAAGGCCGGCGGCATGGAGCCGCCATTCCCGGCGCACACGCTGATGCACAAGGCCAACCGCTACGGTCTCGCCAGCCTCTGCAACCTCGACCAGTTGCCGCCGAAGGGCGCCATCCTGATCGCGGCGCCGCTCAAGATCGAGCACGGCACCGGCAGCCCGATCCGCGCGCTGGCGCTGGTGTCGAAGGGCTAAGCGAAAGCGTTTGCCGTGACCCAGCCGGATCACATCATCGTCGGCAGCGGCATCAACGCGCTGGTCTGCGCGGCGATGCTTGGCGGCAAAGGGGCGCGTGTGCTCGTCCTCGAGCGCAACGACCGCATCGGCGGCTGCCTGCGCACCGAGGAGATCACCGCGCCCGGCTTCATCCATGACGTGATGGCGACGACCTTCGTGCTGTTCATCACCTCGCCGGCCTTTGCGGCACTGGGCGCCGACCTCGCGCGCCACGGGCTGGAGTTCTGCCACACGGGAACGCCGACCGGCGTGCTGCGGCCGGACGGCAGCCATGCCGTGCTCAGCACCGACCGTGCCGCCAACGTCGTCGCCCTTAATGCGATCGCGGCAGGCGAGGGTGACCGGCACACGGATGATGTCGGCGGCATCGAGCGCAATGCCGGCCTGCTGTTCGGCCTGCTCGGCGGCAGCCTGTGGTCCTATCCGACAGCGAAGCTGCTGGCCGGTGATGGCTGGCGGCGTGGCCCGCGTGGCCTTGCCGCCTTTCTCGGCGAGGCACTCGTGCCGGCGCGCGGCTGGCTCGAAAGCACCTACCAGTCCGAAACCATCCGTGCGTTGTGGGCACCCTGGGTACTGCATGCTGGATTAGGCCCTGAAGATGCGTTCTCCGGCCAGATCGCCAGGGTTATCGCCTTCGCGCTTGAGGCGGCGGGCGCGCCGATCGTCAAGGGCGGGGCAAAAAACCTGCTGGCGGCCTTCGAGGCTTTGATCCGGGAACGCGGCGGCGACATCCGCACCGGCGCCGACGTCGCTTCGATCGTTCAAAGCAATGGCCGGGCAACCGGCGTGCTGCTGGCCTCGGGTGAGACAATCACGGCCAACAAGAGCGTCATCTGCTCGGTCACCCCGACGCAGCTCTATGGCAGGCTGCTTGGCGCGGATGCTCCCAAAGCCGATGTCGAGGCGACGCGGAAATACCGCTACGGCAAAGGCAATTTCCAGATCCACTACGCCCTGGACAAATCGCCAGCATGGCGGGGCGAAGGCCTGGTAAAGGTGGCACTGCTGCATCTGACGCCTGGGCTGGATGGCGTCTCGAAATCCTGCAACGAGGCGGCGCGCGGCATGCTGCCGGAGGTGCCGACCATCTGTGTCGGCCAGCCGCATGCGCTCGACCCGTCGCGCTGCCCGGAAGGCAAGGCGGTCCTCTGGCTGCAACTACCCGAGGCGCCTCGCCACATCAAGGGCGACGCCGCCGGCAAGCTGCAGGCACCAGCGGACGGGCAATGGACCGATGTGCTGCGCGAAGCCTATGCCGATCGCGCTGAAGCGATCCTCGCCAGCCATATCGAGGGCTTCAAGGACAGCGTCATTGCGCGGCGCGCCTATTCGCCGGCCGATCTCGAGGCGATGAACATCAATCTGGTCGGCGGCGATCCCTATGGCGGTTCCTCGACCATCGACCAGTCCTTCCTTTGGCGGCCGTTCAAGACCAGCCGCAACCATCAGACCGGCATCAAGGGCCTCTACCATATCGGCGCCTCGACCCACCCGGGCGCGGGCCTTGGCGGCGGTTCCGGCTTTCTCCTGGCGGGGAGGCTGTGATGGAAGAGAAGGTCACTGAGAAGCGCCAGCGCATTTCGACCCTGGGGCAGATCGGCCTGCAGCAATTCGCGCCCTATCTGATGAACCGCATCATGGGCCGCTACAATGCCACCTTGCGCGACGATTTCCGCAAGCAGGGCCTGACCATTCCGCAGGTGCGCACGCTGGCGGTGCTGTCGGTCACCGACGGCATCACCGTCAACGACCTCTCGGTCTATACGGTCATCGAGCAGTCGACTTTGAGCCGGACGCTCGACTCACTCGAGGGCCAGGGCCTGGTACGGCGCGAACAGGGCGTCACCGACAGCCGCATCCGCCACGTGTTCCTGACCGACGACGGCCGCGCCGAGTTCACCCGCGCCTGGCCGGCCATGCACGATGCCTTCGAGGCGATGTTCGACGATATCGACGACGCCGAATATTCCGCGCTCATCGCCACGCTTTTGAAGATGCTCAAGAACATTCGCAAGCACGACATCTAGACCTACGCGCCGCCAACCCGGGCGGTAACGGAAGGGAGAAAAAAATGGCCGAACGGTCTTTTGCCAAGGAAGTCGAGAAGCTCAGGCTCGGCGCCGGCGAGGAGTTTGCCGGCGAAGGCATCCTCGCCATCACCAAGGCGCTGCTGCAATGCGGCGTCGGCTATGTCGGCGGCTATCAAGGCGCGCCGATCAGCCATCTAATGGACGTGCTGGCCGATGCGCAGGACATTCTGGGCGAACTCGGCGTGCATTTCGAAGCCAGCGCTTCGGAAGCCACCGCCACCGCCATGCTGGCCGCCTCGGTGCACTACCCGATCCGCGGTGCCGCAACCTTCAAGTCGACGGTCGGCACCAATGTAGCCTCCGATGCGCTGGCCAACCTCGCCTCTGGCGGCGTCACCGGCGGCGCGCTGATCATTGTCGGCGAGGATTATGGCGAAGGCTCCTCGATCATGCAGGAGCGCAGCCATGCCTTCGCCATGAAAAGCCAGGTCTGGCTGCTCGATCCGCGCCCCAATCTGCCATCGATCGTCAAGGCGGTGGAGGATGGTTTCGAACTGTCCGAGATTTCCAACACGCCGGTCATGCTGCAGGTGCGCATCCGCTGCTGCCACGTGCACGGCCATTTCATCGCCAAGGACAACAAACGGCCGCCGATGACTGTCGCCGATGCGCTTGACGCACCGCGCCGCGACACCGGCCGCATCGTGCTGCCGCCAGCGTCCTTCCTGCATGAGAAGGAGAAGGTGCAGAAGCGCTGGCCTGCGGCGGTGGACTTCATCGCCAAGAACAAGATCAACGAGTTCTTCGGCTCGGATCATGGTTCGGTCGGCATCGTTCTGCAGGGCGGCATGTACAATTCGGTCATCCGCGCGCTGCAGCGGCTCGGCCTTGCCGACATTTATGGCGACACCGACGTGCCGCTCTATGTGCTCAACGCCGTCTATCCGCTGATCGATGACGAGTTCCTGTCATTCTGCGAGGGCAAGCAGGCGGTGCTGGTCGTCGAGGAAGGCCAGCCCAACTACATCGAACAGGCCTTTGCTTCGATGCTGCACAAGGCGGGCCGCGGCACCAGGCTGGTCGGCAAGGAGCATCTGCCGATGGCCGGCGAATATACCGGCCAGGTCATGCTTGACGGAATCGGCGCCTTCCTGCGCGCCGAGGCGCCGCATCTTTTGCCCGGCGAAGTGCGAGCGCCCAACAAGGTCGGCGACGGCGTCGACGCAGCCGACCTGATCAACGTCGTGCCGGGCCGTCCGCCGGGCTTCTGCATCGGCTGCCCGGAACGGCCGATCTTTGCCGCGACCAAGCTGGTCGAGCAGGAGCTCGGCAAGCACCACATAGCCTCCGACATAGGCTGCCATCTGTTCTCGATCATGCCGCCCTTCGAGCTCGGTGCCACCACCATGGGCTATGGCCTGGGCCCGGCCTCCGCCTCAGCCTTCAATTCGCCTGATGCCAAGCGCCGCTCGATCTCCTTCGTCGGCGACGGCGGCTTCTGGCACAACGGCCTGACCTCTTCGATCGGCAATGCGGTTTTCAACAAGAACGACGGCGTCATCGTCATCGTCGACAATTTTTACTCGGCGGCCACGGGTGGGCAGGACATCCTCTCGTCCCGCGCCGGCAACAAGACCAAGTCGACGAAACATCCGATCACCGAGGCGGTCAAAGGCATGGGTGTCAAATGGCTGCGCCATGTCGACCGCACCTATGACGTGACCAAGATGCAGGACACGCTGCGCGAGGCGCTGACGACGGACGAGAAAGGGCCGAAGGTCATCGTCGCCTCGTCCGAATGCATGCTCAACCGGCAGCGCCGCGAAAAGCCGCTGGTCGACAAGGCGATCAAGGGCGGGACCCGTGTCGTGAAACCGAAATTCGGTGTCGACGAGGACATCTGCACGGGCGACCATGCCTGCATGCGGCTGTCCGGCTGTCCCTCGCTGTCGGTCAAGTCAACAGACGATCCGCTGCGCGACGATCCGGTCGCTCATATCGACCAGAGCTGCGTCGGCTGCGGCAATTGCGGCGAGGTCGCCGATGCGGCGGTGCTCTGCCCATCCTTCTACCGCGCCGACGTCGTGCACAATCCGAGCCGCTGGGATCGCTTCCTGGAAGCCGCGCGCCGGGCCACCATCAGCCTGTTGCAGCGCCGCCGCGAAAGCCGGCGCCTGACCTTCGCCGATGCTTGACGCCGTCCCCCCACTTCGCGCCCGCGCCGGCGCTCAGGATAGCGAGCGTGTCACCAAGCTCGCCGTGCTGGCGGTCGGCGGCCAGGGCGGTGGCGTGCTCGCCGACTGGATCACCGATGTCGCCGAGCGCAACGGCTATGTTGCGCAATCGACCTCGGTCGCCGGTGTCGCCCAGCGTACCGGCGCCACCATCTATTATGTCGAGATGGCCCGCGACACCGGCCGGCTGCCGGTCTTCGCGCTGTCGCCGTCGCAGGGCGACGTCGACATCCTGATCGCCGCCGAATTGATGGAAGCCGGCCGTGCCATCATTCGCGGCTTCGTCACGCCCGACCGCACCACGCTGATTGCCTCGTCGCACCGCATCGCCGCCGTGTCGGAAAAGATCGAACCGGGCGATGGCCGGGCTTCGTCCTCCAAGGTGCATGCGACGGCGGAAGCCGCATCGAAGCGCTTCATCGCTTTCGACATGGAAAAGATCGCAGCCGACAATGGCTCGATGATCTCGGCCAGCCTGCTTGGCGCGCTAGCGGGGTCCGATGCGCTGCCCTTCACCCGCGAGAGCTACGAACAGGCGATCGGTGCCGGCGGCCGGGGCGTCAAGGCCAGCCTCGCCGCCTTCGGCGCTGCGTTTGACCGCGCGCGCGGCACGGCAGCACCGGCGCAGAAGTCGGCTGAGCCCGCGATTGTCGAATCTGCCCTGGGCACAGGACAGGTGAGTGGCCCGCAAAACCTGCTGCAGGGCTGGCAGGCCTTGGCTGCCCGCATCGACCTGTTGCCGGTAGCCGTACGCGACATGGCACTTCGGGGCTTGAGAAAGGTCGTCGACTATCAGGACATCGCCTATGGGCGCGAGTATCTCGACCGGTTGGACAAGGCCGTCGCGCTGGACGGGCCGCTTCAGGGCTATGGCCTGTCGATCGCTGCTGCCAAGCATCTGGCCAACGCGCTATGCTACGACGACATGATCCGTGTCGCCGATCTCAAGACACGTTCGACGCGCGACAAACGCGTGCGCCGCGAGGTCGGCGTCAAGGACGGCTCGATCCTGCAGGTGACCGAATATTTCCACCCGCGCATCGAGGAGTTCTGCGGCACGCTGCCGGCGGGACTGGGAAGCTATATCGAAAGCCGCCCAAAGCTGGCCGCCTTTCTCGATCGCCGCATCAACCATGGCCGCCGCATCCGCACCGACAGTTTTGCTGGCTTTGCCGCTCTGTGGTTCATCGGCGGCCTGCGCCGCTGGCGCCGCAGCTTTCTGCGCCACAAGGTTGAGATCGCGCATCTCGATCGCTGGTACGCGCTGGCTCTCGACCATGTGCCCCAGGATTACGCACTGGCCGTCGAGATCCTCAATTGTCGCCGGCTGATCAAGGGCTACAGCGACACCCATGTCCGGGCACAGTCGAAATTCGACCGCGTTCTGTCCGCGCTCGATCTGGTCAAGGGCCGCGCCGACGCCGCCGACTGGATCCGCCGCCTGCGCGAAATGGCGCTGAAGGATGAGAAGGGCGACATGCTCGACGGCGCGCTGAAGACGGTGGCGACGCTGGGGCCGGACCCAATCAGCTGAGATATCTAGCGGGCGTCCACGGATTGGAGCGGCGCTAACCTTAACTCCGGGCTGGCTGACAGGATTGCCCGTGCGCCGGCGCTGACGCGGGGCCAGGTGCCTGACCCCGCGGTGCTTTGATCAGTTATGGTGCCAGCGGCGCCAGTGATGGTGCGGGTGCCAGCCATAGACCGGAGCGTGCCAGTAGTGGTAGCGCGGGCGCACGATGACGACGCCGTTCGGCACGCAACGGCCCCATCGGTTCGGGTGCCAGCCGATGCCGCACCCCCAGCGGACATGCTCGACCAATGCCGGGGCGGCCGGATGGGTTACAGACATGACGGGCATTGCGTTGGACGCGGTGGCGGTCACGACAGTTCCACTGACCGCCAGGATAGCGGCTGCTGCATAGTTTTTCAGGCGACTCATAATTGGGCTCCGAGTGCATTCGAGTTTGAAGATGGCCGCCCGGCACGGTGCGATCGGGCAGGCTTGTCCCTTCTCTTCGTTAAACGGCGTCTCCCGCCTTTTCCGTCGGTCGTCATGGCGATTTTTTCGGCGCCACGGCAGCGCGGCGTTCCATGTGGCGCAGCAATGCCTGTGCCAGCACGCTCCGGTTTTCGGGTGATGTGTTCGCCGCGAAGTCGACAATGGCCTGCTCGAGCCGGGTGCGAACCGTCGCGTCGGCGTTGCGTGCCCGCTCCAGGGCCGCCGACACGGCGGCCTTGTCCATGACAGGCTGTTGCAGCAGGTCCGCTGCCTGCTGCCTGGCCTGCTGGCCATCGAGAATGATCTGACGGGACTGCACGCGAACCTGGCGCAGCGCCTCGCGGAACGCCTTGCGATCCTGGTCGGGAAGTTGTCGGCCGGCCGATTCCAGCGAGACACCTGTTTTGGCATTTCTCAGCCAGACCGCACCGCCGACGAATGCGCCGGCAAGAAAGACGTTCAGCACCACGGAAGCAATAACCAGACCACGGACCCAGCGCGTGCTCATAGGCTTTCCTCACCGTTCTCGGCAGCGGGGCCGGCATCGCCAAACGCCGTCGCATTGGCATCCAGCACATAATGGTCCGGCTGGACCTCCGGCGTGACGATGGTCACCAGGGCCAGCCCTGCCACGGCACCGGCCAGACCAATGCCGGCAAGTCCCAGCCCCAGCCACCAGAACCGCTTACGCCGGCGCTGGACGAGGTGCCGGCCGGCAGCCTGCAGAATGCTGCCGTGCAGTGCCTTGTCCGGGGCGTCGACGCGGTAGCTGTCGAGCAGCGCGTCAAGTGTCCCGGCCTGCCTCAAGATGGCCTTGCCCGCGCCGCTCGCGGCAAAGACCGTGCCGGCCATTCGCTCAGCCTCGGGCCATCGCCGCAAGTCGCCGCCATAGGCCTGGGCCAAGGCGGCAAAGCGCTTGGCATCCATTGCGGGTTCGTTCCTGGATCCTTCAGCCATGTGTCGCCCCCTTGCCCGTCGGCGCCGAGCGCCAGGCGGCACCAGCAAGGCGCAATGGCCGTGGTGCGTTGGTGCTTGCCCGGTGCTTACTCATCGGCGCCATCCCCCGTCAGGATCGCCTGCAGCGACCGCCGGCCGCGCGCGAGCAGGCTCTCCAGGGCATCGACGCTGACCTGCAAGGTCGCTGCCGCCTCGATATTGGACATCTCCTGATAGTAGACCAGAACGATGGCTTCGCGCTGGCGCGGCGCTATGGCTTGCAGTGCGCGTTCGACCCGAAGCGCGTCCTCTTGGTGATGGGCGTCGGGAAGTGCCGCGGGGTCGACCATCTCCGGCAGGTCGCCGGTCACCCACTCGCGCCTGCGACGCAGCCGGTCGTAGCAAAGGTTGAGCGTCACCCGGTGGATCCAGCTGTCGAAGCGCGCATTGCCGCGCCGCCAGCTCGCGGCATGGCGCCAGATCCGCACGAAGGTTTCCTGCGCGACATCTTCGGCCTCCGCCGCATCGCCGAGCATGCGCACGGCAAGCGCCAGGATACGCGGCAGCTTGCGCGCGACGAGGGTTTGCACCGCTGCCGGCTCGCCGGCGCCAACACGGCGAACCAGTTCCTCGTCCGGATCCGCAGCCATCAGTCGGCGCACTCCCGATATTCATCGCGCGTCATTGCCTCTTGGTCATTGCTCCTGCTTGGGAGCGGTTTTGTGGCCCGGCAGTTCGTCGGCCGTCAAAATGCCGTCGGCATTCTTGTCCAGCCGGGCGAAGCGCCTGGCGAAGAATGCATCGAGTTCGGCGCGATCGATGAAGCCGTCATGGTTGGAATCGATCCGCGCGAAGGATTTGGCGGCGTCGCCCTTGACGTTGCGCTTCGTCTGAAAGGCCTCCCATTCCAGCAGGCTGATCTTGCCGTCGCCATCCGTGTCGGCCGCCATGATCGCCTTTTCGCGCCGCTTCTGGAATTTGGCCAGCGTGATGTCGGACCTGGTCCCCGAAGCGCCTGGCGCGGCAAGTGGCGCGGCGGTCGGCGGTGCAGGCGGCGTCGTTGCCTGGGCGAAAGCCGCAACGGTCTGCAAACTCAAGGCAACGACTGATATCGAACGACTGATCATGCTGTGCGTCTCCAGGTTGGCGCGACGCAGACGGCTTGTGCCGCCATCGCGCTTCAACCGTTAAACGCCGCGACCCGGAAAATCCGTCGGTCGCGCCTGCTGATCCGTTCACGCCCGGACAAAAGAGGGTGCCCATCCCGGCTCGATCTGGATGGAAGGAACTCTAGTCCGACTGGTCGGCCGCAATCAGTTGTTCGGGCTTGAACCCGGCATGTTGCGGGGTCCACACCTCGCCCTCGCGATTGAACCAGTGGCACAGATACATGCCCGAGGCTGCCCCATCGCTGATCGTCATCCTGGGACCTCCGGATTTCAGCCTGACGACGTCTCCGGTCTTGAAATTGTTGGGCATTTTTGACCTCCCATGCTGAGGCCATGATTTTCACACCAAACCGGTGTCTCGACAATGGCAGATCTGCCAGGCCGGCGCCGCAATCCTTTGCACCAGCTGCGAAGGGGCAGACAGACGACAAAAATGGAGGAGGAATGGTGCCGCTTGCGTGACTCGAACACGCGACCCCCGCATTACGAATGCGGTGCTCTACCAACTGAGCTAAAGCGGCCCAGGAAGCCAAGGCCTCCAGGATGCGGCGGTGATAGACGCAACCGGGCGCGAATTCAAGATGCGACTTGGCAATTCCTGCGTCGGCGTCGTGGCACCCTCGAAAGCCGGCCGCCGCCTTGTCCGCCAGTCAGTCGCCAAGGGAATGCGGCGCACGGTGCGTGTGCTCCCTGTGCGCGAAAATCGGCGAAACATGCTGATTTTGTTGCCGGAACAGCGCCGGAATGGACTTTGCACACCTCTGCGAGGCAGAATACGCCGCTCGCCCGTTGATTGATTGGTCGCCTGCGGCTAACGATCACGGCAAGGTTGGCAAAGACAGAGGGACCCGCTTGGACGCGATCGAAAAAGCGATCCGGAACGCCTTGGAGAAAGGCAATGCCGAGGACCGCGCGTTCCGCGAGAGGGTCTATCGCTCGGCTTTTGCCGCGCTCGATCGCGCGCTCCAGGCCAATCCGGGTGTGACCGTTGAGGTCGCCATCAAGCGCCGCAAGGCAATTCAGGCGAAAATCACCGAAATCGAATCCGAGTTCCTGCCGGCGGTGCCGGATGTCGGTCCGCAGGGCGATGCACCGGCGGTCGAACTCGGAGCGGATCCGGCGCCCGCGATCGAAACCGGCCGACAGGCATCGTCCCCCGATGTCGTCGTCGACGGACCCGTGCAATCCGCTGCCGATGCGCCGCGCTCCCGCGTTCTGCCCGTCGTTCCCGACATCATGCCGGAGGCCACGCTTCCCGATGCTCCGGCCATCGACATGTCGGTTCCGGCCTCGGCCGGCGCGACGACGGAAGTGGCGCCCGACCGCGATGAACGGCGCATAAGGGGGCGTCGCCTGCCGCTGACCGCCATCTTCCTGACCGTAACACTGCTCGCCGCGGTTGGCATCGGCCTGTTCTTCGCCGTGCAGACCGGCGTGTTCAAGACATCCGCGCAACTCGACACCGCCCCGCCGCAGGCGCCGCCGACCGTCGAGGACGACGATTTCACACCGGCCGACGGCGGTCCGGCAAAACCCGACGCCGCGGACCAGGCGCGCGACTGGATCAATGTGTTTTCGCCGGCCGATGCATCCCATGTCAGCGCGCCGTCTGACGCCAGGGCCGAGGTGATGAAGGACGATACCGGTTCGTTCCTGCGCATCCGTTCCGGCGCGTCCGGTTCGGCGATCAGTTTCGACGTCGGACAAGGCGTGCTGGAGAAGCTGGCCGGCAAACATGCCGTGTTCGACATCATTGCCCGCTCCGAAGAAGGCAAGGAGACGCAGATTTCGGTCGACTGCAATTTCGGCGAACTCGGCGACTGCGGCCGCAAGCGCTATGCGGTCGGCCAGCAGCAGAACGAATATCTGTTCGATGTGCAGTTTCCCGACAAGCGTCCGGGCTCGGCCGGCACCATTGCCATCAATTCCGACTTCGACAAGCAGGGCAAGGCCGCGGACATCTACGAAATCCGCGTTTCGATCGAGCCGTAAGAGCGCTGAACGGTCTAGCGGTCGAGCAGCGCCTGCAGCGTCTCGATGCGGTCGGCCTCGTTGGCCGGCTTGTCCCAGCGCAGCCGCGAAATGCGGGGAAAGCGCATGGCGACGCCGGATTTGTGCCGGGTCGAGCGGTTCAGCCCTTCGAAGGCGACTTCCAGCACAAGGCCGTTGTCGCGGTCGGCCCGCACCGAGCGCACCGGCCCGAAACGCTCGATCGTGTTGTCGCGGACATATTTGTCGATCTGCTTCAACTCCTCGTCGGTGAAGCCGAAATAGGCCTTGCCGACCGGCACCAGTTCCTCTTCGCCTTCGGCACCTGTCCAGACGCCGAACGTATAGTCGGAATAGAAGCTCGAGCGTTTGCCGTGGCCGCGCTGGGCATACATCAGCACCGCGTCCACCGTGTGCGGATCGCGTTTCCATTTGAACCATGGACCTTTCGGCCGGCCGGCGACATAGGCTGAGTCCCAGCGCTTCAGCATGACGCCTTCGATGATCGGATGCGGCGGCACCCGGCGTAGTTCCTCAAGCGTTTGCCAATCCGTGAAGTCGACGAATGGCGAAAGATCGAAACGGCTCGGGTCGAGCGTTCCGACAAACGCTTCCAGCCGGCCGCGCCGCTCGCGAAACGGCAGCGCGCGCAGATCCTCGCCGCCGACCTGGAGCAGATCGTAGCAGCGCATGAAGGCCGGGTATTGCTGCTGCATCTTCGGTGTCACCGTCTTGCGATTCAGCCGTTGCTGCAGATCCGAGAAGGTTCCCGTCGCCTCTCGGGGATCGCCGACAAGCAGTTCGCCGTCCAGCGTTGCGAAAAAATGCATGGCATCGGCGAGGTCCGGAAAGGCGCCGGAAACATCGTCACCGGTGCGCGAATAGAGCCGGCGGATGCCGCCCTCGGCCACCGCCTGGACACGGATGCCGTCCCATTTCCATTCGGCGGCATAATCCGCCGGATCGAGCTTTTCGAGATCGCCGTCACCGACCGGGTTCGACAGCATCACCGGGCGAAACAATGCCAACGCCGTGTTCCTGGGCTTTTCGGCCTTGCCTTCCAGCCACGCGAACAGCGCTGTGTAAGGCGGCGTCAACCCGTGCCAGAGTTCCTCGATCTCGGCCACGTCGACCTTGCCGAAATCGGCCAGCGCCTGTTTGGCCAGCCGCGCCGACATGCCGATGCGCAAGCCGCCGGTGACCAGCTTGATGATCGCGAAGCGCGCCGAGATGCCCGCGCTGTCGAGCAGCCCGGCCAGCACCTTCGGTCCGTCGGAGCGGCTTGCCGCCTGCAGTTTGGCCACGACTTCGCCAAGCGTCGGCTCGCGGTTCGCGATGTTCCCAGGCGTTTGCGGCCAGATCAGCGACACCGTTTCGGCGAGATCGCCGACATAATCGTGGGAATAGCCGAACAGCACCGGATCCATGCGTTCGGTGACCAGCATGCGCAGCATCGCCGGCTTGACCGCGGCGATGTGGAGATCGCCGGTGATGGCAGCCAGCGCCAGCCCGCGATCGGGATCCTCCACGGCGCGGAAATAGTCGGTCAGCAAGGTCAGCTTGCCGTTGCGCGACGGCGTCAGCACCAGGCGGTCGAGAAGCTCGGCGAAGCGGTTCATGGCTTCAATCGCCCTCGTCTTCGTAGCCGACCAGATGCAGCGGCCGGGCGGCGATGCCTTCGAGTTCGCACCAGCGCACCAGCGCTTCCTCGCGGCCATGGGTCACCCAGATCTCCTCGGCTCCGGTCTCCTTGATCGTGGCGGTCAACTCATCCCAGTCGGCATGATCGGAGATGATCAGCGGCAGCTCGACGCCGCCTTGCTTGGCGCGCTGGCGAATGCGCATCCAGCCCGACGCGAAGCACGAGATCGGATCGGGAAAACGCCGCGCCCAGCGGTCGGCGAAGGCCGATGGCGGGCCGACGACGATGGCGCCGGTAAAATCATCCTTGCCGCCGCTTTCGACGGTCGCCGGTTCGAGGGTGCCGAGATCGATGCCTTGGCTCTGGTAGTACTCACTGAGTTTGGCCAGCGCGCCATGGATGTAGAGCGGCCTGTCGTAGCCGGCGTCGCGCAACAGCCGCATCACCCTTTGCGCCTTGCCCAGCGCATAGGCGCCGACCAGATGCGAGCGCTCGGGGAACTGCGCCGCCGATTTCAGCAAGCGAGCGATTTCTTCGGTGTCGGGCGGATGGCGAAACACCGGCAGGCCGAAGGTCGCTTCGGTGATGAACACATCGCACGGGATCGGCTCGAATGGCGCGCAGGTCGCGTCCCTCTGCCGCTTGTAGTCACCGGAAGCGACGATGCGCGTGTCCTGATGCTCGACCAATATCTGCGCCGAGCCCAGCACATGGCCGGCTGGATGGAAGCTGACGCTGATGCCATTGAGTGCAATCGTCTCGCCGAGCTGTGCCGCTTGCGTTGTTCCCGCGAAATCCTCGCCGTAGCGCAGGCCCATAATGTCGAGCGTCTGCCGCGTCGCCAGCACCGAGCGGTGGCCGGAACGCGCGTGATCGGAATGGCCATGCGTGATCAGTGCCCGGTTGACCGGCCGGACCGGGTCGATGAAGAAATCGCCCGGCGGGCAATAGAGGCCTTCAGGCCGGGGATGAAGCAGGTCGCTGGCGCGCATGATCTCCAAGATAGGATATAATTCCGCGGCGGGAAGCCTGTTGTAAGTCACTGCTGACTCCGGCATAGAGCACCGCCGGCTCGATCCGCCGGCAGGATCCATCGTCATGAAACCGCTTCAGGCCTCGTCCGGCGACTTGAACGCCGATCGCCGTGCCGATTATGCCGAGATGCTGCACGCGGATGGCGATCATGCGGCGGCGGCGGAATTGCTGCTCGGCGCCCTGGAAATGACACCGCTATGGGCGATGGGCTGGTTTCGCCTCGGCGAGATGCAGCAGGCGGCGGGCGCGGCGGAGCTGGCCGCGCAGGCCTGGACGATGTCGCTGCAACTCGATCCATCGGATCGTCAAGGCGCTGCACTGAACCTGCAATTGATCGGCAAGGCGCCGGCGCCCGACGCGCTCCCCAGCGCCTTCGTCGAGACCTTGTTCGACCACTATGCCGAGAGCTTCGATGAGTCCCTGGTCGGCAGGCTGAGTTACCGCCTGCCTGAAATGCTCGACCAGGCCATTCGAGCGGCAAGGCCGGGACGCTTCCCGCTCGCTCTGGATCTCGGCTGCGGCACCGGCCTGATGGGGCAGAGGCTGCGGCCGATCGTCGACCGGCTGGAGGGGTATGACATTTCGGCCAAAATGCTGAGAAAGGCGCGGACCAAGGGCGTCTACGATTTCCTCGACAAGGCCGATCTGCGGGATTTTCCCTATGCCGGTCCGAAAGCCTATCTGGTGACGGTGGCCGATGTTTTCATCTATGTCGGCGCGCTGGACGGCGTGGTGAAGACGATTGCCGGCTTGCTGGCCACGGATGGCCTGTTCGCGTTTTCCGTCGAGACGCTGGCTGGCGATGGCGATTTCGTGCTGCTGCCGTCGCGCCGCTATGCGCATGCGCAACACTATGTGCGCGACGTCCTGGCCGCCAACGGGCTTTCGGTCCTCTCACTGGAGCCAACCGTCATCCGGCAGGATCGTGGGGAACACGTCAACGGGTTGGTCGTTGTGGCCGGGGCTCCGAACTCAGCCCGACAAAGGACCTGACGACAGCCAGTTCGGCGGTGTCGGCAGCTTTTGCCGGCAGCGATAGGAATTTTTTCTTGACACCCTGCCCTCAGCTATGGTACATTTTCGCCCATGGTGCTGAGTTGCGCCAGTGACCCGCCGCGCAGGCGGGTTTTTCGTTTGATGCTCCGTCAGCCACGCGCCAGCGGAGGGGCAGCCTCGCCGCTTCTTGCTGTGAAAAAGTCCGATTTGCATGCGCGACTGATATTTGCGATCTGCTCGCATCAGGGCGGGATATCAGGAGGAGCATAGCCGATGCGCTGGAACATGATGATCTTGGCCTCTTGCCTGCTGACCGCCGGCTGTGTCGGCGGCACCTCGATGTCGGAACAGCAGGATGCGAACGTCCAGTCCTCCCTGCAATACGACACCGTGCCGTGCGATCAGTTGCTGGCGCAGCGCAACGGCTTGGCGCAGCAATACAACCTTCCGGCGAAGGCCAAGCCGACATTCTCCAACCCGGCGATGGGCTTCGGCCCGTTCACGCCTGACATGCGCTCCAAGGCCAAGCGCGATACCGACAAGGCGAGCGGTGAGATCGATGCCATGAACCGGTCGATCGATCGACGCGACTGCGGCCAGCCGGACAAGCAGAAGAAGCTCGCTCTGCCTGGCTAGTACCCCGCCTTGCGGTCCACCAGATTGTCCAGCTTTTCACCGCGTTCGAAGGCGTCCATCTGGCGCAGCATGATCGGCGCCAGATGCACCGGATCGGAGGTCGCTGCCGCATGCGGCGTCACGAACACTTTTGGATGCCCCCACAGCGGACTGGTCTTCGGCAGCGGTTCGACCTCGAACACGTCGAGGCTCGCCTCCTTCAATGTGCCGTCATCCAGCGCCCGCAAGATGTCGGCATCCTTCTGCAGACGGCCGCGCCCGGCATTGATCAGCACCGAACCGCCGAGGCCGTTGCGTTTCCGCAGTTCCTTCAGCACGCCGTAGTTGATAATGCCCTTGGTCTCCGGCGTCAGCGGCAAAAGCACCACCAGGAGGTCGGTGGCCTTGAGGAAGGGGATCAGTCCAGCCTCGCCGGAATAAGTCGCGACGCCTTCCATGACCTTGTCGGTGCGCGACCAGCCATTGACGGCAAAGCCGAGCGGCAAAAGCACCGAGGCCGCGGCGCGGCCGAGACTGCCGAGGCCCATGATGCCGACCGAAATGTCACCGGCAGGCCTCTGCTGCGGCTCGTGCCAGATCTTCTTCGGCTGCTGCGACCGGTAGAGCAGGCCCTGGCGGTGATGATCGAGAACCCGCCAGACGACATATTCGGTCATGTACTGGGTGAGATTGTCGGCGACGACCTTGACGATCGGCACATCGGGCAGGCCGGGATCGGCGAAGATATGATCGACGCCGGCGCCGATCGAAAAGATGGCGCGCAGATTGGGCAGCGACGACAACAGGTTCGGCTTCTGCTTCCACACCACGGCATAGGTGATGGACGGGTCGCTGGCGCCGTCGGGCTCCAGCACCACCTCGCGCTCGGCCGACAGGAGCTCGCGCCAGCGCTGCGGATGAAAGCCGGTGACGGCAAGCAGGATACGGCCTTTTTCCATTGCGGTCTTTTAGTCCCTCTCTACGCAAATCACTCGCTGACGATGCCGACCGGTGCCGTCTCGATCTTGAAGGCGGCCGAGATCAGCGCCCGAGTATAGTCGGTTTGCGGATTTTCAAAAATCTGCTGGGAAGGACCAGCTTCGACGATCCGGCCATTGCGCATGACGATGACGTCGTTGGCGAGCGCCCGGATGACTTTCAAATCATGGCTGATGAAGAGATAGGCGAGGTCGTGCTTGGCCTGCAGGCTGCGCAGCAGATCGACGACCTGCGCCTGCACGCTCATGTCGAGTGCCGATGTCGGCTCGTCCAGCATGACGAAGCGCGGGTTGAGCACCATGGCGCGTGCGATGGCAACGCGCTGGCGCTGGCCGCCGGAAAACTCGTGCGGATAGCGGTTGCGTGTCGCCGGATCGAGCCCGACCTCCTTCAGCACGGCGGCCACCTTGTCGTCGCGCTCGTCGGGCGACAGCTTCGGCTCGTGGATCTTGAGGCCTTCTTCGATGATCTCTGCGATCGACATGCGCGGGCTGAGCGAGCCGAACGGATCCTGGAAGACGATCTGCAATTCGCGCCTGAGCGGCCGCATGGCGTTGAAAGTCAGCTGGTTGATGTCGCGACCGTTGAACTGGATCGTTCCGGTCGACGAGATCATTCTTGCCAGCGCCAGGCCGAGCGTCGTCTTGCCGGAGCCGGATTCGCCGACCACGCCAAGCGTCTGGCCGGCGCGCACGGTGACATCGATGCCGTCGACCGCCTTCACATTGTCGACGGTGCGGCGGAAGAAGCCCTGCTTGATCGGGAACCAGACCTTTACGTCCTTGCCGGTCATGACAGGCTTGGCATCGGCATTGGCGGCCGGCGGCTTGCCCTTCGGCTCGGCCGCCAGCAGATGCCGCGTATAGGCATGCTGCGGATTGGCGAAGATCTCCTTGGTCGGCCCTGTCTCGACGATCTTGCCCTTGGTCATCACGCAGACACGGTCGGCGATCTTGCGCACGATGCCGAGATCATGGGTGATGAACAGCATCGACATGCCCTTGCGGCTCTTCAAGCCTGCCAGCAGTTCGAGGATCTGCGCCTGCACGGTGACGTCGAGCGCCGTCGTCGGCTCGTCGGCGATCAGAAGTTCGGGCTCGTTGGCCAGCGCCATGGCGATCATCACGCGCTGGCGCTGGCCGCCGGACAACTGGTGTGGATAGGCATCGAGGCGCTTGTGCGGATCGCGGATGCCGACCTCGTTGAGCAAGGCCAGCGTGCGCTCCTTGGCCGGGCGGTCGGCCATGCCCTGGTGCAGCTTCAGGATCTCGACGATCTGCTGCTCGATCGTGTGCAGCGGATTGAGCGAAGTCATCGGCTCCTGGAAGATCATGGTGATCTTGTTGCCGCGCACCTGCCGCAACTGCTTCTCGTTCATCGCCAGCAGGTCGGCGCCCTGGAACAGGATCTTTCCCGAGGGATGGCTGGCGCTTGGATAAGGCAACAGCTTCAGCACCGAAAGCGCCGAGACCGATTTGCCGGAACCGGATTCGCCGACCAGCGCCACCGTCTCGCCCTTGGCGATGTCGAACGAGATGTGGTCGACCGCCGTCGACTGGCCGCCGCCCTGGCTGAAGGCGACGCTGAGGTCCTGTACGCTGAGCAAGGGGGCTTCGCTCATCTGAACGTCTTGCGCGGATCGAAGGCGTCGCGCGTCGCCTCGCCGACGAAGACCAGCAGCGACAGCATCAGCGAGATGACGACGAAGCCGGAAATGCCGAGCCACGGCGCATTGAGGTTCCGCTGCGCCTGCTTGAGCAGTTCGCCGAGCGAGGCGGAGCCGGGCGGCAGGCCAAAGCCGAGGTAGTCGAGCGAGGTCAGCGTCGAGATCGAGCCTGAGAGCAGGAAGGGCATGAAGGTCAATGTCGCCACCATGGCGTTGGGCAGCAGGTGCCGGAACATGATGGTGCGGTTGGGCACGCCGAGCGCCCGGGCCGCGTTGACATATTCGAAATTGCGGGCGCGCAGGAACTCGGCCCGCACCACGCCGACGAGCGCCACCCACGAGAACAGCAGCATCAGGCCGAGCAGGATGAAGAAGCCCGGCGGCAGGATGGCGGCGACGATGAGCAGGAGATAGAGCACCGGAATGGCGGACCAGATTTCGATGAAACGCTGGAACAAGAGATCCGTCCAGCCGCCGAAATAGCCTTGCACGGCGCCGGCCGCGACGCCGATCAAGGCCGAGCCGGCGGTCAGGATCAGGCCGAACAGCACCGAAATGCGGAAGCCGTAGATGACGCGTGCCAGCACGTCGCGCGCCTGGTCGTCGGTGCCGAGCCAATTCCAGTTGCCGACCATGCAGGCCGGGTCGGCGGCACCCTGCGGATACTGGTTGCAGCGCTTCGTGGCGTCATACTGCCACGACGGCCTGGCCGGTGCTGCTTCCGGAATGGCGTTGTTGACGGTCTGATAGGAGTAGCGCACCGGTGGCCAGATCATCCAGCCATTGGCGTTGATCTCGTCCTGGATGACCGGGTCGCGATAATCCGTGACGGCATAGAAACCGCCGAATTTTTCCTCGGGGTAGGCGACCAGCACCGGAAACAGGATCTCGCCCTTGTAGGAGGCGATGATCGGCTTGTCGTTGGCGATGAACTCGGAAAACAGCGACAGCACGAACAGGACGAGGAAGATCCACAGCGACCAGTAGCCGCGCCGGTTGGCTCTGAAGTTCTGCAGGCGCCGCTTGTTGAGCGGCGACAGAAACGGCCGCTTGATCCGCGCGGGTGCCGCGTCCACGGGGACTGTAGTCTCCGACATCAGACGTCTCTCCGCTCGAAATCGATGCGCGGATCGACCCAGGTGTAGAGCAGGTCGGACAAGAGACCGACGAACAGCCCCAGCAGCGAGAAGATGTAAAGATTGGCGAACACCACGGGGTAGTCGCGCTCGACCACCGACCGGAAGCCGAGCAGGCCGAGGCCATCGAGGGAGAAGATGTTCTCGATCAGCAGCGAGCCGGTGAAGAAGGCCGAGATGAAGGCGCCAGGAAAGCCGGCGATGACGATCAGCATGGCGTTGCGGAAGACATGGCCGTAGAGCACCTGCCGTTCCGACAGACCCTTGGCCCGCGCCGTCACAACATACTGTTTGCGGATTTCTTCGAGGAACGAGTTCTTGGTCAGCAGCGTCGTGGTGGCGAAGGCCGACAGCACCAGCGCGGTCAGCGGCAAGGTCATGTGCCAGAAATAGTCGACGATCTTTCCCCACCAGGACAATTGATCCCAATTGTCCGAGGTGAGGCCGCGCAACGGAAACCAGTCCCAGAAAGACCCGCCGGCAAACAGCACCATCAGCATGATGCCGAACAGGAAGCCCGGAATGGCATAGCCGACAATGACGACGCCGCTGGTCCAGACGTCGAAGGGAGTGCCGTCCTTGACCGCCTTGCGGATGCCGAGCGGGATCGAGATCAGGTAGGACAAAAGCGTGATCCACAGCCCGATCGAGATCGACACCGGCATCTTCTCCAGGATCAGGTCGAGCACCGAAATGTCGCGGAAATAGCTGTCGCCGAAATCGAAGCGGGCATAGTTCCACAGCATCATGCCGAAGCGCTCGAGCGGCGGCTTGTCGAAGCCGAACTGCTTTTCCAGCTTCTTGATGAATTCCGGATCGAGCCCCTGCGCCCCGCGATATTTCGAACTGACGTCACCGGCGACATCCAGGTTGCCCCCAGCACCCGCGTCGCCGCCACCGCCGCCGAGGCGGTCGCTGCCGCCCTGATTGGTCAGCCGGGCGATGACCTGTTCGACCGGACCGCCGGGGGCGAACTGGATGACGGCGAAGGATATCGCCATGATGCCGAACAGCGTCGGGATCATCAAAAGGATGCGGCGCAGGATATAGGCGCCCATCAGGCCTTCTGCCCTCGTTGAGCGAACATCTCAGCCTTTGCCAATTCTTGCCGCCTTGCCCTTATCGAACCACCACAGCGTCTCGACCGGAAAGCCGAAATCGGGCTTCTGTTCGACAAAGCCGAACATGTCCCAATAGGCGACGCGGTGATTCGCCAGATAGTATGTTGGAATCCAGTCCAGCCGCGCGCGCAAGACCCGGTCGAGCGCTCTGAGCGCCGTGACGAGTTCTATACGGTCTTTCGCCTTGCCGGCTGCCGCGATCAGGGCGTCGATGGCCTTGCTTTCCGTGCCCGGATAGTTGCGCTGCCCCGGGATTTTCGCCATTCGGGAATCATAGAGCATCTGCAGGCTGTCGTCAGTCGGCGTCGCCCCGATCGACCAATGCAGCAAGGCAAGATCGAAGTCGTAATTGCTGTGCCGCTGCTCATACTGCGCCGAATCGATTTGCCGGATCGATGCGTCGATCCCGATCGCCTTCATATTCTCGGACCACGGGGTGTAGATGCGAACGATGCCGTCGTCCTCCGCCAGCATTTCGACCCGCAGCCGCTCACCCTTGTCGTTGACGACAAAACTGCCATCGCGCTTCCAGCCGGCCTGCGCAAGCAATCTCGAAGCCTCGCCCAGCAGCTTGCGGTCATGGCCCGAACCGTCGGAAAGGGGCTGCGTCACCGCTTCACCGAAAACCTCTGGCGGCAATTCGGCCCGGAACGGCTCCAGCAGGGCCAATTCCTCAGGCGAGGGCAGGCCTTCGGCCTTGTAATCCGACCGTTCGAAGTTCGATTGAGAACGCTCGTAGGAGCCGTAAAACAGCGCCCGCTTCATCCATTCGAAATCGAAGCACCTGGCGATCGCCCGCCGCACCCGCTCATCGCGGAATTGCGGACGACGCTGGTTCAGTGCGACGCTCTGCATGTCCGGCGTCTTCTCACCGGGAAATTCCCGTTTGACGACCTTGCCGTCCTTCAGCGCCGGAAAGTCGTATCCGGTCGCCCATACCCGCGAGGTGAATTCCTCGCGGAAATGCGTGTCGCCTTTCTTGAAGGCTTCGAACGCCGCCTGCCGGTCAAGATAGAAGTCGATGCGGATGCGGTCGAAATTGTAGAGGCCGCGGTTCACTGGCAGATCGCGGCCCCAATAGTCGGCCACGCGGTCATATTCGACAGTCTGTCCGGCCGCCACGCGTCCAATCTTGTAGGGACCCGAGCCAAGCGGCGGTGTCATGGTCGAGGCATCGAAATCATTGGCCGTATAAAAGGCCTTGGAGACGATCGGCATCCCCACGATCGCCAGGATGTTTTGCGCTGACTGTTCGCCGTTGAAAGTGAGGTTGACGGTGGCGGGATCGACCGCAACCGCGTCGGTCATGTACCGCAACGCCTGGGAAAGGTTCGGATGGCCCTTGTCCTTATAAAGCTTCAGCGCGAAGACAACGTCGTCCGCGGTCAGCGGCGAGCCGTCATGAAAACGCGCTTGCGGTCGCAGGGCGAAGCGGAAACCGTTGCGGTCTGGCGACAGGGTAACGGTTTCGGCGAGCAGGCCGTAGGCCGCATCCGGCTCATCGAGCGCGCTTGTCATCAGGGAATCGAAACAGAGTTCGGCGCGCGGCGGAGCCTCTCCCTTCAACACCAGGAAATTCAGGGTGTTGAAGGTCAGGAAGCTCTGATTGAGGGTCGAGTTCGGCGGCGCGAAATTCATCTGGCCGCCCTTTGGGGCGTCAGGATTGACGTAGTCGAAATGCGCGAAATCGGGTTTGTATTTGAGGTCGCCGAAGGCCGACAGGCCGTGCAGCTTGGTGCCGGTCGCAGTGTCGGCGAAGGCCTTGCCGGGCAGCAAGGCGGCGGCTGCCGCGGCACTGCCCAGGGCCAGGAAGTCGCGGCGGGGAAGGGCCGCCATCAATTGCCACCCTTGTACTTGGCCGCCAGCGCCTTCTCCTTGTCCGGGTCGATCCACCAGGAATCGATGTCGGCTCCGGCATAGGCAGGCTGCTTGTCGGGGAATTTGAACTTGTCCCAATAGGCCAGCCACACCGCCGACCGGTAATATTGGGGAACCACGTAGAAGTTCCACAGCAGGATGCGGTCGAGCGCATGGGTGGCGGCGACGAGATCGTCGCGATCGGTCGCGAAGATAATGCGATCGACCAGCGCGTCGACGGTCGGGTCCTTGATGCCCATCAGATTGCGCGAACCGGGCGAGTCGGCAGCTTTCGAGCTCCAGAAGTCGCGCTGCTCGTTGCCCGGCGATTCCGACTGCTGCAGCATCCCGGTAACGACATCGAAATCGAAATTGTTGACGCGGTTGATGTACTGCGTCTGGTCGATGATGCGCAAAGTGGCGTCGACGCCGATCTTGCGCAGATTGGCGATGTAGGGGCTGGCGATGACCTGGTCGGTGTCGTTCCAGCCGAGGATTTCAAACTTGAACGGCGCGCCGGTCTTGGCATTGACCATCTTGCCGCCCTTGATCACCCAGCCCGCCTTGGCGAAGAGATCGACCGCCTGTTTCAGGTACTTCCGTTCCGCCTGCGGTGAATCATAAACCGGCAGCTTGAATTCCTGGGTGAAAAGTTCGGGCGGCAGCTTGTCTCGGTATTTTTCCAGGATTTCCAGTTCCTTGCCCTGCGGCAACCCGTTCGAGGCCAGTTCGGTGCCTTGGAAATAGCTCGACGTGCGGGTGTTGAAGCCGAAGAACAGTGTGCGGTTCATGCTCTCGAAATCGAACGGAATGGTCAGCGCTTCACGCACCAGCCGGTCCTGGAACAGCGGCCGCCGCTGGTTGAGGACGAAGCCCTGCATCGGTTCCGGCGCCTGGGTCTGGAAATCCTTCTTGATGACATCGCCGGCTTGGAATGCCGGGAAATTGTAAGCCGTCGCCCATTTGCGCGAACTGTATTCGCGGTTGATGTCTTCCAGCCCACCCTTGGTGAAGGCGAGCCAGGCAGCGTTGTCGTCCAGGATATAGGTGTAGCGTCGGGTGTCGAAATTCTCACGGCCGATCTTCACCGGCAGCTTGGCCGCCCAATAGTCCGGCACACGCTGCCAGATGATTTCCGAACCCGGCTTGAAGCTGGCGATCTTGTAGGCGGCCGAACCGAGCGGAATTTCCAGCGTCGGCTTGGTTACGTCTCGCTTCTTGCCGTTGGCATCGGTGCCTTCCCACCAATGTTTCGGCAGCACGGCAAGGTCGCCGATGATCTTGGGCAGTTCGCGATTGCCCTTCTGGTTGAAATGGAACTCCACCTCGCGATCCGAAATCGCCACCGCATCGGTGACATTTTCAAAATAGCGGCTGTATTGCGGGCTGTTGGCCTTGAGCACATGAAACGACCAGATCACGTCATCGACGGTGATCGGCTGGCCGTCATGCCATTTGGCGCGCGGATCGAGCCGGTAGGTCGCGGAGGAATAATCATCAGGATATTTGTAGGCATCGGCGATCAGCGGATGGCTGGTGCTGCCTTCGTCGGTCGCCTGCTCCATGAGCGTGTCGTAGAGCACGCCGCCGCCGAACCCGACCAGGCCCGCGGCCGGTGATCCCTGGACGATGTAGGGGTTGAAGCTGTCGAATGTGCCTGGCACCACCGAATTCAGCGTGCCGCCCTTGGGCGCGTTCGGGTTGACGTAGTCGTAGTGCTGGAAATTGGCGCCGTATTTGGACTCGCCGATCAGCGATGAGGTGGTGCGCCATTCGTCGGCGCGGGCACCCTGCAAGCCCGCCGCCAGAAGGGCTGCCGCCAGCAACGACTTGAGAAGCGTTCGGCCAACCGTCATGCACTATCCTCTTCGCAATGCCCGTTCATGGCAATCTAGATGATTTGGCGCTCGTGAAAACCGCCATGCGCGGCTTTGTCGCCGCCTATGCGGTTTTCCCAACAAAAAAGCCGGGCTGAACCCGGCTTTTTCAAGGTCGTCGAGATGATATCTGGCTATTGGGCAGGCGCCGGTGCCGGTGCGGCCGGAGCCGGGGCGGCGGGAGCGGCCGGCGCGGCACCCTCAGCCGGCTTTGCCGGAGCGGCTGCATCGGCAGGCTTGGCGGGCGCGCCTGCATCGGCGGCGGCACCCGGTGCCGGCAGCGGCTTGGGATTGTCCGACAGCGTGCGCAGATAGGCGATAACGTTGGCGCGGTCTTCTTCCTTCGGCAGGCCGGCAAAGCCCATCGCTGTGCCTTTCACGTCCTTCTTGGGCGACGTGATGAAGTGGTTGAGGTTATCGTAGGTCCACTTCTCTGTGCCGCCCTTGGAATATTCCTTCATCCCCGCCGAATATGCGAAGCCCTCGTGAGAGGCGACCGGACGGTCGACGATGTCCCACAGGTCGGGGCCGACTTTGTTCGGACCGCCTTTTTCGCCGGAATGGCAGGCCTGGCACTTCTTGAAGATGGCAGCGCCTTGTTCGACACTTGCGTTGGCCAAAAGATCTGCGATCGGCTTTTCGGCTGCTGCAGGAGCGGCCGGGCCGCCCTCGGCGGGCTCGGCGGCCTCGATGGCGAAACCGGGCTTTTCCGGCGCCGGCGAGGCAAACAGCGCGTCCGACACAATGCCGACCGAGAAGACGACGAAAACGGTTCCGAGCAATCCGGCGAGCAGTTTGTTGACTTCGTTGGAATCCATACGCCCCTTGCTCCCTTTTCCGGCGGACAGAACCGTCCACTCCGTCCGTCGGTATCGTGACCCGTCCTGCCAGGGCGGTCAAATCGGGCGGAAACTAGGTCTTTTGCTGCGGCGTTGCAACACCTATAAGGGCGCTTCCAGTGAGACCTTTTGCCACTTTCCCTGTCCTCTTTCGAGACGCCTTGCACCCGAAATGTCCACGCTGATCCTGATCCCGGCCCGCATGGCTTCGACCCGCCTGCCGGGCAAGCCGCTGGCCGACATCGCAGGCGCCCCGATGATCGTCCATGTCGCCCGCCGTGCCGCCGAAGCCGGCCTTGGACGGGTGGTGGTGGCGACCGACACCCAAAGCGTGGCGCAGGCGGTGCGCGCGCACGGTTTCGAGGCCGTGATGACGCGCATGGATCACGAATCCGGCTCCGACCGCATCCACGAGGCGCTGATCGCGCTCGACCCCGGGCGCAAGGTCGAAACCGTCGTCAATGTACAAGGCGACCTGCCGACGATCGATCCCCAGATCATCGCCGCGTCGCTCAGGCCTTTCGAGGACAGTGCGGTGGACATCGCCACGCTCGGCGTCGAGATCGTCCGTGACGAGGAAAAGGCCAATCCCAATGTCGTCAAGATCGTTGGCTCGCCGCTTTCCGGCAGCAGGCTGAGGGCGCTCTATTTCACCCGTGCCACGGCGCCTTGGGGCGAGGGGCCGCTCTACCATCATGTCGGCCTCTACGCCTATCGCCGCGAAGCACTCGAGCGTTTCGTCGCGCTGAAGCCGTCGCCGCTCGAACGGCGCGAGCGACTGGAGCAGTTGCGGGCGCTGGAAGCCGGCATGCGCATCGACGCCGAGATCGTCCAGTCGCTGCCGCTCGGCGTCGACACGCCGGAAGACCTCGAACGCGCCAGACAGATCCTTTCAACCTGAGATATCGGCATGCCTGAAAAGACCAACAGAATATCCTTCCAGGGCGAGCCGGGCGCCAATTCCGACACCGCCAGCCGCAACATGTTCCCTTCGATGGAGCCGTTGCCCTGCCCGACCTTCGAGGATGCGTTCAGCGCGGTCGAGACCGGCAAGGCCGACCTCGCCATGATCCCGATCGAGAACACCATTGCCGGGCGCGTCGCCGATATCCATCATCTCCTGCCGGAATCGAAGCTGCACATCATCGGCGAATATTTCCTGCCCATCCATTTCCAGCTGATGGTGCTGCCGGGCGTCAAGCGCGACGAGATCAAGACGGTGCACAGCCACATCCACGCGCTTGGCCAGTGCCGCAAATACATCCGCAAGAACGGCTGGAAGGCGATCGTCGCCGGCGACACGGCTGGCGCCGCCAAGATGGTCTCCGAGGTCAAGGACCGCACCATGGCGGCGCTGTCGCCGGCCCTGGCAGCGACCCTCTACGGGCTCGATATCATCGAGCAAAATGTCGAGGACACCGACTCAAACGTCACCCGCTTTGTCGTCCTGACCAAGAACAAGCAATGGGCCGAGCGCCCTTCGCCCGACGTCAAGATGATGACGACCTTCATCTTCCGCGTCCGCAACGTGCCGGCCGCGCTCTACAAGGCGATGGGCGGCTTCGCCACCAACGGCATCAACATGACCAAGCTGGAGAGCTACCAGCTGGGCGCTTTCACGGCGACGCTGTTTTACGCCGACATTGAGGGCCATCCCGACGACCCGCTGGTCAAGCTGGCGCTGGACGAGCTTCGTTTCTTCTCGCGCGAAGTGCGGATTCTGGGCGTCTATCCGGCCAGTGAGTCGCGTGAGCAGTGGAAGGTGGCGGACTGATCGCTACTGGGCATGATCTCCGGACAAACGAACCGTTTGTCCTAGAAAACCGGTTTCCACTTTTCGGGACCATCCCCTAGATCACCGCGCCTAGCGGCACATAGTCGATCTCCATGAAGGTCTCGACCTCCGGCACCCAGCGGTCGCGCACGAAGGCGACATGGTCGGGATGGTCGTTGTACCTGTTGTAGGCGGCCTGGTTGGCGAACTCCATCGAGAAGCCGAAACGATAGTCGTTCTTGGGGCTGATCTGCCGCAATTGCTCGAAATGCGTAACGCCTCTGATCGCGGTGAGGATTTTCTTGGCGTCGACCAGGAACCGCTTTTCCTCCAGCGAATGCGGCGGATGCTTCAGCGTGAAAACGACGGTGTGACGGATCATGTCCTGCTCCTGCAATGTCTTTCGGTGTTCGCTGCCATCATTCCGAGTCGACCCAAGCGCGGATAAGGTGATGCGCAATGGCGCCTTTCGGCGGCGTGACCAGATTGTCCTTGTGCGTCCTTTCCAGCATCAGGCGCACCTCGTCGCGAAAAAACCAGCGGCAGTCCTCAAGCTCGTTGAGATCGGCCTGGATGTCGTCGTTGAGCGGCTCGCCGAAGCAGCCGATCATCAGCGAATAGGGAAACGGCCAGGGCTGGCTGGCGTGGTAGACGACGCGGCCAAGCCGGATGCCGGCCTCTTCCAGCGTCTCGCGGCGCACCGCCGCCTCGATCGTCTCGCCCGGCTCGATGAAGCCGGCAAGGGCCGAGTACATGCCCGGCGCGAAATGCCGGCCGCGCCCGAGCAGGCACTTCTCCCGCGTTGCCGTCAGCATGATCGCCACCGGGTCGGTGCGCGGAAAATGCTCGGTGCCGCAATTCGGGCAATGGCGCTTGTAGCCGCCCGCCCGCATCTGCGATTCTGTACCGCATTTGCTGCAGAAGCGATGGCTGGCATGCCAGGCAAGCAGGGCCGCCCCTTGCGCCATCGCGCCAGCCGCCGCCTCGTCGATCAGCCCTTGCATGTAGACCGAGCGGTAGTCGATGGCCTTGACTGTTTCCGGAAGCTGTTCGGGTTCGACGCCGGCGGGCACGGCCAGCACCGGTCCTCGTTCGGAAAAGCCGAGCAGGATGCCTTGCGCCAGGGAAACCTTGAAGGGCTCGCTCTCGGTGGCGCCGAACCAGGGATCGAGAGCGCCGCCATCGCCGAGCTTCAGATAGAGCCGGCCGCCATGCATCAGAAGCAGCCGCGTCGCCGGATCGGCCAGCGCCTTGTCGACCGAGTCGTCGGCCCGGTTCTCGGACTGCCGGTCGATCGTGTTGCCGGCGAAGCCGACGAACTGGCTCGGCTCGCGCAAAGGCGCGTCAAACAGGCGGAAGCTCATGGGGACTCTGGAATATGTTGAGGGATGGACACTGGGAACGCTTATAGCGCCGCCTTGATCGTTTCGGCAAACCGTCGCAAGTCGGAACGTTGATAGGGCTCTCGCAGGCCATGTCCCCACACAGGGCCTGGCCAGCCGGGATCGCCTTCCGAACGCGCGATGACATGGATGTGCAGCTGGCGCACGATGTTGCCGAGCGCGCCGGTGTTGATCTTGGCGCAGCCGGTCGCCTTCTTCAGCGCCTGCGCCACCATATTGGTCTCGAAGGTCAGCATCGCCTGGTCGAGCGGCGTCATGTCATGGATTTCCTCCGCGCCGGGCCGCTGCGGCACCAGCAGCAGCCATGGCCAGCGGCGGTCGTTCATCACCCGCAATTCGCACAGCCCAAGCCACATCAACTGTTCGCTGTCCGCCTCCAGCCGTGCGTCCAGCGTAAATCCGGCCTCCAGGCCCGGCAACATCGGCGTTTCCCTTGCTTTTCTTGGTTTGCTCAACACATGAAGGCTAGAGCGGCGGCAAGGGGGCTGCAAGCGAATCATTGCGCCCTCACGGTTTGGTGCGCCGATTCGACATTTAACGATTTCTTCGGCGGACTTGCATTTCGTCGCGCAATTGCCGATATGGAAAGCGGGAGGTTGGTGGTGGACGATCCACTCGCCAACCGGGTCAGGTCCGGAAGGAAGCAGCCCTAACGAGCCCGGAACGGGTCATTGTTCCAGCCTCCCACCTCATCGGCCCCTCTCGCGACATTGACGACGCATTGCAGCGCGGGCGAGACTATGCGCAGGAATCGGCCGCCTTCGGGCGCGGCCATTTGGAGCTTTACGGGCGTATGAGCGAAGCCGGAAATTCGGGACCAAAAAGCCTGGAGATAGGCAAGGCCGCCGCCTATCGCGTGCTGGCGCGCAAGTACCGTCCTTCGAATTTTTCCGGGTTGGTCGGCCAGGAGCCGATGGTGCGCACCCTCACCAACGCCTTTGCCACCGGCCGCATCGCCCAGGCCTGGATGCTGACCGGCGTGCGCGGCGTCGGCAAGACCACGACGGCGCGCATACTCGCGCGGGCCCTGAATTATAAAACCGCCGATATCGACCAGCCTTCGGTCGACCTCGCCGTCCTCGGCGAACATTGCCAGGCGATCATGGAAGGCCGCCATGTCGACGTCATCGAGATGGACGCCGCCTCGCACACCGGCATCGACGACATCAGGGATATCATCGAGCGCGTGCGCTATGCGCCGGTCTCGGCCCGCTACAAGGTCTACATCATCGACGAAGTGCACATGCTGTCGACGCAGGCCTTCAACGGCCTGCTGAAGACGCTGGAAGAGCCGCCGCCGCACGTCAAATTCATCTTCGCCACCACCGAAATCCGCAAGGTCCCGATCACCGTCCTGTCGCGCTGCCAGCGCTTCGACCTGAGGCGCATCGACGCCGGCGCGCTGGTCGCGCATCTGTCCTCGATCTCGGCCCAGGAAGGCATTTCTGTCGACGACGACGCGCTGGCGATGATCGCGCGCGCCGCCGAAGGCTCGGCCCGTGATTCGCTTTCCATCCTCGACCAGGCGATTGCCCATGGCGCCGGCTCTGTCGGCGCCGATGCGGTTCGGGCGATGCTCGGGCTCGCCGACCGCGCCCGCATCGTCGACCTGTTCGAACATGTGATGAAGGGCGATGTGGCGGCAGCCCTTGGCGAATTCCGTGCGCAATATGACACCGGCGCCGATCCAGCCGCCGTGCTGACCGATCTTGCCGAATTCAACCATCTCGTCACCCGGCTGCGTTTCGTGCCGACGGCCATCGAGGATGCCTCGCTATCTGAGGACGAGCGGCAGCGCGGCGCCGATTTCGCCAGGACGCTGTCGGTCAGGGTGCTGTCGCGGACATGGCAGATGCTGCTCAAGGGCATTCCCGAAGTGCAGTCCTCCAACCGGCCGGTGAGTGCCGCCGAAATGGTGCTGATCCGGCTGGCGCATGCCGCCGATCTGCCGACGCTGGACGAGGCGCTGAGATCGCTCGAGGGCGCTGCGCCCATGCAGAATGGCGCGCCGCGCCCGAATGGGACGCCGGCAAGTTCCGGCAATGGCGGTGGTGCCGGCGCGGTGGCGCAGACGCGCATGCCATCCGGATCGGGCGGGGCACAGAGCATGCGGCTGGTCGAGGCCTCGCCTGCTCCCATTGCCTACGTCGCTCCGCCGGAGCCTGCCATGGAATCGGCGCCGCTGAAATCGCTGGCCGACATCATTGCCCTGGCCGATGCGCAACGCGACATCGCCTTCAAGGTGCTGGTCAAGAGCTGCATCCGGTTCGTGCGTATCGAGCCCGGCCGCATCGACGTCGGCCTGACCAGCGATGCGCCCAAGATGCTGCTCAACGACCTGACGACGAAGCTTCGCGCCTGGACCGGCCGCAGCTGGCTGGTCTCGCTGTCAAAGGAAGAGGGCGGCCAGACGCTCGCCGAAATGGAATCGGCCAAACGCGAGACGGCATTTCTCGATGCCAAGAGCGATCCCACCGTGGCCGCCATCCTGGCGCGCTTTCCCGGTGCCAAGATCATCGACGTGCGCATTCCAGACGCGCCGGAAGCCGAAACGACAGAGGCTGAAGTGCCGGTAGAGCCGCCGGCTGACGACGATGAAACCTGATCCAGCCACGAATCCGCAAAGGACCCGACCATGAAAGATCTTCTCGGCCTGATGGGCAAGGCGAAGGAAATGCAGGCCAAGTTCCAGGCCATGCAGGACGAGATCGCCACGCTGGAAGCGTCCGGCCAGGCCGGCGGCGGCCTGGTCAATGTGACGCTGACCGGAAAATTCGAGATGAAGTCGCTGAAGATCGATCCGTCTCTGTTCAAGGAAGACGATGTCGAAATCCTGGAAGACCTGGTGCTGGCCGCTCACAACGACGCCAAGACCAAGGTCGAGCAGATCATGCAGGAAAAGACCAAGGCGCTGACCGCAGGTCTGCCGATCCCGCCGGGAATGAAACTGCCCTTCTAGCATTCGGCGCGCGCGCCCATGATCGCCATGACCGAAGAGCCCTCCGAAAGACTGATCGAGCAGCGTATCCGCAACAGGATCTACGAGATCCTGGAAATCCTGGCCGATTGTGACGACGGCGTCGATCTCGTCGGCATCAAGGGTTATTTCTATCTGTTCGAGGATTTCGTCCATCGCCCGTCGATCGAAGCCGGCACATCGGCGCTTTCAAAGGACGAGCGCGCGATCGTGCTGGAGATCGCCGAATTCCTGGAGGCGGCAAGCGAGACAAATCCGGACTTCACCAAGGCTGAGTTCATAGACAGCGACTGGCCGGCAAAGATCGCGCCGACGGCCAGGGAGGCGCGGACGCTGTTCCTCCGGCGCGGCCTGTTTTCGGAGAAGGTCGAGGAGCTTGAGCCCGGCCAGCCGGCGGCCATTACAGTGGGGCACTAATTCACTTTTAGGCCATGCAGCTGTACCAATTTGGCAACAGAGCCTCATCAATAACGTTTTGGCCATCATTTTGCCCGAAAGTGTCTCATTCTTGCCGCAGCCTGGGGGCGGGCATGGAAGTGAGAGGGTTACCTGTTGATTGCCACGCGATGGAAGACGCCGCTGTTGCTCTGCGCCGTCATTTCACCCCTGTTTTTGGCTGCCTGCAGCCAGACCACGTCACACGGCATGTCCGTCGCCAGCCTGACCGACGCCATCACGCCGGGTTTCCTCAGCTCACGGGCCTACAGCCACACGCCGAAGGACAAGGAATGCCTGGAACGGGCGATGTTCTTTGAATCCAACCGATCGAGCCGCGACGGCATGATCGCGGTCGGCACGGTGGTGATGAACCGGCTGCGCTCCGGCAAGCACGGCAGCACCATCTGCCAGGTGGTGGGCGAGCGCGGGCAGTTCGCCCCCGGCGTCATGACAAGGCCGATGAATTCACGCGCAATGCCCGATGTCGAAGAGGCTGCCGAGGCGGTGCTCAAGGGTGAGCGCAAGGCCAAGCTCAAGAACACCATGTTCTTCCACACCGCCGGCTTACGCTTCCCCTACAAGAACATGCACTACACCATGGTTGCCGGCGGCAATGCCTTCTACGAGAAGCGCGGCCGCAACTGGCAGCCGCTGCCGGACGAGCCGCAGGTCGCCATTGCCTCGGCGGCGCCGCAGAAGCCAGCGGAGCCGGTGACGATGGTCGCGTCCGCCGAGCCGGTGCGTCCGGCCAAGCCGGCGACCGTCCGGTCCGTCCCTGCCCAGCAGACCTATTTGACCGCGGCCGCCGCGCCGACCGCGAAATCCGCGCGTGTCTCGGCGGAGCCGACGGTGGTGGCGATGCAGGAGCCGATGGAGGAACCGGATGCCGCCCGTTTTGGCGGAACCTTGAACACAAGGACAAGGGTCATCTCCTCGGTCGAGGAAGCGCCGCAAGAGGCGTCTATGGGATTCCAGTCGACGCCTGAGAACACCGACGCTGTCGGCGCGATGATCGTCAGCCAGGGCCGGCCGCTCGAAACCAACTGATCTGCTCTCCATGGTCCCCATAGGCCCTGCCCATTTTGGTCCGCCAAGGCCAATATGGCGGTCATGCGTATGCGGATGTTCCAAAGCGCTCTGAAAAATCCTAGATCAGAGCGATGTCGAAGCGAATCGCCGGTCCCGAGATCGAACGTCTGATCCAGCTCCTGGCCAAGGTGCCGGGGCTGGGTCCCCGGTCGGCCAGGCGTGCGGCCCTTCATCTGATCAAGAAGAAGGAGCAGCTTTTGTCGCCGCTGGCCGCCGCCATGGCCGAAGCGGCCGACAAGGTGCGCATCTGCTCGACCTGCGGCAATGTCGACACATCGGACCCTTGCATGATCTGCACCGACCCGCGCCGTGACGCCGGCACCATCATCGTCGTCGAGGACGTCTCCGACCTGTGGGCGCTGGAGCGCGCGGCGGCGATGAATGTGCGCTACCACGTACTCGGCGGCACGCTGTCGCCGCTCGACGGCATCGGCCCCGACCAGCTCAACATGCGCTCGCTGGTCGACCGCGTCGCCGGTGGCGAGGTCAAGGAGATCATCCTCGCCGTCAATGCGACGGTGGAGGGCCAGACGACCGCGCATTACCTCACCGATCAGCTGTCCGGCTTCGACATCAAGGTGACACGGCTCGCGCATGGCGTGCCGGTCGGCGGCGAACTCGACTATCTCGACGAGGGCACGCTGGCCGCGGCGCTGCGCTCGCGGACGGCGTTTTGACGCAATTGGCGGGGATGCTTGCTGAGATGACTGCCGCAGAACACAACCTTCGCAATGTCATCTCTGCATTTCTTCTGGCCGCGCTGGCCAGTCTCTTCATTTCCGCTCCCGCCTCCGCCGCAAAGATCGACGACCAGTTCCGCGCCTGGCTGCAGAACGACCTTTGGCCGCAAGCAAGGGCGAAAGGCATTTCCAAAACCACCTTCGATGCCGCCTTTGACGGCATCAAGCCCAATCTGAAGCTGCCGGACTTGGTCAAGCCGGGCGATAAGGCGACCACGCCGCGGAAGCAGCATCAGGCCGAATTCGGCTCACCCGGCGCCTATTTCGCCGAGAAGACCGTTCGCGCGGTGACGGCGGGCGGGCGGGCGCGCGAAGCCACCAATGCCAGGACACTTGCATCAATCGAAAAGCGCTACGGCGTGCCGGGCGAAGTGCTGCTGGCGATCTGGGGCCGCGAGACCGGATTCGGCGCGGCAAAAATACCCTACGACGCCTTCGAGGTGCTGGGCACCAAGGCGTTCATGTCGACCAGGAAGGACTTCTTCCGCACCGAGTTGCTTGCTGCACTCGAGATCGTCGAGCGCGGGCTGGCTCCGGTCGGCGCGATGAAATCGTCCTGGGCCGGAGCGCTCGGCCAGCCGCAATTCATGCCGACCTCGTTCCTGAAACATGCCGTCGATTTCGACGGCGACGGCCGCGCCGACATCTGGAACTCGACGCCGGACGTGCTGGCCTCGATCGCCAATTATCTCGTCCATTACGGTTGGGTAAAGGGCCGTGGCTGGGGTTTCGAGGTGACGGTGCCGGAAAGCGTTTCCTGTTCGCTGGAAGGCCCGGACCAGGGCAAGAAAATCTCGCAATGGGCTGATATGGGCATCAAGCGCGTTGGCGGCAAACCGTTTCCGGCAAGTGAGCTGAAGGCCGAGGGTTTTCTGTTGATGCCGGCAGGGCGCAGCGGCCCGGCCTTTATCGCGACACCCAATTTCTACGTGCTGAAGCAATACAACACCAGCGACCTCTACGCGCTGTTCATCGGCCACGGCGCCGACCGCATCGCCCATGGCGATGGCAATTTCGCCGGCAGCTGGGGCGCGGTTGGCGGGCTCCACCGTTCGGACATCGCCGCTCTGCAACGCGCGCTGGAAGCCCAGGGCTATGATGTCGGCAGCGCCGATGGCCTGCCCGGCTTCAAGACCCGCCGTTCGATCGGCGCTTGGCAAGCCAAGAACGGCCGCGCCGCCACCTGCTTCCCTGACGCCGGCTTGGTCGCGGCGCTGAAGTAGCCGCGACATTCGCCAGATTTTCCCCGATCGGCAGCCTCTATTGGCTGGCTTATGCGTCGACATCCACCGGCCTTTCTGGCCCATTGAGCCGTCGTATAAATGCTCGTTGCCCGCCACGAGGCCGCCGGATATGGTGTTGACCAACTGGACAAAAACCGCAACGGTAAGAGGTCAGTGGGGCCGTCTCAAGGCCCGAAAAGAATTCCACAACCCTGAGCCGGGAACTCAGGTCAACAAACAACAAAACAGGGAACGATCACGATGATGATGGAAAAGTTTGCTCTACGCTCTCGCTTCCTGCTGGCGGGTGCAGCCATGTCCGCGCTGCTTCTGGCCGGCGCGCCCGCCGGTGCGGTCACGCCCGCCGACACGCTGGTCGAAGGTTTCGCGATCGACGACATCATCTCCATGGATCCGGGCGAGGCGTTCGAGCTGTCGACCGCCGAGGTCACCGGCAACACCTATGATCTGCTTGTCCGTCTCGACCTCAGCGACACCTCCAAGGTCAAGGGCGACCTCGCCGAAAGCTGGACCGTCTCCGATGACGGCCTGACCTACACGTTCAAACTCAAGCCCGGCCTGAAATTCGCTTCCGGCAACCCGATCACCGCGGCCGACGTCGCCTGGTCGTTCGAACGCGCCGTCAAGCTCGACAAGAGCCCGGCCTTCATCATCGGCCAATTCGGCATCAGCGGCGACAACGTCGCCGAGAAGGCCAAGGCGGTCGACGAGACCACCTTCCAGTTCACCGTCGACAAGGCTTATGCCCCGAGCTTCGTCCTGAACTGCCTGTCGGCAACGGTCGCTTCGGTGGTCGACGCCAAGCTGGTCAAGGAACATGTCGCGGCGGTCACGCCGAGCGCCGACTACAAATGGGACAATGATTTCGGCAATGCCTGGCTGAAGACCGGCTATGCCGGCTCCGGCGTCTTCAAGCTGCGCGAATGGCGCGCCAATGAGGCAGTCGTTCTCGAGCGCAACGACAATTACTACGGCGAGAAGGCCAAACTTGCCCGCGTCATCTACCGCAACATGAAGGAAAGCTCGGGCCAGCGCCTGGCGCTCGAAGCCGGCGACATCGACGTTGCCCGCAATCTCGAGCCGAACGATCTCGACGCCATCGCCAAGAATGCTGATCTGACCTCGACCAGCGCGCCGAAGGGCACGGTCTATTACATCAGCCTCAACCAGAAGAATGCCAACCTTGCCAAGCCGGAGGTACGCCAAGCGTTCAAATACCTGGTAGACTACGATGCGCTGAGCTCGACGATCCTCAAGGGCATCGGCGAAATCCACCAGACCTTCCTGCCCAAGGGCGTGCTCGGCGAATTGGATGAGAATCCGTTCAAGCTCGATGTCGCCAAGGCCAAGGAGTTGCTGGCCAAGGCCGGTCTGCCCGACGGCTTCAGCGTAACCATGGACGTACGCACCGGCCAGCCGACGACCGGCATGGCGGAATCGATCCAGCAGACGCTTGGCCAGGCCGGCATCAAGCTCGAGATCATCCCGGGCGACGGCAAGCAGACGCTGACCAAATATCGCGCCCGCAACCACGACATCTATATCGGCCAGTGGGGCCAGGACTATTTCGACCCGAATTCCAACGCCCAGACCTTTGCCTCGAACCCGGACAATTCGGATGCGGGCAAGTCCAAGACGCTCGCCTGGCGCAACGCCTGGGACATTCCGGACCTGACCAAGGAAACGGAAGCAGCACTGCTCGAGAAGGACGCCGGTAAACGCGCTGACATGTACAAGGATCTCGAGAAGAAAATCCTCGACACCAGCCCCTTCGTCGTCATCCACCAGCAGCTGGAAGTGGCCGGCCTGCGCAAGAACCTCAAGGGCTTTGCGCTCGGCCCGAGCTTCGACAGCAATTTCGTCGGGCCGGTGTCCAAGGAATAGTGCTCGCGGACACGCCGCATGAGCACGGTTGAAAAGGAAGTGGCGGCGGGGCGTGGCAGCGCCCGCGCCGTCGCTATTGCGTCATCGCTTGGCCGTTTCCTGGTCATTGCGATCACGACCTATCTTGGTCTGCTCGCAGTCACCTTCTTCATCGGCCGCGTCATTCCGATCGACCCGGTGCTGGCGGTGCTCGGCGACCGGGCGCCGGCCAATGTCGTCGAGCGCACGCGCCGCGAGATGGGCCTCGATCTGCCGTTGATCGAGCAGTTCTACATCTATGTGAAAAATGCCCTGAACGGTAATTTCGGCGTCTCCGTGCTGACCACCAATCCGGTCATGACCGACATTCGCCGGGCGCTTCCGGCAACCACCGAACTGGCGACGCTGGGAACGCTTATCGGGGCGCTGTTCGGCGTGCCGCTCGGCGTGCTGGCGGCGGTCAAGCGCGGCAGCCTCATCGACCAGATCGTGCGCGTCATCGGCCTGATCGGTTATTCCGTGCCGATCTTCTGGCTCGGCCTGCTGGCGCTGGTGCTGTTTTACGCCAAGCTGCAATGGGTTGCCTTCCCGGCGCGGCTCGACGTCGTCTACGAATACACTTTTACGCCGATCACCGGCTTCTATCTCCTCGACTCCGCGATGCAGGGGCAGTGGGACGTGTTTTACGACGCCTTCCGCCACATCATCCTGCCGGCATCGCTGCTCGGCTACTTCTCGCTCGCCTATATCAGCCGCATGACGCGCTCGTTCATGCTCAACGAACTGTCGCAGGAATACATCGTCGCGGCGCGCGCCAAGGGCCTGTCGGAAACCCGCATCATCTGGGGCCACGCGCTGCGCAATGCGGCGGTGCCGATGGTGACGGTGATCGCGCTCTCCTATGCCGGGCTGCTCGAAGGCTCGGTGCTCACCGAAACCGTGTTCTCGTGGCCGGGCATCGGCCTCTACATCACCAACTCGCTGCAGAACGCAGACATGAATGCGGTGCTCGGCGGCACCATCGTCATCGGCTCGGTGTTCATCGCCATCAATCTCCTCTCCGACCTGCTGTATCGGGTGCTCGATCCGAGGACGAAGGTTCAATGAGCAGAGGTATTCCACTTTCGGGCCTAGAGCAGTTCACCGTTTCACGGAAACGGCGACCCGCTCTAACTCCTTATTTTTACGCAATTCCGGACGGAAAACCGTTTCACACTTTTCCTGGAATTGCTGCGGCCAATCACCCCCACTCCGGCCCTTCGGGCCACCTCTCCCCCTGCCCGGGGGAGAGGAAAAGCCGGTCGCACGCCCGGCGCCTTTCATCTCCCCCGTCGAGCGGGGGAGAGGTGGTCTGCGAAGCGGGCCGGAGTGGGGGTCGACAGTACCAAGAGGCATCGTCATGACCGCCTCCGACGCCCGCCCTCTCTCCCGTCGCGACTGGCTGCTCAGCGAGCGGCCGGCCTCGCGCATGCAGGCAAGGCTCGGTCGCGCCTATGTGGCGTGGCGGCGCTTTTCCGCCAACCGTCTGGCCTTTCTCGGCCTGCTCATCATCGTTGCCCTGCTGGTCGTTGCCGCCCTTGCCGGCGTGCTGGCACCTTATTCTCCGACGTTCGGCGACCTGAAGAACGCGCGCCTGCTGGCGCCGAGCGCCGAGCACTGGTTCGGCACCGATGATCTCGGCCGCGATATCCTGTCGCGCATCCTCTACGGCTCGCGCTGGACCCTTTATGTGGTCATCCTGGTCGCCATCATCGCGGCACCGATCGGCCTTCTGGTCGGCACGGTGGCCGGCTATGCCGGCGGCTGGACCGATGCCATCCTGATGCGCATCACGGACATCTTCCTCGCCTTTCCCAAGCTGATCCTGGCGCTGGCCTTTGTCGCAGCACTTGGCCCCGGCATCGAGAATGCGGTGCTGGCCATCGCCATCACCTCATGGCCGCCCTACGCCCGCATCGCGCGGGCAGAGACGCTGACGGTGCGCAATTCCGATTACATCAAGGCGGTGCAGCTGATGGGCGCCTCGCCCTTCCGCATCGTGCTGCGCCATATCATGCCGCTTTGCATTTCGTCCCTGATCGTCAGGGTGACGCTCGACATGGCCGGCATCATCCTGACCGCCGCCGGGCTCGGTTTCCTCGGCCTCGGCGCGCAACCGCCGCTGCCCGAATGGGGCACGATGATCGCGTCGGGTCGCCGCTTCGTGCTCGACCAGTGGTGGGTGGCCGGTGCGCCGGGCTTCGCCATCCTCATCGTCAGCCTCGGCTTCAACCTGCTCGGCGACGGCCTGCGCGACGCGCTCGATCCTCGCAGTGGTGACCAATGAGCAGGGAAACGAAGACGCTTCTCGACGTCGACGACCTGCGCGTCACCTTCCCGACCCGCACCGGTCTAATCGAGGCGGTGCGCGGCGTTTCCTTTTCGCTCGGCCGCGAACGGCTCGGCATCGTCGGCGAGTCGGGCTCGGGAAAATCGCAAACCGGCCGCGCCATCATGGGGCTGACGCCGCCGCAGGCCTGGATATCGGCCAACAAGCTCGCCTTCGACGGCATCGACCTGCTCAGCGTCTCGGCGCGCGAACGTCGGAAGCTGCGCGGCAAACGCATCGCCATGATCCTGCAGGACCCGAAATATTCGCTCGACCCTGTCATGAGCATCGGCCGCCAGATCGTCGAGACCCTGCGCACCCATGAAAAGGTCGGCAAGGCCGAGGCACGCGACCGCGCATTGGCCATGCTGGAGGCGGTGCAGATCCGTGATCCCTCTCGCGTCTTCAACCTGCATCCGCATGAAGTTTCGGGCGGCATGGGCCAGCGCGCCATGATCGCCATGATGCTGATCGCCGGTCCGGAAATGATGATCGCCGACGAGCCGACCTCGGCGCTCGACGTCACCGTGCAGCTTGATGTGCTCGGCATTCTCGACCGGCTGGTCAGTGAGCGCGGCATGGGGCTGATCTTCATCTCGCACGATCTGCGCCTGGTCTCGTCCTTCTGCGACCGCGTCATCGTCATGTATGCCGGCAAGGTGGTAGAGCAGCTCAAGGCGTCCGAACTCGGCCATGCCCAGCATCCCTACACGCGCGGCTTGCTCAATTGCATGCCCAAGATCGGCGCCGACCGCCACCCGCTGCCGGTGCTCGACCGCAAGCCGGAGTGGGCGGTATGACTTCCGCGATTGCCGTCGACAGGCTGGAAGTGATCTTCGACCGTTTTCGCGCACTGAAGGGCGTCAGCCTCGACGTGCAGCCGGGCGAATCCTTCGGCCTGGTCGGTGAATCCGGCTCTGGCAAATCGACGCTGCTGCGGGCCATCGCCGGCCTTGCACCGGTCGCTTCGGGCGGCATCGCCGTCAACGGCAAGACGCTCGGCGCACGCCGCGACAAGGCCTTCTACCGCGAAGTGCAGATGGTCTTCCAGGATCCGTACGGCTCGCTGCACCCGCGCCAGACCGTCGACCGTCTGCTGCAGGAGCCGCTTGCCATCCATGGGTTTGCCGACGGCGAAAAGCGCATCCAGCGGGCGCTCGACGAGGTCGGCCTCGGCAACGGTTTTCGGTTCCGCTATTCGCACCAGCTCTCCGGCGGCCAGCGCCAGCGCGTGGCGATTGCGCGTGCACTCATTCTCGAACCGTCGATCCTGCTGCTCGACGAGCCGACCTCGGCGCTCGATGCCTCGGTGCAGGCGGAAGTGCTCAACCTGTTGGAAGAGGTACGCAAGCGGCGCAAGCTGACCTTCCTGATGGTCAGCCACGACCTCGCCATCATCACCCATATGTGCGAGCGGCTGATGGTGATGCAAAGCGGCGAGGCGGTGGAGAATCTGGCGGCGGCTGAACTTGTCGAACGCCGCGTGACCAAGGATTATACGCGCAATCTTTTGCGGGCCAGCGATGGGTTTGTGAGAACCGCCTGAATTCGTTTTCTCTTTTGCGCCGAACAACCATCTTGGGGACTGCCCGTGGAGGAATGGAAATTTGCGGATCCGCCCAATCTCGCGGTGTTGTCGGACAAGAGCCTATTAAAACGTGGCGACTGGATCGCATACGTTGTGCATGAAGATGACGACGACGACAGCTACAACGACGAAGGTGGCAGTTGGCAATTCTACAGTAGCGACATTCGAGATTGGGATGAACGCGAAATAATGCTCGTAGGCCTGCAAGAGGTGGTTCAACTGGATGAAACCATCCTGGAGTTGGCCGATTTGCCGAAACGTTGGCGTGCTTGGCGCGCCTCGAAATCGTCGCCATGGCGGCGCGCCAAGTCACGCCCCGTACCCTCCAACGACAACGAGTGACCCGCCAAAGCCTTAAGTCTGGGCTTGCACCGGTTCGCCGCTCTCCACGGGTGGCTCTTCCTGGGCTTTCGGCTCCTTGATCCTGAACCACGTCACATAAAGCGCCGGCAGGAACAGCAGCGTAATCGCCGTGCCGGCAATGATGCCGCCCATCATGGCATAGGCCATCGGCCCCCAGAACACTTCACGTGCGATCGGGATCAGCGCCAGGCTGGCGGCGGCGGCCGTCAGCGCGATCGGCCGCATGCGGTGTTCCGTCGCTTCGATGACAGCGGCCCAGCGGTCCTTGCCTTCCCGGACGAGATCCTCGATCTGCACGATCAGGATGACCGAATTGCGGATCAGGATGCCGATCAGCGCCAGCACGCCGAGGATGGCGACGAAGCCGAGCGGTGCTCCGCTCGGCACCAGGGCCGCCACCACGCCGATCAGGCCGAGCGGCGCCACGGCCACCACCAGGAACAGGCGCTGGAAACTCTGCAACTGCACCATCAGGATCGTCGCCATGACGAACAGCATCAACGGCACGACGGCGGCGATTGGTCCCTGGCTTTTGGCACTCTCCTCGACCGAGCCGGCGGTGGCGATCGAATAGCCCGGCGGCAGCTTGGTGATGAAGGCATCGACCGACGGCTTCAACTCGTTGACGACGGTGGCCGGCAGCACGTCGCCGACCAGTCCGGCGCGCACGGTGATGGTCGGGATGCGGTCGCGTCGCCACACCGTTGGCTGCTCCAGATCGTAGCGGAAGTTGGCGACGGCCGCGAGCGGGATCGCCTCGCCGGTACTGGTCGGCAGCTGCATGTTCTGCAAGGTTTCGATCGAGCCGCGTTCGGACCCACGCGAGCGCGCCACGACATTGATCAGATAGGTGGCGTCGCGCACCTGCGTGATGGTGGCGCCGCCGACCGTACTGTTCAGCGCGCTGGCGATGTCGGAGGAGGTGATACCGAGCTGGCGTGCCTTGTCCTGCAGCACGTCGACCCTCAGCACACGCTGCGGCTCGTTCCAGTCGAAGGTCGGCGCTGCTAGCTTTGGATTGGCGGAGATGACACCGGCGAATTGCTGCGCCAGTTCGCGCACCGTCTGGATGTCGGGACCGCCGACGCGATATTGCACCGGGCGGCCGACCGGCGGTCCGAGTTCGAGCGGCTTGACGAAGGCGTCGGTGCCGACGAACTCCTCGCGTAGCAGTTTTTCAAGCGCCGGCTTGACCCGGTTGCGGGCCGCGATGCTTTTGGTGACGATGACGGTCTGGCCGAAATAGGGGTTGGCCGGCTGCACGTCATAGGCGAGCACGAAACGCACCGCGCCCTGGCCGATATAGGACGAAAAATGGTCGATGTCGGGATTGCCGACCAGCGCCCGCTGCTCGAACCGCTCCATCTGGTCGCGCGTATCGGCGATCGAGGCATTCTGCGGCAGGTTCCAGTCGACGATCAGCTCCGGCCGGTCCGATGGCGGAAAGAACTGCTGCTGCACCAGCCCGAAGCCGGCGATCGAGCCGGCAAACAAAAGCACGGTGACGATGATAGTCAGCCAGTGATGGCGCACCGAGCCGACAAGCACGCGCCGGAAAAGCGAGGTGAAGCGGCCAGGCTGGTCGTGATGCTTGGCTTTCATCGTCGCCGGCAGGATGGTGACGCCGAGCAGTGGCGCAAACAGCACCGCAACGATCCATGACACCAGCAGCGAAACGGCGATGACCACGAACAGGGTGAAGGTATATTCGCCGGCGGCGCTGTTGTTGAGGCCGATCGGGATGAAGCCGGCGACCGTCACCAGCGTACCGGTCAGCATCGGAAAGGCGGTCGATGTGTAGACATAGGTCGCCGCCTTGCGCAGATTGTCGCCGACCTCCAGCCGCGCCACCATCATCTCGACCGCGATCATCGCGTCGTCGACCAGAAGCCCGAGCGAGATGATCAGCGCCCCCAGGGAAATACGCTGCAGCGAAATGCCGAGATAAGCCATGACCGTGAAGGTGATGGCCAGCACCAGCGGGATCGACAGCGCCACGACGAAGCCCGCGCGCATGCCGAGGCTGATGAACGACACGGCGAGCACGATGGCGACCGCCTCGAACAGCGCGCGCGTAAAGCCCGAGACGGCCTCCTCGACGATGACCGGCTGGTCGGCCACCAGATGCACGCCGACACCGACCGGCAGGTCGGCCAGCACCTTGTCCATCTCCTTGTGCAGCGCCTCGCCGAATTCGAGCAGGTTGGCGTTGGGTTTCATGCCGATGGCGAGCCCGATCGCGTCCTGGCCGTTGAAGCGGAATAGCGCCGTAGGCGGATCGACATAGCCGCGCGTGATCGTCGCCACGTCGCTGAGGCGGAAGAAACGGTCATCGACCCGCAGATTGATGGCGCGCAGGCTGTCTTCGGAGGTGAACTGCCCGCCGACACGCACGCTGATGCGCTCCGGCCCGGACTGGATGACGCCGGACGGCGTGATCGCGTTCTGCGCCTGCAGGCTCGCCACGATCGCTTGCTGGTTGAGGCCGAGGGCGGCGATCTGGCGGGTCGAGAATTCGAGATAGATCGCCTCGTCCTGGGCGCCGACGAGGTCGACCTTGCCGGCGTTGGGCACGGTCAGGATTTTTGTTCTGGCGTCCTCGACATAGTCGCGCAACTGGCGCGGCGTCAGCCCGTCCGATGTGAAGGCGTAGATGTTGCCATAGACGTCGCCGAAGCGGTCGTTGAAGAAGGGTCCCTGCACCCCCTGCGGAAACTGCGCCGCGATGTCGTTGACCATGTTGCGCACCTGAATCCAGTTCGGCACGACATCGCGTGCCTTGGTGGTGTCCTTCAGGTTGACGAAGATGACGGTCTGGCCGGCCGTGGTGACGGACTTGGTGTAGTCGAGGCTGTCGAGTTCCTCGAGTTTCTTCTCGATACGGTCGGTCACCTGCTGCACGGTTTCCCTGACCGAGGCGCCCGGCCAGTTGGCCTGGATGATCATCGTCTTGATGGTGAAATTGGGGTCTTCTTCACGGCCGAGATTGAGGTAGGAGAACACGCCAGCCACGACGAAGACAAGCATGAAATACCAGACCATGGAGCGGTGGTTGAGCGCCCAGTCGGAGAGATTGAAGCCTTTCATGAGGCCCCTCCCTCGGGCACTGTCACCTTCTGGCCTTCGCTCAGGCTGTGGACGCCCGCCGTGACAACACGCATGCCGGCCTCCAGCCCCTCGGCCACCGTGAAGGTGCCGCCATTCTTCGACGCGACCTTTATGTCGCGTGCGTTCACGCTGGATGTCTGCGGGTCGACGATCCACACTTTCGCGGCACCATTCTTTTCGAACAGCGCCGACATGGGCAGTTCTATCGTCGGTGCCACCTTGGTCACGCGGGTCGCCGTCACCGTCGAGCCGAGCCGGAAGGCCTGTGGCGGATCCGTGAGCGTCAGCTTGACGCGCCGCGTGCGGGTCGAGCCTTCGGATTGCGGTGCGATCTCGCGCAGCTTGGCCCCGGTCTGGATCGTCGGCAGCGACTGCAGGATCACCTGGAAGGGCGTGCCGGCCTCAAGATCACCGGTCAATTGATCGGGAATGTCGACCACCGCCTCGCGCAGGTCCGAACGCGCCACGGTGACGACGGTCTGGCCGGGCGAGACCGTCTGGCCAACTTCGGCGCCGACCGCGGTGACGACACCGTCGAAATCAGAGAACAGCCTGGCATAGCCGAGCTGTTCCTGCGATTTGGCAAGCGAAGCCTTGGCCCGCTCGACACCTGCCTCCGCAGCTTTGCGCGCCTGCTGCGCGGCATCGAAGACAGCTTGCGTGGCGTTGGCCGAGGCGAGCAACTGGCGCTGCCGTTCCTCGCTGGCGGCGGCGTTGGCGAGCTGCGCCTCGGCATTGGACAGTTCCGCCTTGGCCGCCTGGAGGCCCAACTCCAGTGCGGTCGGATCCAGTGCCGCTATCGTCGTGCCCTTGCTGACGATGTCGCCGACCTGGACGTCGCGCGAGACGACCCGGCCAAGCAGGCGGAAGGCCAGGTCGGCGCTGACCTGCGGTTCGACGGATCCGACAAAACCGAAGATTTGCGTGGTACGCGGCTCGATCACCATCGACAGCACCGGTCGGACGATCTCGGGCGGCTTTTCCTCCGACTTGGAGCAGGATGCCAGCGCGCCGAGCATGAGCACGCCGAGCAGGATGCGTGGCGTCCGGCTCATTGGCCCGCTCCCGATATCTCGATCGTCTGTCCAGGGCTGAGCAGCTGTCCTCCAGCGGTGACGACGCTCTGGCCCGCGTCCAGCCCCTTGGCGATCACGACCGTGCCCGAATTGAACGCCAGCACTTCGACCAGCGCCATCGTCACTGCCTTGGTCGAGGGATCGACGATCCAGACCGCCGGCTTGCCGCCGCTGGACGTCAGCGCCTGCCAAGGCAGCAGGATCGCCTTCGCCGGCTTGGCGCTTACCGTGCCGATGACGGCTGCCCCAAGCGGCATGCCGGCGGGCGTGTCGGGAATGGCGATTTTGACCCGGATCGAGCCCGAACCCGGGTCGACCGCAGGCGAGATTTCGCGGACCTTGCCCGTCGCCCTGACCTGCGGATCGGACAACAGCGTGATCGTCACCGCAGGCGACGCCGGTGTCTTGGCGATCAGCGTCTCCTGCACGTTGAACACGGCGTCGCGGTCACCGTCCTCGGCGACGGTGAAGACGGTTTGCGCGGCTTGCACCACTTGGCCGGTTTCGACTTGGCGGGCGGTGATCACGCCGGCGGCGCCGGCCTTGAGCTCGGTGAAGGACAGGTTTTGCTGGGCGTTGGAGAAAGCGCTCTGCGCGGCATCGACGCTGCCTTGTGCCACCTTCAGGGCGTGGTCCGCGGCGTCATAATCGCGCCTGGTGGTAAAACCCTGGGCGAGCAGCGTCTTCTGCCGTTCGAAGGCGGCGGCGGACTGGGTCAATTGCGCCTGCGCCGCGTCGAGATCGGCCTGCGCCGAGCGCAAATCGGATTCCTGCTCCTGCGGATCGATCCGGGCGAGCACCGTGCCTTGATCGACATGCTGGCCGACATCGACAAACCGTTCGGCGACGCGACCGCCGACCCGGAACGACAGATTGTTCAGCGTACGCGCCGCGATCACCCCGGTCAGTGAGGTCCTTGGCGCATAGTCGGCCATCGCCACCGTTTCGGTGCGCACCATGATCTGCAGTTTCTTGTCCACCGCTTCCTGCTTCTGGCAGCCGACCAAAAGCAGCGCAGCCGTGCAGGCGAAAAGCGCCGGGGCGGCTGGAAAAGACAAAAGACCGGGAGCTGGGACCGATGGCTGCGAGACGGGCGAAGTCACGTTCCTGCTCATGGGCTCCCCCGGCCGCGGGCCGCCCGCTGATCGCGATGCCTCGTGGACATCCAGAGGATAGTCGATCCCCGGGAAAAGGAAACCGGTCTCGTACGTGTATCGCCTGACTGGTTAAGCGCCGGATCTGCCCACCGCAGGCCCAATCGCCTGCCGGTGGTGCCGACTTGAGGAAAACGTGAAATAAGGTCAGAAGACGTCTCAACGGCATCAAACAGGACGGGCGCCGGCCCGGTGAGGGATACGATGAAGAATTCAGCCATTTCCGAACGCAAGAACCAATCGATTTCCCGCGGCGTCGGCATGACCACGCAGATCTATGCCGACCGGGCTGAAAATTCGGAAATCTGGGATGTCGAGGGACGTCGCTATATCGATTTCTCGTCGGGCATCGCCGTGGTCAACACCGGGCATCGCCATCCCAGGGTGATCGAGGCGGTCAAGGCACAGCTCGACCGCTTCACCCACACCTGCCACCAGGTGGTGCCCTATGAGAGCTATGTGCGCCTGGCCGAACGGCTGAACGGCATGCTGCCCGGCAAGTTCGAGAAGAAGACGATCTTCGTCACCACCGGGGCCGAGGCGGTAGAGAACGCCATCAAGATCGCCCGCAATGCCACCGGCCGTCAGGCGGTCATCGCCTTCGCCGGCGGCTTCCATGGCCGCACCTTCATGGGCATGGCGCTGACCGGCAAGGTCGTGCCCTACAAGGTCGGCTTCGGCGCCATGCCGGGCGACGTCTATCATGCGCCGTTCCCGGTGCCGCTGCACGGTGTCTCGGTCGCCGACTCGCTGGCCGCGCTCGACCGGCTGTTCAAGGCCGATGTCGATCCGGCCCGCGTCGCAGCCATCATCATCGAGCCGGTTCAGGGCGAAGGCGGTTTCTACGACGCGCCGCGTGACTTCCTGGTTGCGCTGCGCAAGCTTTGCGACCAGCACGGCATGCTGCTGATCGCCGACGAAGTGCAGACCGGCTTTGCCCGCACCGGCAAGATGTTTGCGATGGATCACCATGAGGTGGCCGCAGACATCACCACCATGGCCAAGAGCCTGGCCGGCGGTTTCCCGCTGGCCGCGGTCACTGGCCGCGCCGAAATCATGGATGCGCCCGGCCCCGGCGGGCTCGGCGGCACCTATGGCGGCAGCCCGATCGGTGTTGCCGCCGCGCACGCCGTGCTCGACGTGATCGAGGACGAAAACCTGTGCGACCGCGCCAACACGCTGGGCGCAAGGCTGAAGCAGCGGCTGCAGTCGATCCGCGACGACGTGCCCGAAATCGTTGACATCAGAGGCCTCGGCTTCATGAATGCGGTCGAGTTCAACGACGTCAAGAAGGGCCTGCCGTCGGCCGAGATCGCCAATGCGATCCGGTTGAAGGCGCTCGACAAGGGCCTGATCCTGCTGACCTGCGGCGTCTACGGCAACGTCATCCGCTTCCTGGCGCCGATCACCATCCAGGACGAAGTCATGAACGAAGCACTCGACATCCTGGAAAGCTCGATCCGCGAAGTCTGCGCCGCCTGAACTTCTACCCTCCCCTTGTGGGGAGGTCGGACCGAAGGTCCGGGTGGGGGCTTGGCGCCCACCCCCACCCCGCTGCTTCGCAGCGACCCTCCCCACAAGGGGGAGGGTAAGCGGGGGCTAGCCCGCAGCCCTGGCGGGCTCATCCTGCTGAAACGCGGCCAGCGCCGCCTTGAGCCCTTCGGGACCCATGGCCACCGTTTCCGGCGTCGGCGAGAAGCCGGCGCCGAGCATCTTGCGGCCAAGCATGTGGTCGCCGGGACGGTTGACCGATTCGATACCGAGCAGCCGGTCGCCGGCATAGTGGTAGATCGAGAATTTGTTGTCGGGCAGGTCGCCCAGCACGACATGGCTGTCGCCGCCGGCGGTCAGGCCGACCATCTGCAATTTCATGTCGCCGATGTCAGACCAGAACCATGGCACCGCCGAATAGGCGTCGGTGTGGCCCGATATCGTGCGCGCGGCAAGCCGCGCCTGGTCGGTGGCATTCTGCACCGATTCCAGCCGCACGTCGCCGCCGGTGAGCCAGTGACGGTAAGAGGCAGCATCGCCAATAGCGAGAATCTCCGGCATCGACGTGCGCATCTGATGATCGACGCGAATGCCGTTGGCGATGCTGAGGCCGGCCGCCTGCGCCAGTTCGACATTCGGCACGGCACCAATGCCGACGATGACCATGCGCGCCGGCAGCCTTTCGCCTGATGAGGTGATGGCAGCCGTGACATGACCGTTTTCGCCATCGAGCCTGGCGATCGAGGTGCCGGTGAGGATGCGCACGCCTGTCGCCTCCAGCCGTTGCCGGACGTGGCTCGCCACGACCGGCGCCACGGCGCGGCCGAGCAGCCGGTCCACGGCCTCCACCACTGTCACCGTGCGACCGGCGGCCCTCAACGTGGCTGCGATCTCCAGCCCGATGAAACCGCCGCCGAGGATGACGACTTCGTCGCTTTGCGCGCTGAGGTCGCGGATCAGCCGCGCATCGGCCAGCGAGCGCAGCGACAGCACACCGGACAGGTCGGCACCGGGCAGCGGCAGCGTGCGCGGGCGCGAGCCTGTCGCCAGGATCAGGTGGTCAAAGGCCAGCGCACCACCGCCGGCAATATCCAAACTGCGGCGTCCGGCATCGATCCGATCGATCCTGACGCCAGGCCGGTAATCGATGGCGCTGCCGGTGTAAAAGGCCTCGCCGCGCAAGGGTTGCGGCTTGGCCTCGGCATCCTTGATGAAAGTCTTCGACAGCGGCGGCTTGTGATAGGGAAGTTCGTCCTCATCCCCGACGAGGATCACCGGCCCGTCATAGCCGTCTTCGCGCAGACTGGCGGCCGCTTGCACGCCCGCATGACCCGCGCCGACAATGACCACACCGTTCTTCATCGCATTCCAATCCCACTTCTATCCTAGGATGTCTCGCCAAGTGGCAATTGTCTGGTGCCGCCGCAAGAGAGCTTTTGCGGGTCGCACCCGGAATGGCGGCTGTCAATCGTACAGTTCAGTGGCAAGACCGGTGCAGAAGATGCATAAAGTTGACAGTCGTAGTTTAGAATAATTCTAAACTGTTGTTTCAATTGACTTTTCCTACGGATTGTCATTGACATCCGCCGATGTCGCAGCTTTATGGAGGCTCGCGCGTCAGCGCATCCCTTTAATGTCTGGGCCTTGAACCCTTTCGATTGGAGGCATTTGGTGTCTTTCTTCCGCGAACCGCGCGATGGCGCGGCATCTCTTGCGCCCAATGGCCCACAGATGGCCTGGCGCCGGTTGTTGCGCGCGCCGTTTACAGAATTTCCGAGAAACTGGAGAGTGATTATGACAGCACGATATGGCAGCAGGCTTGCGGCGATCGGCGCCACTGCCCTGCTGACGGCGGCGGTATTCGTGTTGCCGGCAAAGGCGGAAACCGATGCAAAGGCGGTCATCAAGACCTATTCCGACATCGCACTCGCCAAATACGAGGATTCGCTGACCACCGCGCAGGCGCTCGACAAGGCGGTCGACGCGCTGCTCGCCGCGCCATCGGTGGAAACCCTCAACGCTGCCCGTGACGCCTGGAAGGCATCGCGCGTTCCCTACCAGCAGACCGAGGTCTACCGCTTCGGCAACAAGAGCGTCGACGACTGGGAAGGCAAGGTGAACTCCTGGCCGCTGGATGAAGGCTTGATCGACTACGTTGCCAAGAGCTACGGCACCGAATCGGACGCGAACGCGCTCTACACGGCCAATGTGATCGCCAACAAGGAGATCGAGATCAACGGCAAGAAGGTCGATGCATCGAAGCTTTCGCCGGAGTTCCTCTCCGGCACACTGCAGGGAGCCGGCGGCATCGAGGCCAATGTCGCCACCGGCTACCACGCCATCGAATTCCTGCTCTGGGGCCAGGACCTGCATGGCACCGGCCCGGGTGCCGGCGAGCGCCCCTATACCGACTACGACCTCAAGAACTGCACCGGCGGCAATTGCGATCGCCGCGCCGAGTATCTGAAATCGGCCAGCGACCTTCTGGTTTCGGATATTCAGGAGATGGTCGGCAACTGGAAGGAAGACGGCGCCGCCCGCAAGGCTCTCGTCGATGGCGAGCCGAACACGGCGATCTCGACCATCTTCACCGGCATGGGCTCGCTGTCCTACGGCGAACTGGCCGGCGAGCGCATGAAGCTCGGCCTGCTGCTGCATGATCCGGAAGAGGAGCACGATTGCTTCTCCGACAACACCTACAATTCGCATCTCTACGACGCCATCGGCATTCGCGCGGCCTATCGTGCGAGCTACACGCGTCTCGACGGCACCGTCGTTTCGGGTCCCTCGGTGGCCGATATGGTGAAGGCGGCCGATCCGGCGATCGACAAGGAACTGTCTGACAAGCTCGATCTCACCGTCGCCAAGATGGAGGCGATCAAGGCGCGTGCACTGGCCGGCGAGGCCTATGACCAGCAGATCGCCGAGGGCAACGTTGAGGGCAACGCCACCGTGCAGGCGGCGATCGATGCGCTGGTCGATCAGACCAAGTCGATTGAGCGCGCCGTCGGCTCCCTGAAGCTCAGCACCATCGCCTTCGAAGGGTCCGACAGCCTCGACGCGCCGGACAAGGTGTTCAATTAAGGGCCGAAAGACAGGAGACTGATCCGGAGCCGGACAACCGGCTCTGGAACGGCCTCCGCTAGAAAATCAAGCCACACGGCGCGGGAGACGCCGTCAGCCAGCCGAGCAAGCCAATGCTGATTTGTCATTGCAATATCATCACCGAGAAGGAGATCGAGCAGACGATCGTCGCGCTGCTGGACCAGGATCCCTGGCAGCTGATCGTGCCGGCGAAGATCTATCATGCCATGCAAAAGCGCGGTCGCTGTTGCGGCTGCTTCCCAAATGTGGTGGAAACGATCATTCGGGTCACCGAAAATTACCACGCCCGCTCGGAGGCGAGCGGCGTGGATGTCGTTTCACACCTGGATCGCGTCAGAGGCCTGCGCGTCCAATACGGGAGCAGAATTCATGAAAGGCGATCCGCAGATCATCGAGCGGCTTAACGAGGCTCTTTTTCTGGAGCTTGGGGCCGTCAATCAGTACTGGGTGCATTTCCGTCTGCTTGAGGACTGGGGATACGCCAAGCTGGCAAAGAAGGAGCGGGCGGAATCGATCGAGGAGATGCACCATGCCGACAAGCTCGTCGCCCGTATCATCTTCCTCGAAGGCCATCCGAACCTGCAGTCCGTGGCGCCACTGCGCATCGGGCAGAACGTCAAGGAAGTGCTCGAATCCGATCTTGCCGGCGAATATGACGCACGTACCGCCTACAAGCGGTCGCGCGAAATCTGCAACGACGCCGGCGACTACGTGACGATGAAGCTGTTCGAGGAATTGCTCGCCGACGAGGAGGGTCACATCGACTTTCTCGAGACGCAGCTCGACCTGCTTGCCTCGATCGGCGAGGAAAAATACGGCCAGCTCAACGCCGCATCGGCGGACGAGGCGGAGTAAGGGCATGCGGGAATGCGGCGCCTGCTAGAATTCGTGCGCCGCTCGCGGCGGGCCAATGGCTCGCCGCTCCTTCGCAAGACGCCGGCCGGATTGGCGCGTCGGCGCTATGTCGTGCTCGTGTTGGCGCTTGCCTCCTCGGCGATGGCCGGTGATCTTCAGCCTGCCGGGCTCGCCACCACGCGCACCGACCTCAATGCGAAGGACCAGGCGCGCGTCATCGCCGTCACGAGGCCGACCGCGGATTTTTCCAGGCCAGAGCAGTTCGAACTGATGCAAGGTGGCGCCGGCACGTCCCGGAAGGACGTCAGCCGCGATTCCTTCTCGCAATCCTCGGCCAACATCACCTTCGAGGAAGAGGGCGACTTCAAACTCGGCAATGCCCTTTTCCGCAAGAACTGGGTCTCGTCGCCATCCTCGACGCAGGCGTCGGACGGGCTCGGCCCGCTGTTCAACGAACGTGCCTGCCAGAACTGCCATCTGAAGGATGGCCGCGGCCGCCCGCCGCAAGGCGACGTCGGCACCACGTCGATGTTCCTGCGGCTGGCCCGTGACGCCAGCAGCGCGGAAGAGAAGGCGGCGCTTGCCGACCACGAGGTGCTCAACTTCCCCGACCCGGTCTACGGCAGGCAATTGCAGGAGCTCGCCGTACCCGGCCTGCCCGGTGAAGGCAGGATGCATGTCGACTACCAAGAACGTAAGGTAGAGCTGACGGACCGCACTGTGATCTCCTTGCGCAAGCCGAGCTATTCGGTTGACGGCCTTGGCTACGGGCCGCTTGACCCACGCACCACGCTGTCGCCGCGCCTGACCCCGCCGATGATCGGCTTGGGCCTGATCGAACAGATCGCGCCGGCTGATATTCTCGCCCACGCCGATCCGGACGACAGGGACCGCGACGGCATTTCCGGCAGGCCGAACATCGTGCGCGATAGCCTGAACGGAAAACTGACGCTTGGCCGTTTCGGCTGGAAGGCACAGACCGCGTCGATCCGCCAGCAGGCGGCGGACGCCTTTGCCGGCGACATCGGCATCTCGACGCCCGAAGAGCCGAAGCATTGGGGCGATTGCACTGCTGCGGAGGCAAAATGCCTCGACATGCCGAACGGCGTGCAGCAGCGTCTTGGCCCGATCGAGGCGCCGCCGCCGGTGATGGATCTCGTCACCTTCTATTCGCAGAACCTGGCCGTGCCGCCGCGCCGCGACCTCGACCGGCCCGACGTGCTCGCGGGCAAAAAAACATTCTACGAGATCGGCTGCATTGCCTGCCACACGCCGAAATTCGTCACGCGCCGCGATACGCCCAACAAGGCGCAGGCGTTCCAGTTGATCTGGCCTTATTCCGACTTCCTGCTGCACGACATGGGGCCAGATCTGGCCGATGGCCAGGCTGTGGGAGATGCGACGGGCAATGAATGGCGCACGCCGCCGCTGTGGGGCATCGGCCTGACCGGGACGGTCAACGGCAATTCCTTCTTCCTGCATGACGGGCGCGCGCGCAGCCTGACCGAGGCGATCCTGTGGCATGGCGGCGAGGCGCAGAAAGCGCGCGACCGCTTTGCCGCCGCCAGTGCGACTGAGCGTGACGCGCTGCTCAAATTCCTGGAGTCACTGTGATGTTCAAGCGTTCTGCATTGTTTCTCGTTCTTGCGCTGGCATTGCTGGGCGTTGCCCCTGCGTCTGCGGCGGTCAAAGCCTCCGATATCATCCAGCGCGCGATCGATGGCTTCGTCCGCCCGGCCTATGCCGGCCTGCACGAGCATGCGGAAGCCTTGACCGGATCCATGCGCAAGCTGTGCGTCACGCCCTCGCAAGGAAAACTCGATGCCGCGCGCGCCGAATTCTCCGCCACCGTCTATGCCTGGTCGTTAGCCGAAATCATCGGCTTCGGACCGATCAAGGAGAACAACCGGCTGGAGCGCATGCTGTTCTGGCCGGATCGCAAGAGCATCGGCCTGAAACAGGTACAGGCGGCGCTGTCCGACAAGGATCCGACCGCGACCGATCCGGCACAACTGGCCGGCAAGAGCGTTGCCATGCAGGGGCTGGGCGCGCTCGAATTCGTTCTTTACGGCGACGGCGCCGATGCACTTGCCGGCAAGGATGATCCCTACCGCTGCGCTTATGGCACTGCCGTTGCCGGCAACATCGAAACCATGGCCGGCGAGGTCAGCGCCGCCTGGAACAAGCCGGACGGCTTTGCCGCGCTTTGGGCCAATCCGGGGGCGCAGAACCCGCTCTACCGCGACGGCAACGAAGCGGTGACGGAACTGGTCGGCGTCTTCATCAACGAACTGGAAATGGTCCGCGACGTGCGCCTGAAAGGGTTTTTCGGCGGCAAGCCGGATGCGGACAAGCCGAAACAGGCAATCTATTGGCGCTCGCAAAACACCACCGCGTCACTGGCCGGCAATCTCTCCGGCATCGATACGCTGTTCCAGGCCTCGAAACTTGGCGATGCTCTGCCGGCCGATGCGCGCTGGATGGCCGAGTCGATCCACATCCAGCTGGTCAACGGTGTCGCCACCGCCAAGGCGGTCAGCGGTCCAATCGACAAGGCGCTTGCCGATCCGGCGCTTCGTGACAAGCTCGATCATTTCGCGCTGATCACCTCCAGCCTGTCGGCCTTGATCGGCACGAGGTTGACCTCCGAATTCGGACTGACCGCAGGCTTCTCCTCGCTGGATGGGGACTGAATTGAAAACCCCTCTGATAGATCGCCGCGACTTCCTGAGAGCTGCAGGCGTTGGCTTCATGGCGACGATGACGCCCTCGGCCTGGGCAACCACGCTTGTGGCCGACGCCGTCTTCGCCACGGCTTTCGTCAAACGCGACGGCAGCTTTGGCGCTGCCGTCCTGTCCGAGGCCGGCAAGGTCCTGCATGCGATCGACCTGTCCGATCGCGGCCACGATGTCACCTTCGATCCCATATCGAAACGCTCGGTGGTCTTCGCGCGTCAGCCCGGCACCTTCGCCGTGGTTTTCGATCACTCGGGCCGTGACGCGCCGCTGACCATCGCCAGCATCGCCGGCCGGCATTTCTTCGGCCATGGCGTGTTCTCGGCCGACGGTGCGCTGCTCTATGCCACCGAAAACGACTTCGACAACGCCGCCGGCGTCGTCGGCGTCTACGATGCGCGGGCCAAATTCAGCCGTGTCGGCGAATTCCCGACCTATGGCGTGGGTCCGCACGAGCTTCTGCTCCTGGGCGATGGCAGGACGATCGCGGTTGCCAATGGCGGCATCGAGACCCATCCGGATTACGGCCGCGCCGAGCTCAACATTGCAACCATGAAGCCGTCCTATGTGCTGATAGACCGCGTCACCGGCGATCTTATCGAGAAGCACGAATTGCCGGCCGCACTGCATCAGCTGTCGATCCGCCACATGGACACCGATCGGTCCGGAAGCGTCTGGTTCGGCTGCCAGTACAGGGGGCCGGGCACCGATCGACCGTTGCTGGTCGGTCGCGCCGCCCGCGGCAAGGAGCTGCAGTTGCTGGACATGCCGCAGGACGTTTTGTCCGGCTTCCGCAACTACATAGGCTCGGTGGCCGCCAATCGGGCTGCCGGAACCGTCGCCGTTTCCTCGCCGGAAGGCAACTCGCTCGTCGTGATCGATGCGGCCAGCGGCCGGGTCGTTGCGAACAGCGCATTGGTCGAGGTCTGCGGCGTGGCGCCCGATGGAACCGGCTTCATGGCCACCACCGGCGCCGGTGAGATCGTCGAGGGCAGCGGTGCGACACGCTCCGAACCGGACTATGTCTGGGACAACCACATGCTGCGTATCGAACAGGCCGCATAGGCTACAAGCGAAGCCGCTTAACGAATTATGCACTATCCCCTTGCGGTGGCGGGCCGTGGCGGGCACAGGGAATTGTTTTTCGAACCGGTTGCCTCATGAAATTGCTTGCCATCGACTGTGCCGCCAACCTCTGCGCCGCTTGCGTCTATGACGCGACGGCGAAGCAGGAGCTTGGCCATCAGGTGCTCGATCTCGGCAAGGGCCATGCCGAGCAACTGATGGCGGTCATCGCCGAAGCGCTGGAGGCAAGCGCAACCGACTATGCAGGTCTTGGCGCCATCGCCGTCTCTGTCGGCCCCGGTTCTTTCACCGGTCTGCGCGTCGGCGTCTCGACCGCGCGTGGCCTGGCGCTGGCGCTGAAGATACCGGCGATAGGGGTGACGACACTGGAGGCGCTGGCCGCCGAAGCAGCAGCGGCATTTCCCGGTCGCGCCGTGCTGGCGGCGCTCCATGCCGGCCGTGAAGAGATCCACGCGGCCTTTTACGACGAAAGGTTAGTCTTGACTTACGGTCCGGCCGCGGCCACGCTGGCTGACGTGGTGACTATGGCGAAGGAAACGTCTCCGGTGCTTGCCGGCACCGCGGCAGCGCTCATCAGCGCATCGGCCGGGCGCGAATTTGATGTCGGCCCTCGGACAGCCACCGCCGACATTGTCACCTACGCCCGCCTGGCTGCCGCCAAGGGCGCGGGCGAACGGCCGAAACCACTCTATATGCGCGGCGCCGACGCCAAGCCGCAGGTTGGCTTTATTCTATCAAGGCAAGAAAGATAAATGCGCATACCTTTTCTCCAACCACGCCGCCGGGACTACGCGCTCGAGCCGCTGAGGATCGCCGACAGTCCGGCGGTCTCGCTGCTGCATCGCGAGGACTTTGTCCGCCCCTGGACCGATGGCGAATTCGCCGCCCTGCTCGAACAGGACACCGTGTTCGGCTATGCCGCGCGCGAAACCGGACAGGGCTCCAAGCCGCCCGTTGGCTTCGTGCTGGCGAGGCTTGCGGCAGGCGAGGGCGAGATCCTGACCGTCGCGGTGGCGCGATCGCATCGTCGCCAGGGGCTGGGCTGGCAATTGATGGACGCGGTGTTGCGCGAACTGCACGCGCAGCGCGCCGAAGCGCTGTTCCTCGAGGTCGACGAGACCAATGTCGCGGCGATCGCGCTTTATCGTCGGCTGGGCTTCCGCGAGGTCGGCAAGCGGCCGAATTACTACAGATCGGTCGAACACGGACCGACCGGCGCGCTTGTCATGCGCCGCGATCTTCGCTAGCGAGACGGCCGGGATGGGGCGATGATCAAGAAAATCAGGATTTTCCTGGCGCTGGGCCTCGTTGTCGCCGGTTCGTTGGTCCTTGTGCCGCTACAGATTCTGTCGATGAAGACTGGCTGGTGGCCGGAAACCTTCATCCTCAAGGTCTGGCACAGGCTGATCGTCAGGGCGCTCGGCATGCGCATCCATGTCAAGGGAGCGCTGTCCGACAAGCGCCCGCTGCTGGTTGCGTCCAATCACATCTCCTGGACCGACATCATGGTGCTCGGCTCTTTTGCCGACGTAAAGTTCATCGCCAGGGCGGATATGGAAGGCTGGCCGCTGATCGGCATGCTGTCGAAGCTGCAGCGCACCGTCTTCATCGAGCGCGAGCGCAAGCGTTCGTCGGGCGACCAGGCAAGCGAGATTGCCAGCCGCATGGCCAAGGGCGATGCGATGGTGCTGTTTGCCGAGGGCTCGACCGGCGACGGCAATATGGTCCTGCCGTTCAAGAGCACGCTGTTCGGCGCCGCCTCGATGGCGATTTCCGAAGGCGCGGCGGAACAGGTGTTCATCCAGCCGGTGGCGATCGCCTATACGCGTCTGCACGGCGTGACGCTCGGCCGCCGGCATCGCCCGCTTGCCGCCTGGATCGGCGATGAGGATTTGATGCCGCATCTCAAGGTTCTGCTGGCGGAGGGCGCGCTCGACGTCGAGGTGCATTTCGGCGAGGCAATCGCCTTTTCCAAGGGTTCGAACCGCAAGGAGACGTCGAAACTGATGGAAAGCCAGGTGCGTGAGATGATGCAGGCGGCGCTTGCCGACCCGCGGCCGAGCCGGTAGCTCCGGCACGCTCTTGCTGGCGCGGGCCGAGAATCGTCTGTTTTTTGTCACGGAAAGGCGTTAGAAGCCGCCTTATGGACTTGAACACGATAGAAAGCGACGACATCGGCACTACGGCTGGACAGCCGGCGGTGCTTCCCGCGGCAGCGAGAAAAGTCTTCATCAAGACCTATGGCTGCCAGATGAATGTCTATGATTCACAGCGTATGGCCGATGCGCTGGCTGCCGACGGCTATTCCGCGACCGATGCCATTGGCGAGGCCGACCTGGTGCTGCTGAACACCTGTCATATCAGGGAGAAGGCGGCCGAAAAGGTCTATTCCGAGCTCGGCCGTATCCGCGATATGAAAGCCGAGCGTGCCCTGGCCGGCCGTGAGATGCTGGTCGGCGTCGCCGGCTGCGTGGCGCAGGCCGAAGGCGCCGAGATCATCCGCCGTTCGCCGGCAGTCGACCTGGTCATCGGTCCGCAGACCTATCACCGGCTCCCGGACGTGCTGGCGCGGGTGCGCGGCGGCGAAAAGATCGTCGAGACCGACTACGCCCTCGAGGACAAATTCGAGCACCTGCCGCAGCCCAAGCGCGCCGAGGTCATCAAGCGCGGCGTCACCGCCTTCCTCACCGTGCAGGAAGGCTGCGACAAGTTCTGCACCTTCTGCGTTGTGCCCTATACAAGGGGCTCCGAGGTCTCCCGGCCGGTGGCGCAGATTGTCGCGGAGGCTGAGCGCCTGGCCGAAGCCGGCGTGCGCGAAGTGACGCTGCTCGGCCAGAACGTCAATGCCTGGCATGGCCAGGGCGGGAGCGGTCAGGAGTGGGGGCTTGGCCGCCTGCTGTTCAGGCTGGCCGAAATCCCCGGGCTGGCGCGTTTGCGCTACACCACCAGCCACCCGCGCGACATGGATGACGAACTGATAGCGGCCCATCGCGATCTGCCGGCATTGATGCCCTATCTGCATCTGCCGGTGCAATCCGGCTCCGACCGCATCCTCAAGGCGATGAATCGCCGGCACACGGCGAGGGATTATCTGGCGCTGCTCGACCGTATCCGTACCGCGCGGCCTGACATTGCGCTCTCCGGCGACTTCATCGTCGGCTTTCCCGGCGAGACCGAGGCGGATTTCGAGGCGACCATGGAGCTGGTGCGTCAGGTGAATTACGCCTCGGCCTTTTCGTTCAAATATTCGCCGCGCCCCGGCACGCCGGGCGCCGAAATGTCCGATCACGTGCCGGAAACGGTCAAGGACGAGCGCTTGCAGAGACTGCAGGCTCTGCTTGTGAAGCAGCAGCAGGATTTCGGTTTGAGCCTCGTCGGAAGCGCCATCGACACGCTGATCGAGAAGCCCGGCCGTCAGGCCGGCCAGAAGGTTGGCCGCTCGCCTTGGCTGCAGCCGGTTATTGTTGATGAAAAGGCCGGCGAAATCGGTGACATTATCCAGGTGCGAATCACGAAGACGGGCTACAACAGCCTGTTCGCCGAATTGGCCTGAGGGTCTCGGCAGATGAGGAGAGACGGTTGAGCGCAGCAGAGCTGAAGAACCTGCCCCCGGTACCGGCATCTGGGGCTTCTGACATGGCGCACATCGTTCTGACTTTCGACAACAACAAGCTTGCCAGCGCCCTTTACGGTCAGTTCGACGAAAATCTCGCGCGGCTCGAGCAAAAGCTCGGTGTCGACATCCGCTCGCGCGGCAACCAGCTGACCATCAAAGGGTCTGCTTCGGCTGCCGAGCAGGCGCGCCGGGCATTGGACAATCTCTACGGCATTCTCCAGAAGGGCGTCGATATCGGCCAGTCCGATGTCGACGGCGCCGTGCGCATGGCGATCGCCGCCGACGATCAGCTGACGCTGCCGACGCTGGAACGCAAGGGCAAGGTCTCCGCTGCCCAGATCGCCACCCGCAAGAAGACGATCTATGCCCGTTCACTCAACCAGGACGCCTATATGCGGGCGCTGGAACGGTCGGAACTGGTGTTCGGCATCGGCCCGGCCGGCACCGGCAAGACCTATCTGGCGGTGGCCCATGCGGCGATGCTGCTCGAGCGCGGCATGGTCGAGCGCATCATTCTCTCGCGGCCTGCGGTCGAGGCCGGCGAACGGCTGGGCTTCCTGCCCGGCGACATGAAGGAGAAGGTCGATCCCTATCTGCGGCCGCTCTATGACGCGCTCTACGACATGATGCCCGCCGACAAGGTCGAGCGCGCCATTGCCGCCGAAGTGATCGAGATCGCGCCGCTCGCCTTCATGCGCGGCCGCACGCTGGCGCATGCCGCCGTCATCCTCGACGAGGCGCAGAACACCACGCCGATGCAGATGAAGATGTTCCTGACGCGTCTGGGCGAAAATTCGCGCATGATTGTCACCGGCGATCCGACCCAGATCGACCTTCCTTCGAACACCAAATCGGGACTGGTCGAAGCCTTGCGGGTGCTGGACGGCGTGGCGGGCGCGGTCACCGTGCGCTTCAACGACGGCGATGTGGTCCGCCATCCGCTGGTGGCGGAAATCGTCAGGGCCTACGACCGGGACGCCAAGCTGGCGCGCGGCCTCGGCGCCGAGAATTGATGTTGACGATGCGGCTTCATGCCTGAGGACATAACATCCGGCGACGGGAATGTTCCCGTCGACATCGACATATCGGTTGAGGCGGGCAACTGGCCCGACGAGGCAAGCCTGACGCGGCTGGTCGATCGCGCCGTCAAGGCGGCTTTTGCCGAAACCGGCGTGGCGGGCCGTTCCGAACTCAGCCTCGTTTTTACCGACGACGCCCATGTCCGGGTTCTCAACGCCGGCTGGCGCGGCAAGGACAAGCCGACCAATGTCTTGTCTTTCCCGGCTTTTCCGTTTGTGCAAGGCGGACCGTTGCCGCCGATGCTGGGCGACATCGTGCTCGCCGCCGAGACGGTCGCGCGTGAAGCGGCACTGGAAGACAAGCCTGTCGAGAACCATATCACCCATCTCGTCATCCACGGCCTGCTGCATTTGCTGGGTTACGATCACGAGACCGACACTGAAGCCGAGGCGATGGAAACCGTCGAACGCGCGGCGCTTGCAAGGCTTGCCATTCCCGACCCCTACGCGTAACTACATCTGATCAATTGACCGGACGACGATGAACGACAAACCAGAAACTGCCGCCCGCCCCGACGCCGGCAGTGCGACCAAGGCTTCCGATACGTCGGAAGAGGGATCAAGTCCGAGTACCGTTACCTCTGGTGCTAACAGTACCTCTGGCGCTAGCGGTACCTCTGCTGCTGCCGGTGCTGGCAGCGTTGCCAGCGAGACGTTGCCTGCCGGTCCCTCCCTGTTCGACCGCGTTCTGGGCCTCTTTCGGCAACGCAACGGAACCAGCCTGCGTGAGGAAATTGCCGGCGCGCTTGCCGAGACGACGAGCGATGCCGGCGCCTTCTCGCCCGGCGAACGCGCCATGCTCAACAACATCCTGCGGCTGCGCGAAGTGCGCGTCGAGGACGTCATGGTACCGCGCGCCGACATTCAGGGGGTCGAAATCACGACGACGCTCGGCGATCTCCTGGGCACTTTCGAACAATCCGGCCATTCCCGCATGCCGGTCTATTCCGAGACGCTCGATGATCCGCGCGGCATGGTCCATATCCGTGACGTGCTGGCCCACATCACCAAGATCGCGCGCGTCAAGAAGGGCCGCACGACCAGGAAAACCCCCGCTGCCACGGTTCTCGATCTTGCCCAGGTCGACCTCGCACGCACCATTGGCGACCTCAATCTGATCCGCCCGGTGCTGTTCGTGCCGCCGTCGATGCTTGCCTCCGACCTGATGGGCCGCATGCAGACGACGCGCACCCAGATGGCGCTGGTCATCGACGAATATGGCGGCACCGACGGCCTCGCCTCGCTGGAAGACATCGTCGAGATGGTGGTCGGCGACATCGAGGACGAGCATGACGACGACGAGCCGATGATCACCCAGAGCGGCGACGGCGTGTTCATCGTCGACGGCAAGGCCGAGATCGACGACGTCGCCAAGATGATCGGCGGGGATTTCGCCGCCGGTGAACATGGCGAATATGTCGACACGATCGGCGGCATGATTTTCAACACGCTTGGCCGTGTTCCGGCCCGCGGCGAGGTGGTGCAGGCCATACCCGGCTTCGAATTCCACGTCCTCGATGCTGATCCGCGCCGCGTCAAGCGCGTGCGCATCGTGCAGAGCCAGAAGGGCGAGCGCCGCCGGCGCGCCACCGCGCGCACCGAACAGGCGTGAGCCTCACGCTCGCCCGATGACTGTCGACGACCCGTTCAAGCATCCAAGTCTGGGGTCCGGTGTCTTCTACAAGGACCCTCGTGCCGCGCTGGACTGGCTTGAAGCAGCATTTGGCTTCGAGCGCAGCATGGTGGTCAGCGATGCCGAGGGAAAACTCGTCCATGCAGAGATGCGATTCGGCGACAGCTACATCATCGTCGATTCCGAATGGAGCGATTATGTCGCCAGCCCGGCTTCGGTCTCGGGCAGGAACACGCAGTCGATCTATGTCAGGCTGAAGGGCGGCCTGGATGCGCATTGCGAGCAGGCGCGGGCGACCGACGCTGAGATAATCCAGGAGCCGACGGATCAGTTCTACGGCGAGCGCCAGTATCGTGCCCGCGACCCCGAGGGCCATGTCTGGACCTTCACGCAGACCATCCGTTCGGTTCCGCGCGAGGAGGCCGAGCGGCTGGGCGGCGTTCAAATCGAGGGTTGGCACCGGTAGGGCAGGGCCGGAGCTGTGCATCTCAGCCAGCCATCCGCCCGTTTGGAGCGCGGAGCGCAGCCTGTTAAATCTTGTGTCCTGATTCGCGACTCGGAAGTATGCATGGAGCGCCTCACCGGCCGGATAATTCTGCTTTGGGGTTGGCGGCGTGCGCTCGTGGCGTTTCTCGCGGGCGCTTTTGCCGTGCTTGGGCAGGCGCCTTACGATTTCTTCGCCGCCTGTTTCGTCTCGTTTCCGCTGCTGGTCTGGCTGCTCGACGGCGCCACCGGCGAAGCTTCCGGCAGCCTGTTCCGGCGTCTGCGGCCGGCTTTTGCCGTCGGTTGGTGGTTCGGTTTCGGCTATTTCCTCGCCGGCCTCTGGTGGATCGGCTCGGCGCTGCTGGTCGAGGCCGACAGTTTTGCCTGGGCGCTCCCCTTCGCGGTGGTCGGCATTCCTTTCATGCTCGCCTTTTTCTACGGCTTTGCTGCAATCGTAGCCCGGCTGCTGTGGAGCAACGACATTGGCCGCATCGCCGCCCTTGCCTTCGGCTTCGGGTTGGCGGAATGGCTGCGCGATTTCCTGTTCACCGGTTTTCCCTGGAATGCCGTCGGCTACGCGGCCATGCCCGTGCCGCTGCTGATGCAGAGCGTCTCGGTGACGGGCATGATCGGCATGAACGCGCTCGCCGTGTTCGTCTTCGCACTGCCGGCCCTGCTGGCGGCACGTGGGCACCTGCGCCTCGGCGCGGCACTGTTTGTCATGCTCGCCGCCGCCCATGTCGGCTTCGGCTATGTCAGGCTTGGCGCTCCCGAACCGCCAGCTTCACGCAGCCTGGATGTCCGCATCGTTCAGCCGGCCGTGGACCTGTCGGAAAAATGGGATGCCTCGGTGCGCGACCGCATCTTCGCGGTCCTGATGGGGCTCTCGGCCAAGGCGCCGGACCCAGGCCATCAAAAGCCGCAGCTGATCCTGTGGCCCGAAACCTCGGTGCCTTTCCTCTTCACCGAGCGTCCGGACGCATTGACGGCGCTGGGAGACATGCTCGGATCCGGCCAGATGCTGATTGCCGGCGTCGTTCGCGAGGAAGGCGGTTCGGCCGCGAATGCCGACAGCCGTTACTACAACTCCGTGGTGGCGATCGACGACAAGGGTGAAATCGCTGACGCCGTCGACAAGGTTCACCTGGTGCCGTTCGGCGAATACCTGCCTTTCGCCGATCTGCTCCAGCGTTTCGGCATCGAGCAACTGGTTGCCGGGCCGATGAGTTTCGCGGCCGGCAATGAGCGGCACGCCATCACGCTGCCCGATGGCATCCGTGCGCTGCCATTTATCTGTTATGAGGTGATCTTTCCCGATCTTGTGGCAGTTGACGCTGCGTCAGCGCAGCTTATTGTGAACGTTACCAACGATGCGTGGTTCGGCGACACGCCGGGTCCGTATCAGCATTTCAGGCAGGCCCAGATCCGCGCGGTGGAAAATGGATTGCCATTGGTACGTGCTGCCAACAACGGCATCTCGGCCGTCGTCGATCCGCGCGGGCGCATCGTCGATGCGCTTGCGATCGACGCACGCGGCGCCATCGATGCCCACATACCGATTTCCGGACAGGCGCTCATATCTCCCGGCCAACGGCGCATTAACGGAATGCTGATCATGTTGCTGTTTGCCGTTGGGGCAGCGCTGTTGAACGTAAGGCAAAGGCTACGGGTGAATTGACAGCCAACACATTAGAAACTCATACTGTAAGTGCCTGAAAATTTCTCGAAGCCGGTGGATCGTTCTGTTGGGGCAGTTGCCTCCGGCTTTGTTTGGGCAAGAAAAAATAGAGAAAGCCGAAAAAATTCGGCGAGGAAAAAATGACAGAAGACAACAAGAAGAAACCGAATCCGATCGACATCCATGTTGGCAGTCGCATCCGGCTTCGCCGCAACATGCTGGGAATGAGCCAGGAAAAGCTGGGAGAAAACCTCGGCATCACATTTCAACAGATTCAGAAATATGAAAAAGGCACCAACCGCGTCGGCGCCAGCCGATTGCAGGCGATAGCGTCCATACTCGGCGTGCCGGTCGCCTTCTTTTTCGAGGATGCGCCCGGCCAGGAGCCCGTGGCGGGCCGTGGATTTGCCGAGGACGCGTCGATGGCTTTCGCTGTCGAATTCTGCGGCAGCCCTGAAGGCCTTCAGCTCAACCGGGCCTTTGTCAAGATCGCTGATGCCAAGGTGCGCCGCAGGATTATAGACCTGGTCAAGTCCCTCTCCGCCGACGATCCCGACTGATCCTCAACCACGCCAGCACCGGCGGCGTCTTGCCGCTGGTGGCACAAGATAACTGCATCGACATTCATGCCAGAGCCGAAGCACCGCTTGACGAGCGGCGCTTCGCCCCGCTAACACGTGGCGCGCCAAAATCGGCAGCCTGCCGATCGTTTTTCAAGAGGGGACACCCGTGACGCGGCAGAACTACTTCTTTACCTCGGAATCCGTTGCCGAGGGCCATCCCGACAAAGTCTGTGACCGGATTTCCGACGAGATCGTCGATCTGGTGTATCGCGAAGCCAAGAAGACCGGCATGGACCCGTGGAAAGTCCGTGTCGCCTGCGAGACGCTGGCCACCACCAACCGTGTCGTCATCGCCGGCGAAGTGCGTGTTCCCGACACGCTGCTCAAGAGGGACAAGGCGGGCAATATTCTCAAGGATGCCGCTGGGCATTCGGTCGTCAATCCGGCCAAGTTCAAGTCGGTCGCCCGCAAGGCGATCCGCGAAATCGGCTACGAGCAGGCCGGCTTTCACTGGAAAACCGCGAAGATCGAGGTTCTGCTGCACGGCCAGTCGCCTGACATCGGCCAGGGCGTCGACAATGCCTCCGACCGTCAGGGCGAAGAGGGTGCCGGCGACCAGGGCATCATGTTCGGCTACGCCTGCCGCGAGACGCCGGATCTGATGCCGGCGCCGATCTACTACAGCCACAAGATACTCGAATTGCTGGCGGCCGCCCGCCACGAGGGCAGCGGTGAAGCCGGCAGGCTCGGACCGGATGCCAAGAGCCAGGTCACCGTTCGCTATGTCGACGGCAAGGCCGCCGAGGCGACGCAGATCGTGCTGTCCACGCAGCATCTCGATGCGAGCTGGGATTCGAAGAAGGTCCGCAAGGTCGTCGAACCCTATATCCGGGAGGCGCTGGGCGAGCTGAAGATCGCCGACAACTGCATGTGGTACATCAATCCGACCGGCAAGTTCGTCATCGGCGGGCCGGACGGCGACGCCGGGCTGACCGGCCGCAAGATCATCGTCGACACCTATGGCGGTGCCGCACCCCATGGCGGCGGTGCCTTCTCCGGCAAGGACACCACCAAGGTGGATCGTTCGGCGGCCTATGCGGCGCGCTACCTGGCCAAGAACGTCGTGGCGGCGAAACTCGCCGACCGCTGCACCATCCAGCTTTCCTACGCCATCGGCGTTGCTCAGCCGCTGTCGGTCTATGTCGACTTGCACGGTACCGGCAAGGTCGACGAGGCAAAGCTCGAGGACGCGCTGCGCACGGTGATGGATCTGTCGCCGTCGGGTATCCGCCGTCACCTCGATCTCAACAAACCGATCTACGCCAAGACGTCGTCCTACGGCCATTTCGGCCGCAAGGCCGGCCGTGATGGGTCTTTCTCCTGGGAAAAGACCGATCTCGCCAAGGCGCTCAAGGACGCGGTCGCCGCCTGACAGCGGCGCCGCAAAGTCCCACCATGGATCCGAAGGACAGACCAAGCCGCGCGGCCGAAGCCTTTTTCGGTCGCCGGCGCGGCAAAACCATGCGTCCGCAGCAGGCGGCCGCACTGGAAAGCGGCTTCGGTACATATCGGCTCGATCTGACGGCTGAACCGCCGACCGAGCTCAGCGCTCTGTTTGAGACGGATGTCAGCGCGGTTCGCCTCGAGATTGGCTTCGGCGGTGGCGAGCATCTCCTGCATCGTGCGATCGAGGCGCCTTCGATCGGCTTTATCGGCGTCGAGCCCTTCGTCAACGGCATGGCCAAGATGATGATGGCGGTGCGCGAGAAACCACTCGCCAATCTGCGGGTCTATGACGACGACGCCACAAGGCTGCTCGACTGGCTGCCGCAAGCCTCGCTCGACGGCATCGATCTGCTCTATCCCGACCCTTGGCCGAAGAAGAAACACTGGAAGCGGCGCTTCGTCAGCCCGGTCAATCTCGAGCGGTTCGCGCGTGTGCTGAAGCCTGGTTCAAAATTCCGCTTCGCGTCCGACATCGACACCTATGTCAACTGGACCCTGCTGCATTGCCGCGCGCATGGCGCGTTCGCATGGCAGGCTTGCGAGGCGGCGGACTGGCACCTTTCCTATGAAGGTTGGCCGGGCACCCGTTACGAGGCCAAGGCCATTCGTGAGGGCCGGCGGCCGGCCTATCTGACCTTCATTCGGAAATAAGCTCGCGGTCTTAGAGAAATTCCAGGAAAAGTGTGAAACGGTTTTCCGTCCGGAATTGCGTCAGAGCTAGAAGCGGCGGCCGATGCGATCGAAGGCGGCAGGCTCGACGCCGAGATTGCGCAGGTCGTTGGCGCGTGGCCTGCGGCCGGCTTCCACGGCCCGCGAAGCGGCCACGGCGCTGCCGAATACGGTGAAGAAGTCGCCTATTGCAGAAAATATCTTGCGATTGCTCATGATCATGTCCTTTCGCGCACGTATGGCGCACGGCCACATTTGTGCAGCGCAACATAAATAGGTGCGTTTCAGCGCCAATCCCATGGGTATCGCCGCATAGGCGCCATGCGCCCCATGCAACGCTGGCGCGGGCCGCCTCGATGGCGGCGTTGCCCGACCAGCACAGGGCTTGAAACACAGGCCGTCATCGTCTATATCAGCCTCAAATTCTTGGTCGGTATGACGAAGAGTGGGTCCACCCGGTCCCGCTCTTTTTTATTACCTGCCGATAACTTGGTAGAGAACGACAGGGCTTCAATGACTGCAACGGCAAGCGAGGGCGACGATCGCATCATCCGCGAAAGCGGCATCGATGCGCGCATCGCGCTGATCGTCCAGCCGGTTCTGCGCGGCATCGGCTTCCGCCTCGTGCGGGTGCATCTGTCGGGCCAGAACGGGCTGACGCTGCAGATCATGGCCGAACGCGAGGACGGCACCATGACCGTCGAAGATTGCGAAGAGGTCAGCCGCGCTGTGTCGCCGGCGCTCGACGTCGATGATCCGATCGAAAAGGCCTATCACCTCGAAGTCTCGTCGCCCGGCATCGACCGGCCACTGGTCCGTAAATCGGATTTCACGACCTGGACGGGTCATCTGGTGAAGATGGAAACATCGATGGTCGTCGCCGACCGCAAGCGCTTCAAGGGTAAGATCGCCGAAGCCGGCGAAGACGATGTGCTGATCGAGCGCGACAAGGCAGCCTATGGCGAGGAGCCGACGGTGCGTGTCCCCTACGATGCGATTGCCGACGTGCGCCTGATCCTGACCGACGATCTCATCCGCGATGCCCTGTCGAAGGACAACAGGGCGCGCAAGGAAGCCAAGAAGCGCCGCGGCGAACCGGACGACGACGAGTCGGGTGCGGAAGCGGACGCCACGGAAGACCACGAACAGGAACTATGATTGAGCTGCCGGGCGCAAAGGCCCGGCAAACAAGCTCCGGAGAAAAACGATGGTTGTAAGCGCCAACAGACTTGAATTGCTGCAGATCGCCGACGCGGTCGCGCGTGAAAAGTCGATCGACAAGTCGATCGTCATCGCCGCCATGGCCGATGCGATCCAGAAGGCGGCGCGCTCGCGTTACGGTCAGGAGACCAACATCCGCGCCGACATCAACCCGAACACCGGTGAGATGAAGCTGCAGCGGCTGATGGAAGTGGTCGAGAAGGTCGATGACTACGCCACGCAGATCGCCATTTCCTCGGCTCGCGAGCGCAATCCCGACGCCCAGCTCGGCGACTTCATCGCCGAACAGCTGCCGCCCATGGATTTCGGCCGCATCGCTGCCCAGTCGGCCAAGCAGGTCATCGTGCAGAAGGTCCGCGAGGCCGAACGCGACCGCCAGTATGACGAGTACAAGGACCGCATCGGCGAGATCGTCAACGGTACCGTCAAGCGCGTCGAATACGGCAACGTCATCGTCGATCTCGGCCGTGGCGAAGCGATCATCCGTCGCGATGAGCTGATCCCGCGCGAGAACTACAAATATGGCGACCGCGTCCGCGCCTATGTCTACGATGTGCGCCGCGAGCAGCGCGGCCCGCAGATATTCCTGTCGCGTACCCACCCGCAGTTCATGGCCAAGCTGTTCACCATGGAAGTGCCGGAAATCTATGACGGCATCATCGAGATAAAATCGGTCGCCCGCGACCCAGGTTCGCGCGCCAAGATCGCCGTCATCTCGCGCGACAGCTCGATCGATCCGGTCGGCGCCTGCGTCGGCATGCGCGGCAGCCGCGTCCAGGCCGTCGTCGGCGAATTGCAGGGCGAGAAGATCGACATCATTCCGTGGTCGCCTTCGGCGGCGTCCTTCATCGTCAACGCGCTGCAGCCGGCGGAAGTCGCCAAAGTCGTGCTCGACGAGGATGCCGAACGCATCGAAGTCGTGGTTCCCGACGACCAGCTGTCGCTGGCCATCGGCCGCCGCGGCCAGAACGTGCGTCTGGCTTCGCAGCTGACCGGTTGGGATATCGACATCCTCACCGAGGCCGAAGAATCCGAGCGTCGCCAGAAGGAATTCGTAGAGCGTTCGTCGCTGTTCATGGAAGCCCTCGACGTCGACGAGATGGTCGGCCAGGTGCTGGCCTCCGAAGGCTTCACCAGCGTCGAGGAAGTCGCGTATGTCGATTCCGGCGAGATCGCCTCGATCGACGGTTTCGACGAGGACACCGCTTCGGAAATCCAGACCCGCGCCCGCGAATATCTGGAGAAGATCGAGGCCGAGCACGATGACAAGCGCAAGGCGCTCGGTGTTTCGGACGAGTTGCGCGAAATTCCCGGCGTCACCACCGCCATGATGGTGACGCTTGGCGAGGACGGCGTGAAGACGATCGAGGATTTCGCCGGCTATGCCGCCGACGACCTGACCGGCTGGAAGGAACGCAAGGACGGCGAGACAAAGGTCTATCCGGGCGTGCTGGCCAATCATGGCGTGACCCGCGCGGACGCCGAACAGATGGTTCTGGCCGCCCGCCTCAAGGCCGGCTGGATCACCGAAGACGAGCTTGCAGCCGAAGAAGTCTCGGCTGACGAAGCCGTTGGTGCGTGAGGTGAAACCGCATCGCACCGAACCCGCCCCTGGACGAGATGAACGATCGCACCTGCATCGTTACGCGCAAACAAGCCGAACCGGATGAACTGATCCGGTTCGTCGTCGGCCCGGATTCGGCCGTCGTTCCCGACATCAAGAGAAATCTGCCCGGCCGCGGTTGCTGGGTGAGCGCCGACCGCCTACATATCGACAAGGCTGCGGCGAAGAACCTCTTTGCCCGCGCCTTCAAGGCACAGGTGGTCGTGCCGCCCGATCTTGGCGGCATGATCGACGGGCTGCTTTCCAGGCACGCTCTGGGCATGCTTGGTCTTGCCCGTAAGGCAGGCGCAATTTCGCTTGGTGCTACCAAGGTCGAAAGTGCTGTTCGCGGCGGATTGGCGCTTTTCGTGCTCCACGCGACCGAGGCGTCCGATGACGGCGTGCGCAAGATCAGCCAGGCGCGGCGGGCGACAGTCCATCTCGGCGGGCCCGCTATCCTTGCCTACAAACTTTTCTCCGAGGCCGAGTTGAGCTTGGCATTGGGGGGTACAAATGTGATACATGCTGCCGTTCTCGCGGGAGACGCGGGCAGGGCGGTCCAGAAGCGCATGGTTGCGCTCGACCGGTATCGGGGCGGTTCCCCGGACGATCTGGCAATGCTTGCGGCTGTTGCTGACGAAGATGATGCCGCAGAGGATATGGAATGAGCGATACGAAATCGGGTGACGACAATACGCTGAGTGTGACGCCGAAGAAGACCTTGACGCTGAAGCGCCCCGGTATGGAACAGGGCACTGTGCGCCAGAACTTCTCGCACGGCCGCACCAAGCAGGTCGTCGTCGAAACCAAGAAGCGCAAGTTCTCGATGCCCGGCGACAAGCCGGAGCCTGTTGCCGCCCCGGTCTTCACACCGAAGCCGGCGGTCGTGGCCGCACCCGTCGTCGTGCCGGAAGCACCGAAGGCGCCACCACCGCCGCCGGCCCCGGTCGAACGCAGCGGCATGGTGCTGAACGAACTGTCGCGCAGTGAAATGGAAGCGCGCCGCAGGGCGCTCGAGGGCTCGAAGGTTCGCGAGGTCGAGGACCGCCAGCGCGCCGCCGAGGATGCCAAGCGTCGCGCTGAGGACGAAGAGCGCCGCAAGCGCGAACGCGATGAATCCGCACGCCGCCAGGCCGAGGAAGAGGCGCGGTTGCAGACCGAGGCCGAATCCCGCCGTCGGGCTGAGGAAGAGGCCCGTCGACGCGCGCCATTGGCTGCCGAACTGGCAACGGTCGATGACGAGGAAGTGGCCAAGCCGAAGCGTGTTGGTGCCGGCGCACCGGTGCGCCGTCCGGTCACGCCCGAAGTGGCGCGTCCGGCCAAGCCGACCAAGGCCGAGGAAGACCGCCGCCGCGGCAAGCTGACGCTGAATTCAGCATTGTCCGACGAAGACGCGCGAGCCCGTTCGCTGTCGTCGATGCGTCGCCGCCAGGAAAAATTCAAGCGCGCGATGCACAATGAGCCGCGCGAGAAAGTCATGCGCGAAGTGATCCTGCCAGAGACCATCACCATCCAGGAACTGGCGCAACGCATGTCCGAGCGCGCGGTCGACCTGGTCAAGTTCTTCATGAAGCAGGGCCAGATCCTGAAGCCGGGCGACGTCATCGACGCCGACACGGCCGAGCTGGTTGCTACCGAATTCGGCCACACGGTCCGCCGCGTCGCCGAGTCCGACATCGAGGAAGGCCTGTTCAACATCGCCGACAATGCCGAGGACCTGGTTTCGCGTCCGCCGGTCGTGACGATCATGGGTCACGTCGATCATGGCAAGACCTCGCTGCTCGACGCGATCCGCAACGCCAATGTCGTCTCCGGCGAAGCCGGCGGCATCACCCAGCATATCGGCGCCTACCAGGTCGAGAAGAACGGTCACAAGATCACCTTCATCGACACGCCCGGCCACGCCGCCTTCACGGCGATGCGTGCTCGTGGCGCCCAGGCGACCGACATTGCCATCCTGGTGGTTGCCGCCGACGACAGCGTCATGCCGCAGACGATCGAATCGATCAGCCATGCCAAGGCGGCCGGCGTTCCGATCATCGTAGCGATCAACAAGATCGACAAGCATGATGCCGATCCGCAGAAAGTGCGCTCCGAACTGCTGCGCCACGAGGTTTTCGTCGAATCCATGGGCGGTGAAGTTCTGGACGTCGAAGTGTCGGCGACCAAGGGCACCAACCTCGACAAGCTGCTCGAGGCGATCCTGCTGCAGGCCGAAATTCTCGACCTGAAGGCCAATCCGGATCGTACCGCCGAAGGCGTCGTCATTGAAGCCCAGCTCGACAAGGGCCGTGGCCCCGTCGCCACCGTGCTGGTGCAGACCGGCACGCTGATGCCGGGCGACATCCTCGTTGCCGGCAACGAATGGGGCCGGGTGCGTGCGCTGGTCAACGATCGTGGTGTGCAGATCAAGGAAGCGCCGCCGGCGATGCCGGTGGAAGTGCTTGGCTTGCAGGGCACACCGCAGGCCGGCGACCGCTTCGCCGTGGTCAACAACGAGGCCCGTGCCCGCGAGATCACCGAATACCGCCAGCGGCTGGCGCGCGAGAAGGCGGTTGCCAAGCATGCCGGCCAGCGCGGTTCGCTCGAGCAGATGATGTCGCAATTGCAGACAAGCGGGCTGAAGGAATTTCCGCTGGTCATCAAGGGCGACGTGCAGGGCTCGATCGAGGCGATCAACGCCGCACTCGACAAACTCGGCACCGACGAAGTGCGTGCGCGCATCGTCCATGCCGGCGCCGGCGCCATCACCGAAAGCGACGTGTCGCTGGCGGAGACTTCGGGTGCCGCGATCATCGGCTTCAACGTCCGCGCCAACGTCCAGGCGCGTGCCGCCGCAGCGGCGGCTGGCATCGAGATCCGCTACTACTCGATCATCTACAACCTCGTGGATGACGTGAAGGCGGCTCTGTCGGGCCTGCTGTCGCCGGAGCGTCGCGAGACCTTCATCGGCAACGCGCAGATCCTCGAGATCTTCGACATCACCAAGGTCGGCAAGATCGCCGGCTGCCGTGTCACCGAAGGCAAGGTCGAGCGTGGCGCGGGTGTGCGCCTGATCCGTGACAACGTCGTCATCCACGAAGGGACGCTGAAGACCCTGAAGCGCTTCAAGGACGAAGTTTCGGAAGTCCCCGGCGGCCAGGAGTGCGGCATGGCCTTCCAGAACTACGAAGACATGCGCGTCGGCGACGTCATCGAGTGCTTCCGCGTCGAGATGGTGACCCGGACACTCTGAGTTCGAGTGACTTGTCCATACCGGGCGGTGGCCGAAAGGCCGCCGCCCGAGGTCTATTGAGAACGACCCATATGAGACATGCGGCACGGTCCCATCCCGCGCCTCACGCTTCAGGATAGAGAAAAATGCCCCGTCCAACCACATCCAGCCCATCCCAGCGCATGCTGCGCGTCGCCGAACAGGTGCGCCATGCGCTGTCCGAAACCCTGCAGCGCGGCGAGATCATCGATCCGCTGATCGAGAACACCGTGGTGTCGGTCTCGGAAGTGCGCATGTCGCCCGATTTGAAGGTCGCTACCGCTTTCGTTTCGCCACTCGGCGCCAAGGATACCGATGCGGTGGTCGAGGCGCTGAACAAGCATGCGAAATTCATCCGTGGCCGTGTCTCCGGCGCGCTGCGGCAGATGAAATTCATGCCGGAGTTTCGCTTCAAGCTCGACACCTCCTTCGACAATTTCGCCAGGATCAACGACCTCTTGAAATCGCCGGAAGTGGCGCGCGATCTGGATCCTGAGGACCAGCAAAACGCGGACCAGGACAAAGACGACAACAAGGACACCGAATAGTGGCGCGCCGCGGCAAGAAGAAGGGCCGGCCGATCTCGGGCTGGCTGATCCTGGACAAGCCGGTCGGCATGGGCTCGACCGAAGCCGTCTCCAAGATCAAATGGCTGTTCCAGGCCGAAAAGGCCGGCCATGCCGGCACGCTCGACCCGCTGGCGTCCGGCATGCTGCCGATCGCGCTTGGCGAGGCCACCAAGACCGTTCCCTACGTGCAGGACGGCGCCAAGATCTATCGCTTCACCGTCGCATGGGGGCAGGAGCGCTCCACCGATGACCTCGAAGGTCCGGTGACGAAGGAGTCCGATCTGCGTCCGTCGGAAGCCGAGGTGCTCGCCCTGCTGCCGAAATACACCGGCGTCATCATGCAGACGCCGCCGCAATTCTCGGCCATCAAGATCGCCGGCGAGCGCGCCTATGATCTGGCCCGCGACGGTGCGACGGTCGACATACCCGCGCGAGAGATCGAGATCGGCCGTCTGGACGTTGTCGAGCATGGCGCCGACCACACTGTTTTCGAGGTCGAATGCGGCAAGGGCACCTATGTGCGCTCGCTGGCCCGCGACATGGGCCGCGACATGGGCTGTTTCGGCCATATCAGCGAATTGCGCCGGGTCGAGGTCGAACCGTTCACCTCGGAGGACTTCGTTACCATCGCCGAGTTGGAAGCTGCCCGTTTCGGCGTGGTGGAGGGAAACGCGGACGCGACTGATATCGCCGACGCTACGGTAGCCGCCGACACGGCAGAGGCTGCCGACAAGGTGGAAGTGCCAATCGACTTCGATGCCATCGATGCGCTCCTGGTCGACACATCGGCTGCCCTCGATTGCCTGCCGCAGATCGCCATCAGCGACGATGCGGCGACCAAGATCCGCCTTGGCAACCCAGTCATCATCCGCGGCCGCGATGCACCGGTGGAAGCCGAGGAAGCCTGCGCCACGGCGCGCGGCAAGCTGGTCGCCATCGGTGCCATCGAGCAAGGCATGTTCAAGCCCAAGCGGGTCTTTGCCGGGTGACGGCTCTCGTCTAACTTCAGTTCGACTCTACGCTCGAGGGGTACATGGCAAAGGCCGAAGCGGTGAACAAACGGGCGCCGGTGAAAACGCGCCGGCCGCCGGTCGGTGCGTCGCCTGGCACGCTGATCGCCGACCCCTCGGCGCGTCGCAGCGAACTCAGGCTGACGCTGATCTCGCCCGAAAAATTCAAGACCATCGAAAATGCCAGCATCGACGACCTCAACACCCATTGCGACAAATGGCCGGTCCTCTGGCTCGACTGCACCGGCCTCGCCAACATCCCGCTGATCGAGGAAATCGGCCGCATTTTCAGCCTGCATCCGCTGGCGCTGGAGGACGTCGTCAACACCGGCCAGCGGCCGAAGGTCGACTTCTTCGAGGACCATGCCTTCGTCGTCGTCAGGATGATCGACGACGTCACCTCGCATCGCTATGAGCAGATCGCCGTCTTCTTCGGCAGCAACTTCGTCGTCACCTTCCAGGAGCGGGAAGGCGATCCGTTCGATCCGGTGCGCAAGCGCATCGAAAGTTCGGCGCCCAACCGGCTGCGCGCCCGCGGTGCCGATTACCTCGCCTATGCGCTGATCGATGCCATCGTCGATAGCTACTTTCCGCCGATCGAGGCCGCCGGCGATACGGTCGACAGCATCGAGGACGAGATGCTGCATTCGCCGCACAAGCATCAGATGCGGCAACTGCATGAATTGCGGCGCGACGCCAACGTGCTGAAAGGCGTGCTTTGGCCGATGCGCGATGCGCTGGCGACGCTGATCCGCAACGATGTGCCCTATGTGAAGGCCGAGACCAAGATCTTCCTCAACGACACGCTCGACCATGCGCTGCGGCTGATCGAACTGGTCGAAACCCAGCGCGACATGCTGACCGGCCTGATCGAAATGCACCTGTCGCTGAGCCAGGCGCGCACCAACGACGTCATCAGCTATCTCACCATCGTATCGGTCATCTTCATGCCGCTCACCTTCCTGGTCGGCATCTGGGGCATGAATTTCGACCCGGAGTCTTCGCCCTGGAACATGCCGGAACTGAAGGCCTATTATGGCTATCCCTTGTCGCTGCTGTTCATGGCGCTTGTCGCGTTCGGGCTGATCGCCTTCTTCAAATGGAAGAAATGGCTTTGACAAGGATAAACCTGCCATTTTGGGCCTGAAAAGCCGGCTGGTGAATTGGGCTGGTGTTTTCCGGGGAATTGCACTATATGCGCCGCAGCATAGCGCTGTGACGCTTTGCTTGCACCGGCCCCTGCTGGACGACATCCCGGCTGAGGGCGACCCGTTTCCTCAAACAGATAAGGAAAAACACGATGTCGATTACTGCCGAGCGCAAACAGGAATTGATGGGTGAATTCGCAACCGCCAAGGGCGATACCGGGTCTCCGGAAGTCCAGGTGGCCATCCTTTCCGAGCGCATCAAGAACCTGACCGACCATTTCAAGGACCACAAGAAGGATAACCATTCCCGCCGTGGTCTGCTTGCTCTCGTCTCCCAGCGCCGCAGCCTGCTTGATTATCTCAAGCGCAAGGACGACGCGCGCTACCAGACGCTGATCGAGAAGCTCGGTCTGCGTCGTTGACGAATTGACCGGCGGGCTTTCGAAGGAGAGCCCGCCGGTCGCGCATTCTGCCAGTCGTATCGACTGGCCAGACCCGGTTTCGATCGTGCAGAGGGCACTCGAAACCGCCCATGGACGGTCATGGGGCAGGATTGCAGGACGCTCGCGCGCGCAGTGCGCCGAAATCACCCGAGCTTCCCGTTGTCTTGCCCGTGGCTGCCCGAGAAAGGAAGCCAGGGAAAGGGCATCCGCGCACCGTGAAACGGCGCGGCCCTTTCCTCATATTAAGGACAAGACATGTTCAATCACCACAAAGTGGAAATCGAATGGGGCGGCCGTCCGCTCATCCTCGAAACCGGCAAGATCGCACGCCAGGCTGACGGCGCGGTGCTCGCCACCTACGGCGAGACCAAGGTTCTCGCCACCGTCGTTTCGATGAAGGAGCCGAAGCCCGGCCTCGATTTCTTCCCGCTGACCGTCAACTACCAGGAAAAGACCTACGCCGCCGGCAAGATCCCGGGTGGCTATTTCAAGCGTGAAGGCCGTCCGAGCGAGAAGGAAACGCTGGTTTCCCGCCTCATCGACCGCCCGATCCGCCCGCTCTTCGCCTCCGGCTACAAGAACGACACGCAGATCGTCGTCACCGTCGTCCAGCATGACCTCGAGAACGATCCCGACATCCTGTCGATCGTGGCCACCTCGGCTGCCCTGACGCTCTCGGGCGTGCCCTTCATGGGCCCGATCGGCGGCGCCCGCGTCGGCTATATCAACGGCGAATACGTGCTCAACCCGCATGTCGACGCGATGCAGGAATCGAAGCTCGACCTGATCGTCGCCGGCACCACCGACGCCGTGCTGATGGTTGAGTCCGAGGCCAAGGAATTGGGCGAAGAGCTGATGCTCGGCGCCGTCATGTTCGGCCACAAGGGCTTCCAGCCGGTCATCGACGCCATCATCAAGCTGGCCGAAGTCGCCGCCAAGGAGCCGCGCGACTTCACCGCGCCGGATTATTCCGCCCTTGAAGCCGAGATGCTGAAGATCGTCGGTGACGAACTCAGCAATGCCTACAAGAACGTCGACAAGCAGAAGCGTTACGCCGCCGTCGATGCCGTCAAGGCGAAGGTCAAGGCAGCGTTTGCCCCGGCCGAAGGCGAAGATGCCAAGTACACCTCCGAGCAGATCGGTTCGGTATTCAAGGAACTCCAGGCCAAGGTCGTGCGCTGGAACATCCTCGACACCGGTTCGCGCATCGATGGCCGTGACCTGAAGACAGTCCGCAAGATCGTCTCTGAAGTCGGCGTCCTGCCACGCACCCACGGTTCGGCGCTGTTCACCCGCGGCGAGACCCAGGCGCTGGTCGTTGCCACGCTCGGCACCGGCGAGGACGAGCAGTATGTCGATTCGCTGACCGGCATGTACAAGGAGAAGTTCCTTCTTCACTACAACTTCCCTCCCTACTCCGTCGGAGAGACCGGCCGCATGGGTTCGCCGGGCCGCCGCGAAATCGGCCATGGCAAGCTCGCCTGGCGCGCCATTCGCCCGATGCTGCCGAGTGCCGACCAGTTCCCCTACACTCTGCGCGTCGTCTCGGAGATCACCGAGTCCAACGGTTCGTCGTCGATGGCCACCGTCTGCGGCACCTCGCTGGCGCTGATGGATGCCGGCGTGCCGCTGGCAAAGCCGGTCGCCGGTATCGCCATGGGCCTGATCAAGGAAGGCGAGCGTTTCGCCGTTCTGTCCGACATCCTTGGTGATGAGGATCACCTCGGCGACATGGACTTCAAGGTCGCCGGCACCGCGAACGGCATCACCTCGCTGCAGATGGATATCAAGATCGAAGGCATCACCGAGGAGATCATGAAGATCGCGCTGGACCAGGCCAAGGATGGCCGCCAGCACATCCTCGGCGAAATGGCGCATGCTCTGACCGGCGCGCGTTCGGAACTGGGTGAGTTCGCACCGCGCATCGAAGTGATGCACATCCCGACCGACAAGATCCGTGACGTGATCGGCTCGGGCGGCAAGGTGATCCGCGAGATCGTCGAAAAGACCGGCGCCAAGATCAACATCGAGGACGACGGCACGGTCAAGATCGCTTCGTCCAACGCCAAGGAGATCGAGGCGGCGAAGAAGTGGATCCACACCATCGTCGCTGAGCCGGAAGTCGGCGAGATCTACGAAGGCACGGTCGTCAAGACCGCCGACTTCGGCGCTTTCGTCAACTTCTTCGGTCCGCGTGACGGCCTCGTCCACATCTCGCAGCTTGCCAACGACCGGGTCGCCAAGACCTCGGACGTGGTCAAGGAAGGCGACAAGGTCTGGGTCAAGCTGATGGGCTTCGACGAGCGCGGCAAGGTCCGCCTGTCGATGAAGGTCGTCGACCAGGCCACCGGCAAGGAACTCGCCCGCGACAAGAAGACCGAAGGCGAAGAAAACGCCGCCTGAACGTCTTGAGTTCATGAATTGAAGCGGGCGCGGCTTATGTCGCGCCCGTTTCATTTCAGCCCCGGTTTGCACTCTCAAATCGCCCAGACAAGTCGAGATCGAACAATGTCCGCCGAGCCGTTGAAGACGCTTTTCCATCCCTTCGAGGCCGAGGCTGTTGCTTTGCCGGGAAAGGGCGAGCGCGTGCTGTTTCTCGGCGCTGAGCCGGGTTTTCGCCTGCCTGAAGGCTTCGAGGCGACGCTTCACCTCGTGCAGGGCTTTCGGCCGCATTTTAGCGCGCTGCAGGCGTCTGGCTGCGTCGTCACCGCGCAAGTGGAAGGCGATGGCTTCGATATGGCACTTGTGCTGGCCGGGCGACATCGGGGTCTGAACGAAGTGCACCTCGCGCAGGCGCTTGAGCGTGTGGCGCCGGGCGGCTTGGTCGTCGTTGGCGGCGGCAAGGATGATGGCATTGCCAGCCTGCGCAAGCGCGTCGGCGAACTTGTGCCGCTGGAGGGCCATCTGCCAAAATATCACGGCATCGCCTTCTGGTTACGCCGTCCCGCGGACCTCGCCGCCGCGGAAGAACTGCGCGCCGCCAATCCCGCTCTGCTGGTTGAAAACCGGTTCCCCACCGGGCCCGGCATGTTTTCCTTCGACCGGATCGATACCGGCTCCAAATTGCTGGTCGAGAACCTGCCCAATGATCTGCGTGGCAACATTGCCGATTTCTGCGCCGGCTGGGGGTATCTGGCTGCCGAGATCGCCGTCCGCTCACCGGGCATTTCGGCGCTCGACCTCTATGAGGCCGATTTCGCCTCGCTCGAAGCCGCGAAGCTCAATCTGGCAGGGGTCACCCAGTCGATCGCCAGAAACTTCTTCTGGATCGATCTGCTGAAGGAACCTGTCGAGAAGCGCTACGACGCGATTGCCATGAACCCGCCCTTTCACCGTAGTCGGGCGGCCGAGCCGGAGATCGGCGCCGGCATGATCCGCGCGGCGGCCAAGGCCTTGAAGCCGGGTGGGCGGCTGTTCATGGTCGCCAACCGCCAGCTTCCCTATGAGCCGATCCTGGCGGCCGCCTTTTCGAGCCATGCCGAACTCGCCCGCGATGGCATGTTCAAGGTGCTTGTCGCTCGTCGTTGATACAATGCACCGCGTTCAATGCAGATTGGCGACGCGTCGGACCTCATCGGTGACATGCACGTCGCCGACCCTGATCTTGAGGGGGGCCGGCCTGCCGTAAAGATAGCCTTGCACCACCTCGCAGCCGGCCGCCCTGAGCAGCGTCGCCTGGCTTTCGGTCTCGACACCTTCGGCAATGATGCTGACGCCGAGCGCGCGCGACAGCCCGACGATGGTCGAGACGACCGCACCCGAGCTGGAATCGGTGTCGAGGCGGCTGACGAAGGACCGGTCGATCTTCAGCTTGCCGAACGAGAAATCGATCAGGTAGCTCAAATTGGAATAGCCGGTACCGAAATCGTCGACGGCGACCGAGATGCCCATATCCGCAAGCTCCTTCAGGATGGCGGCGGCGCGGTCGCGGTCCTGCATCATCGCCGTCTCGGTCACTTCCAGCTCCAGCCGCGACGGCTTGATGCCGGTGCTCGTCATGGCGTCGCGCACGATGCCGACGAAGTCCTTGGTCATGAACTGCACGGGCGAGATGTTGACGGCGACGAAGCAATCGTCGGGCAGATGCCGGGCGTCGCTGCAGGCTTTGCGCAGCACCCATTCGCCGATCGGGCCGATCATGCCGGTTTCCTCGGCGATCGGAATGAACTCCATCGGCGGGATCATGCCGCGTTCCGGATGCCGCCAGCGGATAAGCGCTTCATACCCGACGATGCGGCCGGTCGGGAGATCGAGCTGCGGCTGGTAATGAAGGTCGAAGTCACCACGCTCGAAGGCTATGTGCAGTTCGGATTCGATCCATTGGCGATGGTCGGCGACCCTGCCCATTTCGGCATGGAAGACCGACCAGTTGCCGACGCCGCTGGCGCGCGCGTTCTGCAGCGCCAGATTGGAGCGGCGCAGGATGAGGACCGGATCGACGCCGTCCTTTGGCATCGCCACGATGCCGACCGACAGGCTGACCGATTGCAGGTGCGTACCGAGATCATAGGGCTCCATCATCTCGTCGATGAGTCTCTCTATGGTGCTTTCCAAGGACCCTGAGACTTGATTGTCGGGCAGCAGGATCGCGAATTCACCGGCGCCGATGCGTCCGATCAGCGCGCGCGGTGGCACGCACGTCTTCAAGCGCTTGGTGAAGGCGCGGATCAACTCGTCGCCCTGGCTGTAGCCGATGGCGTCATTGATCTGCTTGAAGCGGTCGATGTCGATATCGATGAGGAACATCGGCTCGCCGGTCCGGCTGGTCGCGCATGCCGCCTCGGCAATCTTGCCGACCATCGCCGGGCGTGCCACCAGGCCGGTCAGCTTGTCGAAATGGGTTTCCGTGAAGACGAAATCCGCCGATTCATCGACGCCGGCGAAGAAGGACATCGCGGCGACCGACGCCGCCAGTGCGCAAAGAGCGGCCATCACCGGGACCATCAAGTCCGCGGAGATGCCGGCAAAACCATCGCCGAGACCGAGCTTCAGGCCCCAGAGCCCGAGGACGAAACTGCCGAGACCCGAACTCGCTATGGTGAGCAGTCGGAACACCGGTGTTCGCTTCGGGTTGCTGACGGCGAGCATTGAAAGTTCCCCTGAGTACGGGGCTTTCTAGCGGATATCTCCTTAAAATGAGTTTCCGCGAATGAATCCAATTTTATTGGACCGAAAGTATTTCTTGAGCGGATCAATGCGCCTGGCGCTGAAACGATTCAGTTGGCGCGCTTTAAGCTTCGTGTCTTCAAATGTCCGCCATTTCAAAACCGTCGCGCACCTTTGGCGGAAGGCGTTAGTCTCGTCCGCCGTCGGTCTGCTTCAATTCGTCGAGCGTCGGCATGGAAACGATATGATAGCCGGAATCGACATAGTGGATTTCGCCGGTAACCCCGGAAGACAGATCCGACAACAGATAAAGCGCCGAGCCGCCGACCTCGTCGATGGTCACCGTGCGGCGCAGCGGCGAGTTTCGCTGCTGGTAGGAAAACATGTGGCGCGCATCGGAAATGCCGGCGCCGGCAAGCGTGCGCACCGGTCCAGCCGATATGCCGTTCACCCTGATGGCGCGCGGACCGTAGTCGTTCGCAAGATACCGGACACTCGCCTCAAGCCCTGCCTTGGCGACGCCCATGACATTGTAGTTCGGCATGACGCGGACCGACCCCGCATAGGTCAGCGTGATCATCGATCCGCCGTCCTTCATCAAGGTGGCCGCATGGCGGGCGACCTCGGTGAAGGAGTAGCAGGAGATCACCATGGTGCGGACGAAATTGTCCCGGCTGGTGTCGGCGTAGAGGCCTTTCAGCTCGTTCTTGTCGGAAAAGCCAATGGCGTGGACGACGAAATCCAGCCCGCCCCATTCCTTGCCCAGAGTCTCGAACGTGGCCGCGACAGAATCGCTGTCCTCGACGTCGCACGGCACGACCAGCGAGGCGCCGAGCTTGTCGGCCAGCGGCCTGACCCGGCGTCCGAAGGCATCACCCTGATAGGTGAAGGCGAGTTCCGCCCCATGTTCGGATAATTTCCGGGCGATGCCCCAGGCGATCGAATGATCGTTGGCGACACCCATGACAAGCCCGCGCTTGCCCTTCATCAATCCGTCCATGGCCGGCAAATCCTTATGCGGAATAGCGCTGGAAAACGAGCGTGGCGTTGGTGCCGCCGAAGCCGAACGAATTGGACAAGACAGTGTCGATCCTGGCGTCGTCGATGCGCTTTCGCACGATCGGCATGCCCTCGAATTCGGGGTCGAGGGTCTCGATATGGGCGCTTTCGCCGATGAAGCCGCCCTGCATCATCAGGATCGAATAGATGGATTCCTGCACGCCAGCCGCGCCCAGCGAATGGCCGGTCAGCGACTTCGTCGAGGTGATATACGGCATCTCTGAGCCGAACACCTCGCGGATCGCGCCCATTTCCTTGGAATCTCCCACCGGCGTCGAGGTACCATGGGTGTTGATGTAGTCGACCGGTGTGGAAACCGTGGCCAGCGCCTGGCGCATGCAGCGGACCGCGCCCTCGCCTGAAGGGGCAACCATGTCGTGACCATCCGACGTCGCGCCATAGCCAACGATCTCGGCATAGATTTTCGCGCCGCGCGCTTTGGCATGCTCAAGCTCTTCCAGCACCAGCACCCCGGCGCCCCCGGCGATGACGAAGCCGTCCCGATTGGCGTCATAGGCGCGGGAAGCGGTCGATGCCTTGTCGTTGAATTTCGACGACATCGCGCCCATGGCGTCGAACAGGTCCGACATCGTCCAGTCGAGATCCTCGTGGCCGCCGGCAAAGATGATGTCCTGCTTGCCCCACTGGATCAATTCATAGCCATTGCCGATGCAATGCGCCGAGGTCGAACAGGCCGACGAGATCGAGTAGTTGACGCCGTGGATCTTGAACCAGGTGGCAAGCGTCGCCGATGCAGTCGACGACATTGCCTTCGGCACCGCGAACGGACCGATGCGCTTGGGACTGCCGTTCTTCAGCGTCGTTTCGGCAGCTTCGACGATGGTGCGGGTGGATGGCCCGCCCGATCCCATGACGATGCCGGTGCGCTCATTGGTGATGTCGCTCTCGCCGAGGCCCGCATCCGCGATCGCCTGATCCATGGCGACATGGTTCCAGGCAGCCCCCTGGCTCAGGAAGCGCATCGCACGGCGGTCGATCATGGCCGATGGATCGAGCGTCGGCGCTCCCCAGACCTGGCAGCGGAAGCCGTGTTCGGCGAAGGAATCGGAGAAGCTGATGCCGGATCTGGCGTCATGCAGAGAGGTCTGCACCTCGTTGGCATTGTTGCCGATCGACGACACAATGCCGATGCCTGTGACTACGACACGTCTCATTCGCAACTCCTTCCAGGGGTGCTGGCCAGAGAGCTGGCCAGGGATGCCGGTCAGCCAACCGCCGACTGCTTGGACAGACCGACTTTCAAATCCGTTGCCGCGTATATGGGTTCGCCATCCGCCTTCAGCCAGCCATCGGCGATGCCGAGCACCAGCCGGCCCCGCATCACGCGCTTGAAGTCGATGCCATATTCGACCTTCTTCACCGAGGGCGTGACCATGCCCTTGAATTTCACTTCACCGGTCGACAGCGCCATCCCCTTGCCGGGTTCGCCCAGCCAGCCAAGATAGAAGCCCGTCAATTGCCACATGGCGTCGAGGCCGAGGCACCCCGGCATGATCGGATTGCCGATGAAATGGCAGGCAAAGAACCACAGGTCCGGCTTGATGTCGAACTCCGCGCGGATGAAACCCTTCTCGAAGGCGCCGCCCGTCTCGCTGATCTCGGTGATGCGGTCGAACATCAGCATCGGCGGATAGGGAAGCTGGGCGTTGCCCGGTCCGAACAGTTCGCCGCGGGCGCAGGCCAGCAATTCGTCGTACTCGTAGCTGGATTTACCCGCCATCAATCTCATCCCCATATCGTTCCGGGCTATCGGGTGCCCTTGTCGTTGGTTTCCTAACACAATCTGTTTCAGGCCGGAAACCGGCGTTTGCGCTTAACCTGCTCGTCTGCCTGGGTCAATGCGCGCTATTGATCGCATTCGGACGACAGAATATATGTCCTGAGAGGTCCGGTTTCGGCAGACGTTCATTTTTTTGCCATTCTGGGCGTGTCTTGGGGCGGAACTGTGGGGTTCGACGAGAAGATGGACCTGGACGGCCGGAAGGAAAATGTCGCTGTGGACAAGCGGGTCCGTGAAGCTGGCCTGAGGCCGACGCGTCAGCGCATTGCGCTGGCCGATCTGCTTTTCGCCAAGGGCGACCGGCATCTGTCGGCCGAGGAACTGCACGAGGAGGCGGTTGCCGCCGGCGTGCCGGTGTCGCTGGCCACCGTCTACAATGCCCTTCACCAGTTCACCCAGGCGGGACTTTTGCGCATCCTCGCCGTCGAGGGCGCGAAAACCTATTTCGACACCAACACCTCCGACCACCACCATTTCTACATCGAAGGCGAAAACCGCATATTCGACATCGACAGTGGTCCGGTGACGGTCGCCAACCTGCCGGAGCCGCCGGAAGGGATGGAGATCGCCAATGTCGATATCGTGGTGAGGCTGCGCCCCAAACGCCGAGAATGACCGGCGAGGCCCCCTTACCGTGCCCGTGCTGTTGCTGCTCGGCGGGCACATGTGGGGCAATGCGGCCGCGATGGCGGTTGCGCTGATCTGGATCGCGCACATCGCCATCGACCGTGCGCTGGCCCATGGCCTGAAGCTGCCAACCGGCTTTCAGGACACCCATCTCGGCCGTATCGGGCGCTAGGCTGACCTGAATTTCAACACACCCAAACCGGGCCGTGAGGGATCGGGGTTAAGATTCTGGGTCAAGAATCAGTCCTTGACCCGTTCGCCGGGATAGGCGCCCCAGACGATCGACTGGGCAAGCCAGCCTGTGTGGCCATCGAATGTCATTTCGCACCACTGGCCGTCGCAGGATTTGATCGTGCCCATGACGCCCGGCTCGACCATCGCGACCACCCTTGCGTCCTTGTTGGGGCTGTTGAGAAGGTTGATCTGGGCACCCTTGCCGCGCTGCCACGGGGCAACGATTGCAGTGCGCCGGCCGGAAAGCAGCGACTGGTTGATCCAGCCTTCCGAACCATCGGCATCGCGCACGCGGCGCCATGTGTCGAATTCCTGGATGATCTCCATCGGCAGGCCGGCCTTCATATACATCCAGTCGACCGAGTAGTTGGCCCCGGGACCGACGCGCGAGTTGACACGGCCGGATTTCAGGCTGACGAAGCGCGGCAGCGGCAGGCCACTCGGACCAAGCGTGACGACGCCCTGGGCAGGTGCAGCGGCACTCTGCGCCACGGCAAGCGGAGAATAAAGCAGAGCGCCGAGAAATGCTGCGCTGAGGGTCAGGCGAAGCGACGCGAAACCAGACACTTTCATTCCTTTCGGCGCTTGCCCATCGGCCTCGGCGCCCCTTTTTCTTTGTCTTCGGCGGCACCGCTTGTTACAGGGAGTAATCGGCACCGCGACCGGCTTTCAGTTTCGCCGGTCTTGGTTAAAGAGGTCTCAACGAGGGAAACAATGGCAGGCAAAAAGAAGCCTCTCGTGGTCATCACGCGAAAGCTGCCCGACCCGGTCGAGACCCGCATGCGCGAGTTGTTCGACGCCAGGCTGAATGTCGAGGACAGGCCGATGACGCAGCCGGAACTGGTCGCGGCGGTCAAGGAGGCCGACGTGCTGGTGCCGACGGTAACCGACCATATCGACGCCGCACTGATCGCCCAGGCCGGCGACAACCTCAAACTGATCGCGAATTTTGGCAATGGCGTCGACAAGATCGATGTCGCGGCCGCGGCCAAGAGGGGCATCACCGTCACCAACACGCCGAATGTCCTGACCGAGGACACCGCCGACATGACCATGGCGCTGATGCTGGCGGTGCCGCGGCGGCTGGCGGAAGGCGCTAATGTGCTCACCGGTGACAAGAAATGGGCCGGCTGGTCTCCGACCTGGATGCTGGGCCGGCGCATCTGGGGCAAGCGGCTCGGCATTGTCGGCATGGGGCGAATCGGCACCGCCGTCGCCAGACGGGCCAAGGCCTTCGGCCTGTCGATCCACTATCACAACCGCCACCGCGTGCTGCCGGCCGTGGAGGACGGGCTGGAGGCGACGTATTGGGAAAGCCTCGACCAGATGCTGGCCCGCATGGATATCATCTCGGTCAACTGTCCCTCGACGCCGGCAACCTTCCATCTGCTTTCAGCGCGGCGGCTGGCGCTGCTGCAGCCCACCGCATATGTCGTCAACACCGCGCGCGGCGACATCATCGACGAGGAAGCGCTGGTCAAGCTGATTCAGGACGGCAAGATCGCCGGGGCCGGCCTCGACGTCTACGAGCATGAGCCGGCTTTGAACAGCAAGCTGCTGAAGCTCGCCGCCAAGAACAAGGTCGTGCTTTTGCCGCATATGGGCTCGGCGACGCTCGAGGGCCGCATCGATATGGGCGAGAAGGTCATCATCAATATCCGTGCCTTCGTCGACGGCCACCGCCCGCCGGATCGGGTGCTGCCGCTCAGGACCTGACGCTGTCGCGGCCCACAAACCCTAAGATAAACCTTACTAGATAGCTTTGCGCATGGTGATCGAGGTCGGCCTGGCATAGCCCTCATGCGCCGTCCGTTCAGTTTCGCGAAAGCCGAGGCGAGCAAAGGCCTCATGATTCCCGGTCAGCTCGATCCGCGTCTGAAGCGCGACGGCGGCCTTGCCGCGGCTACGGGCAAGGTCTTCGACTGCCTGCATCAGCCGCCGGCCAATGCCTTGTCCCTGGCGGTCCGGCGCGACCGCGAACTTGCCGACATAAAGGTCCGCCGCCCTCTCAAGGGCAAAGACGCAGCCGACGATCCTGTCGCCCTGCACCGCCACGAAGCCGGTCTCCAGCCGCGCCTTGTCGCTCAGGGTGTCGGCGGTCAGATGGTGGGCCGAGGAGGGCGGGTCGACAACGCCGTCCATCGAAGCGAAAGCGCGCATGATCAATGCGAGCACATCGTCCCAACGGTCGAAATCGGTCGGGATCCGCGTGATGGAGACAGCTTCGTTCCGGTCCAAGAATTCAGCTTCTCTTGTAGCGGATGGTGTCGAAGCGCGCCGCCAGCGCATCATAGAGCAGCAGCCGGCCGACCAGCGGCTCGCCAATGCCGGTGATCAGCTTGATCGCCTCCATCGCCTGCAGCGTACCGACGACGCCGGTCAGCGCGCCAAGCACGCCGGCTTCGGCACAGGACGGCACCAGGCCCGGCGGTGGCGCCTCGGGAAACAGATCGCGATAGCTTGGGTTGGGCTTGCCGTCCTTGCCGTCTTCGAATGGCTTCAGCACCGTTACCGAACCATCGAAGCGTCCGACGGCGGCATGCACCAGCGGCTTGCCTTCGCTCGCGCAGGCATCGGCCACGGCATAGCGCGTTTCGAAATTGTCGGAACCGTCGACGACGATGTCATAGCGGGCGACGAGGGCGGGCGCATTGTCCGTGGTCAGCCGGAACGTATGCGGTTCGACTGTGGTGTTGGGATTGATGCGAGCGATTGCCGGCTTGGCGCTATCGGTCTTCAGCAGGCCGACAGTGTCGGTACCGTGAATGACCTGGCGCTGCAGGTTGGACAGCGAAACGGTGTCGTCATCGATCACGCCGAGTGTGCCGACGCCGGCGGCGGCAAGATATTCAAGCACCGGCGCGCCCAGTCCGCCAGCGCCGATGACCAGCACCCGGGCCTGTTTCAGCCTTTGCTGGCCGGCGCCGCCGATCTCCGGCAGCACGATGTGGCGGGCATAGCGTTCGATCTCGTCTGCGGTCAGGGCGGCAGTGGTCATTGCCTGATCATACAGGGACTGAAAAACCTTGTCAGGGGCCAACGCACCTGTTGATGTCGCCCAGGAACACGAGGCACAATGGTCTAGATCGTTGGCCCAACCGTCCCATGGTCGACAGTCAGGAATTGCGCGCGCCCCTGGAGACTGGAAAACAGCGCTGCATCGGTTCCTGTCATGAACGCCTGGCAGTTCAGTTCCTCCAGGATGGAGAACAGCGCCGCGCGCCGCCGGCTGTCGAGATGCGCGGCGATCTCGTCGAGCAACAGGATCGGCGTCATGCCCGACATTTCGCCGGTCAGCCTTGCGTGCGACAGCACGATGCCGACCAGCAGTGCCTTCTGCTCGCCGGTCGAGCAGAGTTCGGCCGGCATCGCCTTGGGGCGGTGTCGAACCACCAGATCCGAACGGTGCGGGCCGTCGAGGGTGCGCCCGGCGGCGCGATCGCGCTCACGGCCCCCGGCAAGCGTCCGACGGAAGCGCTCCTCGACATCGACCGCCGGCGCGGCGGCGATTTCGGCTTCCAGATCGCCCGAAAGGCCGATATCGGCCCGCGGAAATGGTCCCGTGTCGGGCAGCCTGTCGATCATGGTGGCGAGCAGCCGCACCATTTCGGCCCGCGCCGCGGCTATCGCCACACCGGTTTCGGCCATCTGCGTCTCGATAGCGTCGAACCAGCGGTCGTCCCGGGAGTTTTCGGTAAGCAGCCGGTTACGACCGCGCATAGCCTTCTCGTAGTCGATCGCACGTTGCCCGTGCCCGGGATCGATCGCCAGCACGAGCCGATCGAGAAATCGCCGGCGATCCGCGGCCGGTCCGGTGAACAACGCGTCCATGGCTGGCGTCAGCCACACCACGCGCAGCCATTCCAGCATGTCTTCGGCCGAACGCGCCGACGCTCCGTTGATGCGCACCCGCCTGCCGCCTTCGCCGGCGGTGTCGCCGCCGGAAATGCCTGTTCCGATCTCGACCTGGCCGTCAGGTCCGTCGAGCCGGGCATGCAATGCAAAGCCGCCGTCGCCGCCCTCGCGTGCGACATCCACGTAAGGGGCGCGGCGCAAACCACGCCCCGGTGTCAAAAGGGAGATTGCTTCGAGGAGATTGGTCTTGCCGGCGCCGTTGTCGCCGGAAAAAACCACGGCACCTGGCGCCAGATCGATCGTCAGCGCCGCGTAGTTTCGGAAATTGGTAAGTGTAAGCTTACTTATGTGGTTCTGTGCCGGCAACCGCTATCCGCCTATAGAGCGTTCCATCGTTTCACGGAAACGCAAAACCAATCTATCTCTTTGTTTTAACGCAATTCCCAAGGGAAAGCGCTATGCGCCTTTCCCGGGAAAACCGCTTCACACTTTTCCTGGAATTGCTCTAGAAGTTGCCGTAAATATCGCGCTTGCCGGTCCACAACAGGACCGAAGTGCTGACACCGCGCCGCTACACCCGCATCGGCATCAGCACATAGAGTGCGGTCTCGTCGGCCATGTCGTGGATCAGCGTCGGCGAGCCGGCGTCGGCCAGCATGAACTTGGCTTCCGTGCCGGTCAGTTGCGCGGCAACGTCGAGCAGGTACTTGGCGTTGAAGCCGATCTCGATCGGATCGGATGAATAGTCGGCGGACAGCTCTTCGGTGGCGCTGCCTGAATCGGGATTGTTGACCGCAAGCGTCACCTGACCCTCGCTGATCGACAGCTTCACCGCGCGGCCGCGTTCGGAAGAGATGGTCGAGACGCGATCGACAGCGGCGGCAAAACTCTGGCGGTCGATGATCAGCTTCTTGTCGTTGCCGGTCGGAATGACCCGCTGATAGTCGGGGAAGGTGCCGTCGATCAGCTTCGAGGTCAAAACCACGCTGCCGATCGTGAAGCGGATCTTGGTGTCCGACAGTTCGGTGGTGACCGCGACATCCGGATCGTCGACGAGCTTCTGCAACTCGCTCACCGTCTTGCGCGGAATGATGATGCCCGGCATGCCTTCGGAACCCGCTGGCGCATCGATCTCGGCGCGCGCCAGGCGGTGGCCGTCGGTCGCTACCGAGCGCAGCTTCAACTTGCCGCCGACCTCATGCGTGTGCAGATAGATGCCGTTCAGGTAATAACGCGTCTCCTCGGTGGAGATGGCGAATTGGGTCTTCTCGATCAGGCCTTTCAGGGCAACCGAGTCGAGACGGAAGATATGCGAGAACGATCCGGCCGAGAGCTCCGGGAAGTCGGATTGCGGCAGGCACTGAAGGCGGAAGCTCGAGCGGCCAGACGTCACCGTCATGGCGTTGCCGTCCTCGTCCGTCTTCAGCATCACCTCGGCGCCATCGGCAAGCTTGCGCACGATGTCGTAGAGCAGATGTGCCGGGACTGTCGTCGCCCCGCCGCGCTCCACCTTGGCGGGCGTGGCTTCGGTCACCTCGAGGTCGAGATCGGTCGCCTTCATTTCAAGGCTGGCGCCTTCGGCGCTGAGCAGCACGTTGGACAGGATCGGTATGGTGTTTCGCCGCTCGACCACACGATGGACGTGGTTGAGCGACTTCAGGAGATTTGACCGTTCCAGGATAACACGCATGACGAAACAGGCTCGCTTGAATGAATGACGGGTCACCAGTGAGCGGCGTCCCGCGAAAGGTCTGAACAGGTTCAGAATCTGCGTAAACTGACAGGAAAAAACCAGCAAACGCAAGCCCGCGCCACCGGTTCAGGCCGGCTACGCGGGCTTTCTGGGGATAACGCGCCCGAAGTCCGCGAGCCAGTGTCGTAAAACCGAAATCCAGATCGCTTCCAGGCGGCGCCACGAGCCCGATCCAGGCCCAGCGCCGCACTGGCAAGCCATTGAATTCCGGTATTGTTCCGGCTCGGCCATCCCCGGAGGATCAGGCCTGGTCGTTGATCAACCGCCTCAGAAGCTCAAGTTCCTGCGCCAGCGTGTTGTCGTTGCCGGAAAGGTCCTCGATCTTGCGCACGGCATGCAGCACCGTGGTGTGATCGCGGCCGCCGAAACGCCGTCCGATCTCGGGTAGCGAGCGCGGCGTCATCACCTTCGACAGGTACATGGCGACCTGCCGCGGCTTGACGATGGTGCGCGTGCGCCGGTTGGACAGCAATTCGGTCTTCGACACATTGTAGTGACGCGCCACGATGCGCTGGATGTCCTCGATACGGACACGCTTCGGCTCGCCGGTGCGATAGATGTGGCCGAGGATTTCGTCGATCCGGTCGATGGTGATCTGCGGCTCGAAGGATTGACGGAACAAAAGCTGATTGAAGGCGCCTTCCAGCTCGCGTCCGCTGCCGGTCACGGTGCGGGCGACGTGATTGAGGATCTCCTCCGAAATGTCGAGCGATGCGTCGTCGCTCCTGGCCGTGGCAAGGCGCAATTTGAGCATGCCGAGGCGCATGGCGAAATCGGGCGCCGACATTTCAAGCGCGACACCGCCATTGAGGCGCGAACGGACCCGCGGTTCGAGCGATTCCAGTTCCGATGGCGGCCGGTCGGCGGCGACGACGACCTGCTTGGCGCTGTCGAGCAGCATGTTGATGAGGTGGCAGAATTCATGCTGGATCGACTTGCCCTGCAGAAACTGCATGTCGTCGATGATGAGCAGGTCGATGTCGCGCAGCTGTTCCTTGAGCGTCAGCGCGTTGTTGTCGCGGATCGCGGTGGCAAAGCGCCACATGAAATACTCGGCCGTGAGATAGACGACGCGCGACTTGGGGTTTTGCTTCAGCGATTCCGCAGCGATGGCCTGCAGCAAATGTGTCTTGCCGAGCCCGACGGTTGCGTGAAGGAAAAGCGGATTGAAGCGCACTGCGCTCGATTGCGATTCCGCTACCGCCTTGGCGGCGGCGAAGGCCACCCGGTTCGACGGTCCCTCGATGAAGGAGCCGAACGTGTAACGCGGATCGAGCGGCGACCCCAGCACGTTGTGGCGAAATTCGCTCTCGATCGGTGTGCCCGGACGCGGAGCCGGTGCGCGCTCCACCCGGCTGGGGCTGACTGTGCCGGCGGCAAGTGCCGTCTGCGTCTGCCGTGTCATCTTGCTGCGTGCTGGCGTTACCTCTGGCTCGGCCTGGCTGCGTCCCTGACGGGTTGCCGTGCGCACGACGATGTCGATCTTGAGGAGATCGGCATCCTCCTGCTTCCACAGCTCGGAAATGAGGTCGAGATAGTGGCCGTTGATCCATGAACGTAGGAAGGCGGTAGGCACGGAGATGCGGACGATGCCCTTGGAAGCCTCGGCGACCTTCATGCGGCCAAACCAGCTCGAATAGACTTCGGTTCCCAGGCGCGCCTTCAACTGGGTCTTGACCCGGTCGAATTTCTGTTCCGCGTCGCTGGACACCGCCATGTCGTTTGCTCCGATCAAAGTTCCAGGAAATGGGAGGTCGCCCGTAAGTTCCCTTTCAATGCCGCTCTGCATGATCTTTTCCTTGTCCTTCCGTACCTGTTTTCCACCGGGGATGCGCCTCCTGCATCCGGTTCCGGCGACCTAAGTCTTTGCTACGATGTCCGCTGCCGCCGCCGGCAGATGAACGTCGCCCATTATCCGTGGGAACCGGTGCCGGCCCATGGAAGCCAGTCCGCGTTGGGTATGTCAGGGCAATACAACACCGCCCGGCGAAAAGAGCGCCGGCGCGCCGTCTACCTGCCATGTCTAGTTACGCCAGTCCCCTACCGTATCGACAAACCAAAGCCGTCCGCGGACTTAATCCGCGTTGCAAATCCCGCCAATTTAAGCTGGCCGATTCAGGCTTAGGCTAAGAGCCAGAGCCCGTCCCTTTCGATAGATCGACACTACCGAAATCGCTGTGGATAGGGCAAGGCCACGTCTAACGGATTTTTAAGGAATCTGGTTAGTGGAGGCGGGTTCGAGTGGCGTGCCGCGACGGCACATTTTAACAAAGCCATTGTGATTCAAACCCTTTTCCGGCGAATATGAAAAACCGGGCGCTGACAGAAATATTCTGAAATAATTCGCTTGACAGCGACTTCTCCCCGATCGGGCCGGTCCGGTGTGGACAAGCTGTGGATCACCATCTGTAAGTCACTGAAAGGTATAAGCTATTTCTGACAGTTAAGAATCTTTAGGTCGGCCGTTTCAAGCATGCCGATCACCAGCAGGCATGCATATGCCGGCAAACTATTCCTAATTGTGAAATGCCGCATAAGACGCCGTTTCCGGACATTCTTTTTAAGTGCTTGCCGGCAAACGAAAAAACCCGGCACAAACGGCCGGGTTCGAAGAACGTCAGTCTAGGCAAGTAATGTCAGGCCGACAGTACCTTGACCCGCTGAGCCAGTCGCGACACCTTGCGGGACGCCGTGTTCTTGTGGATCACGCCCTTGGTCGCGGCACGCATCAATTCCGGCTCCGCGATCTTGAAGGCAGCCTGTGCGGCAGCCTTGTCACCGGAGGCAAGGGCCTCTTCGACCTGGCGGATATAGGTGCGGACGCGCGAGCGGCGGTTCTTGTTGATCGCTGCGCGGCGGACGATCTTGCGCGTTGCCTTTTTGGCCGAGGATGTATTGGCCATGATGCCTCTCTTCTGATCTGGTCGGCGCATGCGGGATGCCGCAGGGCGCAAAAAACAAACGGGCAGCCACGGGGCCGCCTCGGTTGGTGCGGCTTATAGTTCAGCTTTTCCGGCGCGTCAACGCTGCCCGGCCTTCTTTTTGGCGGCCAGCAGCCATCTTCTTCGCGGCCAAGGGATTGGCGTCAGCGGTCGGTGAAATTCGGCTTCCGCTTCTCGGCAAAGGCCGCCATGCCTTCCTTCTGATCGTCCAGTGCAAACAGCGAGTGAAACAGCCGGCGCTCGAACCGCAATCCCTCGGCAAGCGTCGTCTCGAAGGCGCGGTTGACAGCCTCCTTCGCCATCATCACCGATGGTAGCGAGAAAGCGGCGATCTTGGCCGCGGCCTTCAGCGCCTCCTCGACAAGCTCGCCGGCAGGCACGACCCGCGACACCAGGCCAGACCGCTCGGCCTCGGCGGCATCCATCATCCGCCCGGTCAGGCACATGTCCATCGCTTTCGACTTGCCGACGAAGCGGGTCAGCCTTTGTGACCCGCCCATGCCTGGAATGACGCCGAGGGTGATCTCGGGTTGGCCGAATTTGGCCGTGTCGGCGGCGATAATGAAATCGCACATCATCGCCAACTCGCAGCCGCCGCCGAGTGCATAGCCCGCCACCGCCGCGATAATAGGCTTTCGCGCCCGCGTCAGTTCCTCCCAGCCGACGAAGAAGTCTTGGGCGTAGGCGTCCGCGTAGGAGATGGACTGCATCTCCTTGATATCGGCGCCGGCGGCGAAAGCCTTTTCGGAACCGGTGATGACCATGGCGCCGACACCGGGATCGGCGCTGAACCCGTTCACGGCCGCCACCACCTCGGTCAGAATCTGCGAATTCAGCGCGTTGAGCGCCTGCGGCCTGTTCAGCGTGATCAGCCCGACCTTGCCGTGCGTCTCGGTGATGATCGTCTCATAGGCCATGGCTGCTTCTCCTTGCTCACGCTCGCCTAGAGCGGTTCATCGTTTCACGGAAACGCAGAACCGCTCCATCTCTCTGTCTTGACGCAATTCCGAACGGGAAACCGTTCCCACTTTTCCTGGAATTACTCTGACTCATCGCTGACATGTCCGGCAATAAAAGGTCGATCGGCCGCTCTGCACGACACGTTCGATGTGGCCGCCGCAGCCGGGTTTGGAACAGGCCTCCCCCTCGCGGTCGTAGACGGCGAAGGCGTGCTGGAAATAGCCCAGCGACCCATCGGTCTGCATATAGTCCCGCAGTGAGGAGCCGCCGGCTGCGATCGCATCCGATATCACCGAACGAATGGCTTGCGCGAGGTGTTCGCTTTGGGCCTGGGCTTTCTTTCCGGGCCTGGCGATCGTGCCCGCCTCGCGCAGCGGCGACAGGCCGGCACGCCACAACGCCTCCGACACATAGATGTTGCCGAGCCCGGCGATCAGCCTCTGGTCGAGAAGCGCTGCCTTCAGTGGTGATCGCCGCCCCTTCATCAATGAGGCGAGCAGCGCACCGTCCAATGTGTTGCCGGTTGGCTCGACGCCAAGTCCAGCCAGCATCGGATGAACGTCCGGCAGCCCTTCCGCAAACAGCATGAAGCCGAAGCGGCGCGGATCATTGAAGATCACGCGGGACCGGGCACCGGCCGGAGACACGATATGGAAGACGACGTGGTCGTGATTGGAGCTCTTCGAGCGGTCGTGCCGGAAGATGCCGGGCATGTCGCTGCCATCGGCCGTCTCTATGCGGAATGAGCCCGACATGCCGAGATGGCAGATCAGCATGGGGCCGCCTTCCAGGTCCATCGTCAGATACTTGGCCCGGCGGCCGAGTGCCGTGATCGTCTTGCCGGTCAGCCGCTGCGCGAATTTCTCGGGAAATGGAAAGCGCAGATCCGGTCGGCGCGCCTCGACGCGGGCGATGGTAGCGCCTTCCAGAACCGGCTGCAGCCCGCGCCGGACGGTTTCGACCTCCGGCAATTCAGGCATGACCGCCGATCGCCGTATAGAAAGACGTGCCGTAGCGTCCGGGCGCCAGCCCGAGATGCTCGGCCACGGTCTCGCCAATGTCGGCGAATGTCGTTCTCAGTCCGATGTCGCCGCCCTTGAGACCCGGTCCAGTGCCGATCACCGGAATGCGCTCGCGCGTGTGATCGGTCCCGCCCCAGGTCGGGTCGTTGCCGTGGTCGGCCGTCAGGATGAGAAGATCGCCCTGCCGCAGCCTCGCAAATGCCTCCGGCAGCCGCAGGTCGAAGGCCTCGAGCGCGGCAGCATAGCCCGCGACATCGCGGCGGTGACCGAATTCGGTGTCGAAGTCGACGAAATTGGCGAAGACGAGGTCACCGTCGCCGGCATTATCCATCGCACCCAGAGCCTCGTCGAACATCGCCATGTTGCCTGCCGCCTTGCGCACTTGCGAAATTCCGCGATGGGCGAAGATGTCGCCGATCTTGCCAACGGCGATGACACGGCTGCCACGCGCCGTCAGCCGGTCGAGCAGGGTCGGTTCCGGCGGGGGCACGGCGTAGTCATGACGGTTGTATGTCCGTTCGAAAGTGGCGGTGGTTTCGCCGACGAATGGCCGCGCGATCACCCGTCCGATCCTCAGCGGGTCAACCAGCCTGCGCACCACCTGGCAGAATTCATAAAGCCGGTCGAGGCCGAAATGGACTTCATGCGCGGCGATTTGCAGGACCGAGTCGACCGACGTGTAGCAGATCGGCTTGCCGGTCCGGATGTGCTCCTCGCCGAAGCGCTCGATGATCTCGGTGCCCGGCGCATGGCAATTGCCGAGAATGCCCGGCACCTGGCCTTCGCGAATGATAGCCTCGGTCAGTTCGGCCGGAAAGGCGGGAACCGTATCCGGGAAATATCCCCAGTCGAGACGCACCGGCAGGCCGGCGATTTCCCAATGGCCCGATGGTGTATCCTTGCCGCTCGAAACCTCCTGCGCGGCGCCGTGGAAGGCCGTGGCGAGCAGATCCGCCCCGCTGCTGGCAAAGCCTAGCCCCGTCGCGGTTTCGGCAGCCTTGCCAAGCCCGAGCGAGGCCATGTGGGGGACAAACAGCGGTCCACTGCGAAGCCCTTCGCGATCCGCGCGGCCCTCTGCACAGGCTTCTGCGATGTGCGCGAATGTGTTGGCGCCGGCGTCGCCGTAGCGGTCGGCGTCGGCCGCTCCACCGATGCCGAATGAGTCCAGGACGAAGAGAAAGGCTCGCGCCATCGAGTTGTTGCCAGTTTGACCGACCAGACATAGGGTTCCGCGACTTCATTGGCAATTCGGAAACCAAACGGCAACGGCTTGGCGTGATAGTCTGGTGCATGTCGCCCAAAAGTGCGTAGCGGTTTTGGGACAACGACATGCACAAGCAGAGATGCATGTCGCCCAAAAGTGCGTAGCGGTTTTGGGACAACGACATGCACAAGCAGAGTTGCATGTCGCCCAAAGGTGCGCAGCGGTTTCGGGCAACGGCATGCACAAATGCCCCCAGGCATGGGCATGGATCGAGGACAACAGACCCGTGGTTCCTGTCATGAGGGTTGCGCTGAAGATTTATGCCGCTCTCATGCTGGCGCAGGTCGGGCTCTGGTCCAATCCGGCGCATGCCGACTGGCGCGATGATATCGGCACGTTTCGCATCGGCATCGTTGCCGAGCCAGGCGCCGGCAACTCCGTTCCGGGGCTGGCACTGTTGACCGACGCCTACACCAAGGCCTTGGGCATGAAGGTCGAGTTTGTCGTTGCCCGCAACTATGCCGCGCTGATCGAGGCGCAGGCCAATGCCCGCATCGAATATGCAATCTATTCGGCCACCGCCTATGCGACGGCTTCGCAGCGCTGCTTATGTATCGAGCCGCTTGTCGCTCCGGTCGATTCAGACGGCGCGATCGGCATCCGCTCCGTTCTGCTGACGCGAGACGGCAAGCTGCCTGCCCTGGGGGCGATGGACCGCCATCGTATCGCCATGGCGCCTTCGGACAGCGTCGGCGGTTCTCTCCTGCCATTGGCGGCGTTGGCCGCGGAGGGCCGCAAGATCGCGGAAGATGCACCGTTTCTGGTCCATGCCGATTCGGCCGCGGCGGCCGAGACGATGCTGGTCGACGGCAAGGCCGATGGCCTGTTCGGCTGGGTGACGGCCGCTGCCGACGGCCTGCGAGAACCGTCGGGCACGCAGGCGAGGTTGGAGGCGGCAGGGGTCTCAGTGACGGCGCTTCGGATCGTATGGACGTCGGGCCTGTTGAGATACGGCCCCCATGCGGTCCGCAGTGATCTCGACCCGGAAGCCAAGCGCCGGCTTGCCGTGTTCCTCACCAACCTCAAGTCGACCACGCCCGATATCTACGACCTCCTGGAATCGAGACATTCCGGCGGCTTCGCTCGCGTGGCGCCAAAAGATTACGAGATGGCCGCTGCTATCGTGCGCTTCGTTTCGGACCGTGGGCCGCAGCAGTAGCTGGAGCGGCCTGCCCAGCGCCTGGCTGCTTCTGTGTTCAACAGTCGCTGCAAGGGATCGCCATGCTTCTGCGGGGGCGCAGGTAATAGGTTTCGCCCATGGTTATGTTGCTGAAAGCCGAGGTCAGCCCAAGCTTCTGTTGACTGCTCGCGCTCCACGCGATGACCGGCGTGTAGCCGAGGTTGCTTTCGACGCGAATGAGAAACGTGTTGGCGACCTTGAGCGACGCTGGGACCGTTGTCTCGGTGGTCGCGGCGGCGCCCGCGCTGGCGACACCAGCGACCAATTTGCGAGACCAGACCACCAGTGCCTGCGTCGCATCGGCCGAGACCTGGATTGCCGTGATGGTAATGGTCGGGTCTGAGCGGTTGTAGGGCTGAAGGGTGACGCTGCCGATCTGCATGATGGCGTCGACATCCGCCTTGGCGACGTTCGTCTGCTGGGTGACGAGATCGGCCACCATGCTGCCGATACGGCTGACCTTCTTGCTGGTCTCGATGGCTTGCGACGCTTCCATCGTGAGGAAGTACATGATCAGCAGAATCGGCATGATCAACGCGAATTCAACCGCCGCGATGCCACGCCGATCGGACCAGAATCGACTTGCTTTCCGCCAAACTCCCGTAATCATAAGATGTGCCCCCGCACGCATCATGCCCATTACCCTTTTCTTATACTGCTCGTGCATTCCGCTCAGTTGTCGAACGGCTCGTTCTGCCAGGTCACCGATGCGAAATGCAGCGTCTTGTTGCCGCCCATCGACTGCGCCATGAGGTCGGTCATGATCGGCCACTTGTAGAAGACCCGCAGCATGTTCCTCGACTCCGCCGCACCCGCTGTCACTGAGAACGATTGGGTTGCGGTGCCTTTCGTCAGTACGACATCGCCGTTCTGGATCTTGAAGCCTGCCGTGGCCGCATCGGCGAACGATGTATATTGGCGAAGATCCACCAGCAGTTGATTGGGACAATCCTGGGAGACGATGATCTGCAGTTTCGTGCAGATCATGTCCCGCAAATTGGTTCCGGCAACGTCAGCCGCCCTCAACTGGCCGGTGCGCAGTTTGCGCGCTACATCGTCGGTGACGTTGGCCATCACCTCCTGGCCGGCAAACGAGATGCAGCTTTCCAGAATGGCAAAGACAAGCAGCGCGAAGGGGACTGAAAGGATCGCGAATTCGATTGCCGTGGCGCCGCGCCGGTCACGAAGGAAGCGGGCGAAAAACCTTGGGCGTCTCACCCTGTGGTCGCCTGCGCGGCCGAATTCCTTGCTCATGTCCGATCCTGCCGATCTCTATGCGGTCTCGGAAGGAGCACTAGCGCAAACCGATTGAGGTCCGGTTTGGATGATCGTTAAAGTCGGCGCAGGCCTCTTAACCAGACAATAACCGGAACGGCAGTCGGCAACGCCACCTATCGGCTGACGCTCATCTCCGCTTCCGAAGACTTTTCCGCCTCGCTCTTGTATGAGCTTTCGCAATAGGGTGTGCACGACATCGTCTGGATTTCGGCGCGCCGGTAAATGCGCACGGACGAGGCGGCTTGCCGCACCACGGTAACCTGCTCGTCCACGATGGGGCTGCCGTCCGTATCGAGCACGACCAGATTGGTGACCCCGAAGCCTTTGCCGGTGAGCACGATCGTCGAAGCGTCCTGCACCGAAGCGTCGGCGATTGCCGGGTTGCCGACCACGATGGTGTCTGCGGGACGCGACAGTTTGACGATCTTGGCCTGGTTCATCGTGACCTCGATGCCGGCGCCGGCCATGGCGGGCGCGACGAAGCTCGAGACGGCAAGAAGCGCGGCAATCAGGATTGACGATCTCGGCTGGGCCATTGAGGCGCTCCACGCAGGCGGACTGATCAACGGAACATGAACGAGATTGGTGAACCAACGGTTAAGCATGCGATGTTGCCAATCGTGCAATGGCCGCCAAGGGCGCCCGCGACGCGCGGTCCGGTCGGGTCGCAAGCCTACCAAATCCGGTCTGGAAGGCTCAGCGATACATTAGCCCGAGGTTAACCACGCAATATGTTCGAACCGGGAAAGGAATCGGTAAGGCTGTTTCTTAAGCCGATCGAAAGAGCTTCTCCCTAGATTGGCAGCATCCGATCAACCATCACAGAAGTTGACGGAAGTGCTGTAACACGTGGAGTAGGAGCTCTCGAATGTCTAATCTCATCGCACGTTTTGTGAAGGACGAATCCGGCGCGACCGCGATCGAATATGGTCTGATCGCCGCTCTCATCGCGCTCGCCATCATCACTGGCGCCGGCACGCTCGGCAATGCGCTGAACGCCAAGTTCACCAACATCGGCAGCACCCTGAACGGCACGCCGAGCGGCAGCTGATCGGCTTATCGCCGAGCATTTAGATTGCGTTCTGGAAAAGGGCCGCCGCGTGGCGGCCCTTTTTCTATGCCGCTGGCGATATAGGTCGTCTTTCGTTCCTAGCCTCATCAATCGTTAATCGAACATGCTTAGATTGAGCCCCATGAAATCGGACAATAGGCGTGGCGCCGATGCTTGAAGCCCTGATCTTCGTCGTTTTTCCGTTCTGCATGCTGTTTGCCGCGATCTCCGACATGCTGTCGATGACGATCGCCAATCGCGTGCCGGTGCTGCTTGTCGCCGTTTTTGCGCTGGTCGCGCCCCTGACAGGCATGGACTGGGCGGCCTATGGCGGACATTTCGCCGCCGGCGCCCTGGTCCTGGCCGTGACGTTCGGCCTGTTTGCGATGGGCGGCATGGGCGGCGGCGACGCCAAGCTTCTGGCCGCCACCGCGATGTGGATGGGCCTCAATGTCAATCTCGTGGAGTATCTTGTCGCCTCGACAATCATCGGCGGCCTGCTGACGCTGGCGATCATCCTCTACCGGAAGTCGCTGCTTGCGGCCGTTACCGGCCAAAATCCGTTTCTGCGCCATTTCGCCGACGAGGCAAAAGGTGTTCCATACGGTGTCGCGCTCGGCCTTGGCGGCTTGCTGACCTATCCGGATTCGCCCTTGATGGCATGGGCGGTTGCCAGGCTGGCGGCCTGAGCGCGATCTTATTTTATTTTATTGTCTGTCAGCATTGCCGAAACCCCGTTCTGAACAGGGCTGGCCCGGCCATTTTGGCCGGTCAGGCCACATTCCGGCTAATTTATGTAAACCTTAAATTAATCACGATCGTAAGCATTACATTAACCTTGTTTTGACGATTGCCGCTGCAAAGTCCGGCCTGGCTACGTGGTTTGCCAGGGCAAGGGTTCGGACAAATGCCAGCATCGCGATTGATAATTCTGAGCGTGGCGGTGGCCGCGGCGGGTGGCGCTGGATATGTCGCGAAGAACATGGTGGCACCGCCGCCCCAGGTCGTCGTCGATTCCGGCCCTCAGGCCCCGGCGGTGGCACTCCAGGATGTGCTTGTGCTTTCAGGCGACGTTCCGATGGGCAGCCCGATCCAAAACAACATCGCCTGGCAATCCTGGCCCGCCGACGGCGTCAACGCGAATTTCATCACCCGCACCGCCGAGCCCGAGGCACTGGACAAGCTGAAGAGTTCCGTTGCCCGTGTGGCGATGTATGCCGGAGAACCGCTGCGGCGGTCCAAGCTGATCGGCGAGGGCCAGAGCTTCATGTCGTCGATCCTGCCTTCCGGTATGCGGGCGGTCGCCACGGCCATCTCGGCCGATACGTCGGCCGGGGGCTTCATTCTTCCCAACGATTTCGTCGACGTCATCATGACCCGCAGGGCCGATGCCGCCGGCGGCGCCGCCGGCTTCAACACCGAGACCATCCTCAAGAACATCCGTGTCCTGGCCATCGACCAGACCATTCAGGAGGACGAGGAAGGCAAGAAGACCAGGGTAGGCCAGACCGCCACGCTGGAACTGACGCCCAAGCAGGCGGAGATCATCACCGTCGCCCAGCAGATGGCGGATCGCCTGACCCTGGCGTTGCGGGCGGTCGCGGACACGCAGGAAAAAAATCTGGGTGAGGCGGACTATCTCGTTTCCGGCAATGGCCGCAGAGGAACGGTGAGGCTGATCAAATCGGGTGAAGTTTCCGAAGTGGGAGCAAGGAAATGAAGCTAGGTGGCAAACTGCCGGCAATCGTAGCCGCGGCATTCGGCCTGCTGCTCGTCGGAACGAATGTGCAAGGCAGCGTTGTCGAGGCAAAGAACGCGCAGGTCACGGCATCGACGGCCACCCAGCGTGTCAAACTCGGCCTCAACAAGTCGGTGGTCATCGACCTGCCGAGCGATGCCTACGACATTCTCGTGGCCAACCCGGCGGTTGCCGATGCGGTGACCCGCACTGCAAGGCGCATCTATCTGTTCGGCAAGTCGGTCGGCGAGACGAACATCTTTGTCTTCGGCCCGAATGGCGAGCAGATCGTCAGCCTGGACCTGGCGGTCGAACGCGACGTTGCCGGTCTTGAGGATTATATCAGACGCTTCCTGCCGACGTCGGCCATCAAGGTGGAACTTCTGAATGACAACGTCGTCCTGACTGGAACGGTCGACACGCCGCTGGACGCAAAGCGCGCGGTCGACCTGGCGACGATCTTCGTTTCGGGTGGTGAAGCGACGACAGGACAATATTCGCAGACCGCAGCCGGCGGTTCGGCCCAGAGCGGTGTCGACATCGACAACCCGGACCAGGAGCGCCGCACCAGCAAGATCGTCAACCTGCTGCAGATCATTGGCGACGACCAGGTCACGCTGAAGGTCACGGTCGCCGAAGTCAGCCGCTCCGTGATGAAGCAGCTCGGCGTCAACATGGTCGGCAGCGGCGGCAGCAACGGCATCAGCTACGGTGCGCTCAGCGACAATTTCACCGGTCTCGGCAAGCAGCTGTCGAATTCAGGCTTTCAGATCGGCTCGTCGGCGCTGCAGGCCTATGTCAACGCCATGGAGCAGTCCGGGGTCATGAAAACCCTGGCCGAGCCGACCTTGACCGCCGTATCCGGGGAGAAGGCGACCTTCAAGGTCGGCGGTGAATACAATATGGTTTCAGGTGTCTCAGCAAACGTATCGCAGGACAACCAGACCGGCCTGAAGACCTACACCATCGAAAAGATCGAGTACGGCATCGGCCTGGAATTCCAGCCGGTGGTGTTGTCTCCCGGTCGCATAAGCCTGAAAGTTAGGACGTCGGTTTCCGAGCCGACAACCGAGGGGTCCGTATCGCTCTCCTCAGGCGTGACGAGCCCCGGCATGAATGCCCTGTCGCTGCGCAAACGTCTTGCCGATACGACCGTTGAACTCCCCTCGGGCGGCTCCATGATGATCGCCGGCCTGGTTCGCGACGATGTCAGGCAAGCCGTCAACGGGTTGCCCGGGCTGACAAAGATCCCGGTGCTCGGCGCGCTCTTCCGCAGCAGAGATTTCGTGCGCAACGAGACCGAACTCGTCATCATCATCACGCCCTATCTGGTGAAGCCGGTGGCGCGCAACGACCTTGCCAAGCCGGACGACAATTTCAACGCCGCCAGCGATGGCGCTGCCATGTTCCTTGGCCGAGTCAATCGCGTCTACGGCACCATGCAGACCGACAAGCCCAACGGCCGCTACCACGGCGTCGTCGGCTTCATCTACAAGTGAGCGGGGAAGCGGACATGTCTCAGTCAGCATTGAAGGCAAGCACCATCGCCGCACCGATGCGCTTTGGCCGCTCGCAGGTCTGCCGGCGGTTCGTTCCTGTCCTGGCGGTTGCGGTGGCGGCGCTGCTCACCGGCTGCGCCCAGCGCGACAGCATCACGGTCGGCGCCATCCCGGACGATTATCGCACCAACCATCCGATCGTGATCGCGGAGAAGAACCAGAAGATAGACCTGCCGGTGGGCGCCGGTGACCGTGGCATGACGGGCTCTCAGCGTGACACGCTTTCGGGCTTTCTCGACGGCTACGACAGGAGCGCCGCTCCGGCGGTGACGATCGCTATCCCTGTCGGCTCGGCCAACGAGATCGCGGCGGCCGCTGCCAGCCGCGATTTTGTCAGGCTGGCGGTTGCCAGCGGCATCAAGCGCAACCGGATTGTCATGACCTCTTATCAGTCCGCTTCCGCCGAAGCCTCGGCCCCGATTCGCGTCGCCTATATCTCGGTGAAAGCTCAGACCGACAAATGCGGGCGTTGGCCCGAAGATCTGGTGGAGACCTCGGAAAACAAGCACTACGCCGATTTCGGCTGCTCGTATCAGAACAACCTCGCCGCCCAGATGGCCAATCCGGCCGACCTGCTCGGACCGCGCAAGCAGGCACCTATCGACGCCGAGCAGCGTGGGAAAGTCATCGATGGGTACCGAAATCAACCCTTCTTTGATTGGGAAGCAGAAGGCGAAGTTAGCTACTAACGATCGCAGTTCGGAGTACACGAACATGAACAATCTGGCCTATGACACTCCTGTAGACGGCAGCGATACCTCGCAGCAGGACATCGCCGCGATGCAGGCGTTGCGGCCGATCCCGCGCATCTCGATCCAGGCATTCTGCGAGACCGAGGGTGTTGCCAATCCGGTCGAGCGCGCCGGCGAGGACCGCCGTATGACAAAGGCGCATCTCAAGGTCCATATGGGCGGCGTTCCCACCGCCATCGAATTCTACCAATCGGCGCCGACGCCCAACCTGATCCTGCTGGAATCGCGCAGCGAGCCCAAGCAATTGCTGGAACAACTCGCCCAGCTCTCGGAATATTGCGATCCGACGTCGAAGGTGGTGGTGATCGGCCACTACAATGATGTCGGCCTCTACCGCGAGCTCATCCGCAACGGCATTTCCGAATATGTGATCGCTCCGGTCTCGATGGCCGACATCGTCAGCGTGGTGTCGTCGATTTTCATCGATCCGGAAGCCGAGCCGCTCGGCCGCTCGATCGCCTTTGTCGGCGCCAAGGGCGGTGTCGGCTCCTCGACGATCGCCCACAATGTGGCTTGGGCGATGTCCTCGCTGTTCAAATCCGAAGTGGTCGTCGCCGATCTCGATCTGGCTTTCGGCACCGCCAACATCAATTTCGACCAGGATCCGGCGCAAGGCATCGCCGAGGCGGTGTTTTCTCCGGAACGCATCGATGAAGTCTATCTCGACCGGCTGCTGACCCAGTGCGCCGAGCATCTGTCGCTGTTGGCAGCGCCTTCGACGCTCGAACGGGTCTATGATTTCGATCCCGAGGCCTTCGTTCAGCTGATCGACACCGCCCAGCGCAGCGTGCCGCTTCTGGTGCTCGACGTCCCCCATGCCTGGACGGGCTGGACCAAGAACACCCTGGTCAAGGCCGATGAGATCGTCATCACCGCGACACCGGAACTCGCCAATCTGCGCAACACCAAGAACCTGGTCGATATGCTCAAGCGGCTTCGTCCCAATGATCCGCCGCCCAAGCTGATCATCAACCAGGCCGGCGTGCCGAAGCGCCCGGAGATTTCGCCGTCAGATTTCGCCGAGCCGCTCGGCCTGTCACCGATGTCGATCATTGCTTTTGATCCGTTGCTGTTCGGCAATGCCGCCAACAACGGTCGCATGCTTGGCGAAATGGATGCCAAAAACCCGGTTGTCGCGATGATCAACGAAATGGCGCATGTGCTGACCGGGCGCAGCGAAATCAAGGCCAAGAAGAAGGCCGGGCTCGGCAGCCTGCTCGGCAAGCTCTCGCGCAACAAGAAGTGACGCTTCAGCAGTGGAACCGGTAGTCGATCATGTTTGGTAAAAGAGGCAGCGACGACGGCAACCGGTTCACGCCGGAATTTCGCCAGCCAGCACCGGCGCCGGTTGCGCCGCCGGCTGCAAGTTCCATGGACACGGCGGTTCTGACCCGGCCCGCGGCGGCGCCAAGCGCGCCTGTCGCGCCGCCGGCGCGCCGTGCCGTCGAGGCACCGCCATTGGCGCCTGAGCCGAAGCGGGCACAGCGCGAAAAGAGCGAAACTTATTACGATACCAAGAGTCAGGTCTTCTCCGCGCTCATCGACACCATCGATCTGTCGCAGCTTTCCAAGCTTGATCCTGAAAGTGCGCGCGAGGAAATCCGCGATATCGTCAACGACATCATCGCGATCAAGAACTTCGCAATGACGATCGCCGAGCAGGAAGAGCTGCTCGAGGACATCTGCAACGACGTGCTCGGCTATGGGCCGCTCGAGCCGCTGCTCGCCCGTGACGACATCGCCGACATCATGGTCAACGGCTCCAGGAACGTCTACATCGAAGTCAACGGCAAGGTCGAACAGACCGGTATCCGCTTTCGTGACAATCAGCAGCTCCTCAACATCTGCCAGCGTATCGTCAGCCAGGTTGGCCGCCGCGTCGACGAATCCAGCCCGATCTGCGACGCGCGCCTTCCCGACGGCTCCCGCGTCAACGTCATCGCGCCGCCACTCTCCATCGATGGCGCCACGCTCACCATCCGCAAATTCAAGAAGGACAAGCTGACGCTCGATCAGCTGGTCAAGTTCGGCGCCATCTCGCCGCAGGGCGCCGAAGTTCTCAAGATCATCAGTCGTGTTCGCTGCAACATCGTGATCTCGGGCGGCACCGGTTCGGGCAAGACCACGCTGCTCAATTGCCTGACCAACTATATCGACCGCGAGGAGCGCGTCATCACCTGCGAAGACTCGGCCGAGCTGCAATTGCAGCAGCCGCATGTGGTGCGCCTCGAAACCCGCCCGCCCAATCTGGAGGGCGAGGGTGAGGTGACGATGCGCGACCTGGTCAAGAACTGTCTGCGCATGCGGCCAGAGCGCATCATCGTCGGCGAAGTGCGCGGACCCGAGGTGTTCGATCTTCTGCAGGCGATGAACACCGGCCATGACGGCTCGATGGGCACGATCCACTCGAACAGCCCGCGCGAATGCCTGAACCGTATCGAATCCATGATTGCCATGGGCGGCTATTCGCTGCCGCAGAAGACAGTGCGCGAAATCGTCGTCGGTTCCATCGACGTGATCATCCAGGCGGCGCGCCTGCGCGACGGATCGCGCCGCATCACCCACATCACCGAGGTGATCGGGATGGAAGGCGACGTCATCATCACGCAGGATATCGTCCTTTACAACATCAAGGGTGAGGACGCCAACGGCAGGCTGTTGGGTGAGCACGTATCGACGGGCATCGGCCGTCCGCATTTCTGGGAGCGCGCACGCTATTACGGCGAGGAGCAGCGTCTCGCCATTGCGCTCGAGGCGATGGAGAAACGCGCTGACTGACGCATGCTGGGGTGTAAGGGTTCGGGCCAATGTTTGGAATTGACGGCACAGTACTGGCGTTTGTCGTGCTCGCCGGCTTCAGCGCCGGCGCCGTCGCCTATGCATGTCTGTTCACCCGGATCAGCAATGAAAAACAGGTCGGCAAGCGGCTCGAAACGATCAGGACCGCCGAGACGGATCGCTCCGTCGTCAAGGCCTCGCGTGACCGCGTGGCGGAAGCCGTCAAGCGGCGCAAATCGGTTCAGGATTCGCTCAACGAACTCGACGCCAAGCAGAAAACCAAGGACAGCCGCGTCAAGAAACCGCCGCTGAAAGCCCAGCTTCGCCAAGCCGGCCTCAAGACCACCATCGAGCGTTTCTATATATACTCCGCCGTATGCGGCATCGTTTTGACGATTGTCGCCTTTGTGGCCGGAGCCCCGCTGATCGCCTTGCCGGGCGTGCTGTTGGCCGGGGGGCTGGGCCTGCCGCGCTGGTTCGTCACGTTTCGTCGCGCCCGCCGGGTCAAGGCATTCCTCAACGAATTTCCAAACGCGCTCGACATCATCGTGCGCGCGGTCAAATCCGGCCTGCCGCTGAACGACGCCGTGCGCCTGATCGCCAACGAATCGCCCGAACCCGTGAAGACCGAGTTTCGCCGCATCGTCGATTCACAGCAGATGGGCCTCTCTATCCCCGACGCGACCTTGCGCATGCCTGAAACCATGCCTTGCACCGAGGCAAGCTTCTTCGGCATCGTTATCCAGATACAGTCGCAGGCCGGCGGCAATCTCTCCGAGGCGCTGGGCAATCTTTCGCGCGTGCTTCGCGATCGCAAGAAGATGAAAGCCAAGGTCGCGGCGCTGTCGATGGAAGCGAAGGCGTCCGCCGCGATCATCGGTGCGCTGCCCTTCATCGTCGCCTTTCTCGTCTACCTGTCGAGCCCGGCCTACCTGATGCCGCTCTTCAACACCAGCGTCGGAAACCTGATCCTTGGTTGCTCTGCGGTCTGGATGTCGATCGGCATCCTGGTGATGCGCAAGATGATGAACTTCGAAGTCTAGGATGCTGGCATGACCGAGCAAGTCATCAAGACCCTGACGGATCCGAGCTTCCTGATCGCGATGCTGGTCGCGATAGCGGTGTTTGCGACCGTCTTCACCTTGCTTCCGGCGTTTGGCGGAAACCAGCTCAAATCACGCATGAAATCCGTTGCGCTGGAACGCGACGAACTGCGTGCGCAACAGCGCGCCCGGCTTGCGGTCGAGGCCGACCGCCGTCGCAAGGGCTTGCGCGAGGAACAGTCGGTCGGCATGCGCAACATTGTCGACCGGCTGGATCTGAGACGCGCGCTCGCCGATGAAGGCACCTTGCAGAAACTCAAGGTGGCCGGCTTTCGTGGACAGAATCCGCTGACGCGGTTTCTTTTCTTCCGTCTCGTACTTCCTTTCGTCGGTTTCGCGCTGGCCGCAATCTACATCTTCGCGCTCGGAGGACTGCCCGACAAGCCATTGGTCATCAGGCTGTTCGTCTGCGTCCTCGTTGCTTACGGCGGCTTCTACGCACCGGTCATCTACGTCAACAACCGCGCCACCAAGCGCAAGCAGTCGATCCAGATGGCATGGCCGGATGGGCTCGATCTGATGCTGATCTGCGTCGAATCGGGCATGTCGGTGGAAGCGGCACTGCGCAAGGTCGCCGACGAGATCGGCGCGCAATCGGTGGCGCTGGCGGAAGAGTTCATCCTCACCAACGCCGAGCTTTCCTATCTGCCGGAGCGCAAGCAGGCCTACGAGAACCTGGCAAGCCGCACCGGGCTGGATTCGGTCAAGTCGGTGTCGCAGGCGCTCGTCCAGGCCGAGCGTTACGGCACGCCGGTGGCGCATGCACTGCGCGTGCTTGCCGCCGAAAGCCGCGACATGCGCATGAATGCGGCCGAGAAGAAGGCGGCCGCCCTGCCGCCAAAGCTCACAGTGCCGATGATCCTGTTTTTCCTGCCGGTGCTCTTCGCCATCATCCTGGGTCCCGCCGGCATTCAGGTCAGCCAGCGCGGTATCTTCGGCGATCATGCGGCGCCGGCAACAAACGCCCAGTAGCGGTAAGGCAAATTCCTGCATTCCCTCAAACGAAGAAGCCGCGCATGCAGCGCGGCTTCTTCGTTTGAGGTTGGTGGGATTGTGGTCTCAGTTGGTCGCGGATTTCGGCTTGTCCTGGTCCTTGAGCTGGCTCCAGGCATTCTGCTGGGCCAGCATCTGCCTGAGATAGGCGACATTTGCCTGCGCCTGTTCGGGCGACAGTTCCTGCGAGGCGATCTTCTCGGCCTCGTCGAAACGGCCTTGCAGGCCGACGACCAGTGCCAGGTTCTGGCGGACGCGGCTGTCCGCATTCGGCTGCTGCGCGGCCGAGCGCATATAGGTTTCGGCGGTGCGCAGGTCACCTTCCAGCACATACGACATGCCAAGATTGGAGAGCACGGAAGGCTCGTTCGGCTTGAGGTCGAGCGCCTTGCGGTAAAGCTGGCGCGCATCGTCCTTCTGGCCGGTCTGGTCGAGGATGGCCGCTTCGGCCGACACCAGCTTCCAGTCGGGATATTCCGGTGTTTGAGCGCGGCGCACGGCGTCGAGTGCCGCCTCGAACTGGCCATTGGCGGCCAGCGCCTTGCCGTAGGAGGCAAGAACGTCACGATCCTTGGGCAAAGCGATGGCGAGCTTGCGCATCACGGCCAGCGACTGATCGGCGTCGCCATCCATCTGCAATGCCGCCGCATAATTCGTCGCGATCCGCTTGTCGTTGGGGTTCTTCGCGTAGGATTGGCCGAGTGCGCCGGTGGCATTGTGCAGTTCCCCGGCCGACATGCTTTCCAGCGGTTTGCCGCTGGTGCGTGCGATAGAGCCGGTGGAGATCTTGTCGGTTCCGCAGCCGGCGACGCCCGCCGCCAGCGCCAGCACAAGGGCCGTGGTGATGAGCCGTTTTCCCCTGGCGTTGATCCTGCGGTTGGTCGGCATGGCCACCTAAGCCTCCATTCATGCGCGGCCATTGCGTGGCCGTCTTCCCTCCCGCAGAAATATTCTGTTAACCCTAACGGACGGTTAAGAACGGCGACTCACACGGAGAACATCGCATGCCTGTCGAACTCGTCGGGAAGACATTGCCGGGCGCGCTGCCGGTCCATCTGGTCGCCAGGGACGGTCTGGACGCGGCCGGCCTTGCGCCGGCCGCTGTCGTCTGGGCCAGGGCCAACGGCTTTTCCGGCGAGGCAGGCAGGACGCTGGTCGTGCCCGGCGAAAACGGGGCGCTCGGCGGCGCCTTGTTTGGTATCGGCGATGGCGAAGGCGCGCTCGCCTTTGGCGCGCTGTCGAAAGCCTTGCCGGAAGGCGACTGGCATTTCGCCTCGGCGCCGGCCGAGCCGGACCTCGCGGCGACCGCGCTGCTGCTCGGCGGCTATGTCTTCACCCGTTACGGCAAGAAGTCAGGCAGGGCGCTGCGCTTCGGCCTGCCGGCAGGCGTCGATGCCGGGCGCGTTCGCCGCATTGCGGATGGCGTCTTCCTGACACGCGATCTGGTCAACACGCCGACCAGCGATATGGGTCCGGAAGATTTGGAGCAGGCGGTGCGGGCCCTGGCCGCCAGGCACAAGGCCGAAGTCTCGGTGGTCAAGGGTGACGATCTCCTCGAACGGAATTTCCCGATGATCCATGCTGTCGGCCGTGCGTCGGCCGGCGCGCCGCGCCTGATCGATATGCGATGGGGGCAGCAAGGGGCGCCGAAGGTGACCCTGGTCGGCAAGGGCGTCTGCTTCGACACGGGCGGTCTCGACATCAAGCCATCGTCCGGCATGCTGTTGATGAAAAAGGACATGGGCGGTGCTGCCAATGTCCTTGGCCTTGCCTCGATGATCATGGCTGCCGGGCTGAATGTGCGGCTGCGCGTGCTCATTCCCGCGGTTGAGAATTCGATTGCCGGCAACGCCTTCCGGCCCGGAGATGTGCTTGCGAGCCGCAAGGGCATCACTGTCGAGATCGGCAATACGGATGCCGAGGGGCGGCTGGTGCTGGCCGATGCGCTGGCGCTGGCCGACGAGGAGGAGCCGCAGCTTCTGGTCGACATGGCGACGCTGACCGGGGCTGCCCGCGTCGCGCTCGGCCCCGATCTGCCGCCGTTCTACACAAGTGACGAAGCGCTGGCATCCGATCTTGCGGCGGCTTCCGTCGCGGCCGAGGACCCTCTGTGGCGCATGCCGCTGTGGCGGCCCTATGATGCAAAACTGTCGTCGAAAATTGCCGACATCAACAATGTCACATCAGACGGTTTCGCCGGCTCGATCACGGCGGCGCTGTTCCTGAAACGCTTCGTCGAAAAGACCGAGGGCTGGGCGCATTTCGACATCTTCGCCTGGAACCCGGCCGATCGTCCGCATGGCCCCGCCGGCGGCGAGGCACAAGGCATCCGCGCCTTGGAGCGGATCATCGCGAAACGCTACGGCTGACGGTTGCAGGCGGAGCCGGCAAAATTGCCTCGACTGAAACGGAACCGAAACAATTTGCCGTCATGCTGGCGCGATGTCGATTGCTATGCGCCCGAGCCAGGCCTTGCGACTGTGGCAGCAAGTGATGCTGTCACAGGTGCGCGACGACGCGCCCGATCTGACCATGCGCCAGACGGCAATCCTGTTCACCATCTATCTCGATCCGCCGCCACACACCGTGCGCGGGCTCGCCGCGCGCCTCAATGTCACCAAGCCGGTGATCACCCGCGCCCTCGACACGATGGGCGCTTTGAAACTTGTGTCGCGCCATCGCGACGAACTCGACAAGCGCAATGTTCTGATCAGGCGCACGGTCGAGGGCGCGCTCTTTGTCGAGCGCTTCGGCGATGGTATCATCGCCAAGGCGCTCGAACTGCCGATGTGAGCGCATTACCTTTTCAACAGAGTGTTCGATTTGACTGCCAGGGATGCCCGCCTTCACGCTTTTCGCTCCGACCTCGCCGATGCAAGGCTGAAGGGCGAGGTCACCGCCGAGCGCTTCGTCGCCGGCCGGCCGGCGCGGGTCACCGCGTCAGTGGCCGATATGCGCAAGGCGCCGCGGCCGGACGCCGGCGTCAACACGCAAGCGCTGTTCGGCGACGATGTCCTGGTCTTCGATGTCGCTGAGGGCTGGGCGTGGGTCCAGGCCGAACGCGACGGCTATGTCGGCTACGTCGCCGACACGATGCTGGGCAAACGGGACCATGCGCCGACGCACATCGTCTGCGTGCCGCGCACCTTCCTCTACCCCGGGCCGGATCTGCGCTTTCCAATCGCCGGACAATTGTCGATGGGATCGACGGTGACGGTGACGGAGGCCGCCGAGACACGCGGTACGCACTATGCGGTCCTGCCTTCCGGGGAGACGCTGATTGCAGGTCATCTGCGGCCGCTCAGTGAAGCTGCCTCCGACTATGTCGCAGTTGCCGAAGCGTTTCTCGGCACGCCCTATCTCTGGGGTGGCACTTCCGGTTTCGGCATCGACTGTTCGGGTCTGGTGCAATTGGCGATGTGCATGGCCGGCAGAGACGTGCTGCGCGATTCCGACATGCAGGCGGCGACACTTGGCGAGCCGCTCGAACCGGGACCTGATTTCTCCGGGTTGCGACGCGGCGATCTGGTGTTCTGGAAGGGCCATGTCGCCGTCATGACCGACGCCGACACGATGATCCACGCCAACGGCCACACCATGCTGGTGTCGCGCGAAGGACTGAAGGACGCCGTCGCCCGCATCGGATATCTTTACGGCGGTCCGACCGGGTTCAGGAGGCCGTAGCCTTTCTTCCTTCGCCCCGTTCACGGGGAGAAGGTGCCCGAAGGGCGGATGAGGGGCAGTGCCAGCATTTGAAGGTTCGCGCTGCCCCTCACCTGCCTGCCGGCATCCTCTCCCCGTAAACGGGGCGAGGAAAGCTCACCTCGATCACCTTTTGTTCCGATTTTCCTTGGCGTTCGCGTGCCGTCGCGCTACCTCTGGCGGGTGACAGAGCAGCCGCGCCTTGCCGAACAGAATGCCGCCGTGGCCCTGCCCGAACCATTCCTCAGATGGTTTGGCGAGAAAGGCTGGTCGCCGCGCGCCCATCAGATCGAACTTCTGGCGAAAGCCCAGGCCGGGCAATCAGTCCTGCTGATTGCGCCGACCGGTGCCGGCAAGACGCTGGCCGGGTTCCTGCCTTCGCTCACTGAACTGGCCAACCGGCCCAAGAGAAAGCCGGGCCAGGCGCGTCGCGGTATCCACACGCTCTACATCTCGCCGCTGAAGGCGCTTGCCGTCGATATTGAGCGCAATCTCGGCAAGCCGGTGGAGGAAATCGGCCTTCCCGTCACCATCGAGACGCGCACCGGCGACACTCCCGCCCACAAGCGCCAGCGCCAGAAGCTGGTGCCGCCCGACATCCTGCTGACCACGCCCGAGCAACTGGCGCTGCTGATTGCGGCAGGCGATGCAAGACGCTTCTTCGAGGATCTGCGCTACGTCGTGCTCGACGAGTTGCACTCGCTGGTGACGTCGAAACGCGGGCATCTGCTGGCGCTCGGCCTGGCGCGGCTGCGCAGCTTTGTCCCCGGCCTGCAGACGATCGGCCTGTCAGCGACGGTGGCCGAACCGGACGAGTTGCGGCGCTGGCTGGTCAGCCAGAATCCGCCCAAGGGTCCGACCGGCCATAGCATGGCCGAACTGATCGTCGTCACCGGGGGAGCTAAACCGGAGATTTCCATCCTCGATTCCGAAGAGCGCGTGCCTTGGGCGGGACATTCCGCGCGCTACGCCACGCCGGAAATCTATCGCGAGATCAAGCGCCACAAGACGACCCTGCTGTTCGTGAACACGCGCAGCCAGGCGGAGTTGCTGTTCCAGGAATTGTGGCGGGTCAACGAGGACACTTTGCCGATCGCGCTGCACCACGGTTCGCTCGACGTCGCCCAGCGCCGGCGCGTCGAAAAGGCGATGGGGGAAAACGCACTGCGCGCCATCGTCGCCACCTCGACGCTCGACCTCGGCATCGACTGGGGCGATGTCGATCTGGTTGTGCATGTCGGTGCGCCGAAGGGGGCGAGCCGGCTGGCGCAGCGCATCGGCCGCGCCAACCACCGCATGGACGAGCCGTCCAAGGCGATCCTCATTCCCGCCAATCGCTTCGAGGTGCTGGAATGCCGGGCCGCCCTCGACGCCAACTATCTCGGCGCGCAGGACACGCCTCCCTTGATCGATGGCGGGCTCGATGTGCTGGCCCAGCATGTGCTCGGCTGCGCCTGCGGCGCGCCATTCCGTGCCGATGACCTGTTCGAGGAAGTGCGTACGGCTGCGCCCTATGTCAGCCTCGACCGGACGACATTCGACCGCGTCATCGATTTCGTCGCCACCGGCGGCTATGCGCTCAAGAATTACGAGCGCTACGCCCGCATACGCCTGAACAAGGATGGGTTCTGGCGGGTGTCCAATCCTCGTATCGCCCAGCAATACCGGCTGAATGTCGGCACCATCATCGAGGTGCCGGCGCTTAACGTGCGCTATGTGCAAGCGGGCAGCAAGGGCGCGGCGTCGCGCGGCGGCAGGGTTCTCGGCAAGATCGAGGAGGCCTTCCTCGAAACGCTAACGCATGGCGACACCTTCATGTTCGCCGGCAAGGTTCTCCGCTTCGAAGGCATCCGCGAGAATGAATGCTTCGTCTCGAACGCGCCCGGCAGCGATGCCAAGGTGCCTTACTATGGTGGCGGCAAGTTCCCGCTTTCGACCTATCTCGCCGAACAGGTCCGCATCATGCTGGACGACCCGCAGCGATGGAAGAAGCTGCCCGAGCAGGTCGCCGACTGGCTGCGATTCCAGGCCGACAAATCGGTGCTGCCCAAACGCGATGACCTGCTGATCGAGACCTTTCCACGAGGCAACCGCCATTATCTGGTGGCTTATCCGTTCGAGGGCAGGCTGGCGCACCAGACGCTCGGCATGCTGCTCACCCGCCGTCTCGACAGGGCAGGAGCCAGGCCGCTCGGCTTTGTCGCCACCGACTATGCGCTGGCGATATGGTCATTGGGCGACATGGGCGCGATGTTCAAAGCAAGGAAGCCCTCGCTTGGCGCCCTTTTCGACCAGGATATGCTGGGCGATGACCTCGAAGCCTGGCTGGCCGACAGCTGGCTTCTCAAACGCACCTTCCGCAATTGCGCGCTGATTTCGGGGTTGATCGAGAAACGCCATCCGGGCCAGGAAAAGAGTGGTCGCCAGGTCACGGTCTCGACCGACCTGATCTACGACGTGCTGCGCAGCCATGAACCGGACCACATCCTGCTTCAGGCGACACGTGCCGATGCGGCCACCGGCCTGCTCGATGTCAGCAGACTTGCCGACATGCTCTCGCGCATCCAGGGTCGAATCGTGCATAAGGCACTCGAACAGATATCGCCGCTCGCCGTGCCGATCATGCTCGAGATCGGCAAGATGCCGGTCCATGGCGAAGCCGATGAAACGCTTTTGATGGATGCGGCGACTTTGGTCGAGGAGGCCATGGGGCCGGAAATGGCTGAGGAATGAATTTTTCGCTGGCGCGCACATCGCTGATTGCCGAGGCCGACCTTGTCGGCATATCAGGCGAGCGCGCCGTCTGCGACCCGCGCGGCGTGCTTTATTTTCCGGATCTGCGGCTTCTGGCCGTGTCCGACCTGCATCTGGAAAAGGGTTCGTCGCTGGCACGCCGCGGCACGCTGATCCCGCCCTACGACACCGGCGCGACCTTGTTGCGGCTTCAGGCCGTGATATCAGACTACCAGCCGTCGATCGTCATCAGCCTGGGCGACAGCTTTCACGATGGCGGCGGCGCCCAGCGTATGCATGCAAGCTTCCGCGAGCGGCTGGAAGCGCTGATATCAGGCCGAGACTGGTTCTGGGTCGCCGGCAACCATGACCCGGAAGCGCCAGCCGATCTCCCCGGCGAAACGGTGCGTGAACTTGCTATAGGCTCGCTGCTGTTCCGGCATGAGCCGTCGAAGCAGCGTGTCGAAGGCGAAATAGCGGGCCATCTGCATCCCTGCGCCCGCATAGTCCAGCAGGGACGCTCGGTGAGGCGGCGCTGCTTTGCCGGCGATGGCGGCCGCATGATCATGCCGGCCTTCGGCGCCTATACCGGTTCGCTCAACGTGCTCGACCGCGCCTATGCCGGGCTGTTCCGGCTGGACACGCTGATGGCTTATATGCTGGGCGCCCAACGCATCTTTGCCATTTCCGGCTCGATGCTGCGGCCGGGCTAAACAGCCTTACCTGCCATAGTAGAGCGTAACCGTGTGCTTCGCCTCGGCGAAGAACAGCCAACGTTCGACCAGCATGCCGGCGAACTGGATTGCAGCAGCAAGTACCGACAGCAACGCTGCCAGCGGCCATGGCAGGGCGAACACAATGGCGAGCACCCCCAAGGGCAACGCGAAGGCCAGAAGCTGCGTGATCTGGCGCAGCCGCGCGCCGTGCTTGCGCGCGATGCGAAAGCCCATTTCCTTGAGCAGATAATTCTCCTCGGTATGCGGCCATTCCAGCGACCGCACCGTGCCGCCGACCAGCCCCGTCGCGGTGTTGGCGGTGGTCGGGATTTCCAGTTGGTCGTTGTGGCGCCAGGTCGCCAGCTTCCAGCCCCAGCCGAACAAGGTCAGCAGCAGGCAAGCCGCCAGCTGCACCTTCGAACCAAGCGCAAAGCCCTGCAGCAGCGCGTTCAGCAGCACGCTGCCGGTCATCGCCGAAAAGATGAGGTAGCCGGGCAGGGTGAAGTGGCTGTGCCATTGGGCGATCGGCTTCAGCGACGCATAGATCATGCCGGTGGTGCAGACGGTGATGATTGCGCCGATGGCGGCCAGAGATCCGGCGATGCCGGCCCAGCCATCGGTCTTGCCGAAGAATATCCAACCGATGCCGAACAGTCCCGCCGGAATGAAAGTGATGACCGAGGCGACGCCTTCGCGCGACAGCCATGAGCTGCGCCACTGCGAGAACGCCCGCCAGGCGCGTTCGGGGCGGCCGAGATGACCCGTTGAGGACAACAGGCCGGCCACGATCAGGCCGAGTGCCAGCCCCATGCCGATGAAGCCCAGCCAGAAATCGGGGGGGATGAACTGGAAGCCTCCGAGCACGCCCAGCAGCGCGAGCAGGCCGTAGCCCGCACCGGTGGCGGTGGTGAAGAACACGACGGAGAAGGCCGGATGCATGGGCTAGTTCGAAAGCATGCGGTCGACCCAGCCGAGGAAACCGCCTTCGGCCCGCACCGGTTCCAATGCCGGCGCGGCCACCGATGCGGCGCGCTTGCTGTGGGCGCGCGGCGGCAGATATTTGTTGGTTGGGCGATAGCCGAGCTCAGGCATCAGGTCGACGCCGCCACGCTCCGCCACCAGTTGCGAGACAGCCGACAGGGGATCGCCTAGGTCGCCGAAATGCCGGGCGCTGGTCGGGCAAGCGGCGACGCAGGCCGGCACGCGGTCTTCCTCGGCCAGATTGTCATTGTAGATGCGGTCGACGCACAGCGTGCACTTCTTCATCACCCTGACATCGGTGTCGAATTCGCGTGCACCGTAAGGACAGGCCCAGCTGCACAATTTGCAGCCGATGCACTTGTCCTCGTCGATCAGCACGATGCCGTCCGAGGCCCGCTTGTAGGAGGCGCCGGTCGGGCAGACGGTGACGCAGGCCGGCGTCTCGCAATGCAGGCAGGAGCGCGGGAAGTTCACCGTCCGTCCGCCCATCTCGGTGGTGTGCTCGTAAGCGTGCACGCGGTTGAACCAGACGCCGTCGACATGGCCGCCATAGGGGTCGATGTCGGTCAGCGGCGCCATGTGGCCGCCGGTGTTCCATTCCTTGCAGGCGGTGACACAGGCCTGGCAGCCGACGCAGGTATCGAGATCGATGACGAGGCCGAGCTTCTTGCCGCTTTGACTTGGCAGACATGTCATTTTGCCGCCTCTCTTGCCCGGCGGAATTCAGCGCCGGAAGTCAGTCTGTCGGGCGAGGGTTCGAAATGCGGCGGCTGCTGGAAACGTTCGAACTGCGGCTCGGTGAAGCCGGCTTCTTCCGCTGCGCATTTGACGATGCGCACGCGTAAATCGAACCACGCCGCCTGGCCGGTGACCGGATCGGAATTCGAATAGCGTTTGCCCTGAGCGTCGGCCGAGGTCTGGTCGCCGATGATGTGGTTGAGCAGGAAGCCGCGGTTGGATTCCGCCGCATCGTCCTTCAGCCCCCAGCTGCCGCGCCTTTTGCCGATGGCGTTCCAGGTCCAGACCGTGCTTTCGTTCACCCCGTCGATCAGCTTGATCTGCCCCTTCACTTTGCCGTTGATGCTCTCGATCCACACCCAGTCGTCATCGACCAGGCCGAGGCCAGCTGCCGTCCGGTGATGCACGAACAGCCGATTCTGGCTGGTGATTTGCCGCAGCCACGCATTCTGCGATCCCCAGGAATGGTACATATGCATCGGCCGCTGCGTCAGCGCATGCAGCGGATATTTTCCAAGGTCGACGACCGCTTCCTCGAAGGGCATGTACCAGAACGGCAGCGGGTCCATATAGGTCTCGATGCGCTGGCGATCAGCCGCCGGCGGCAAGACGCGACCGTGCCCACGCGCGGCCAGACGGAAACGCTGCAGCGGCTCGGAATAGAGCTGGAAGACGATCGGCTCGGCCTTGGGGATAAAGCCCATCTGCACCGCAAAATCGAGATAAGAGCGGTTGGCCATCTTGTAGTAGCGCTGGTCGTCGGCGAAATCGTGGTGCCAGAAGCCGCCATTGTCGATGTAGCGCTGCAGCTGGTCCGGGTTGGCCTCGCCCCTGCCGGTCGAGGTCCCATCCTTGCCGCGCCAGCCGGCGAGCGGGCCGATGCCGGGCGTGCGCTCATGGTTGACGATGTAGTCGGCATAATCGCGGTACTGGGCCGCGCCGTCCTCATTGATGAAACCGGGCAGGCCGAGCCGCGCGCCGAGTTCGATCAGCACCGACTGGAACGGCCGGACGTCGCGATCAGGTTCGACGACGGGATGGCGGATGGCGTCGCCGGGTCCGTCGGCATGGCTGATCGGCCGGTCGAGCAGGCTGATGCAGTCATGCCGCTCAAGATAGGTGGTGTCGGGCAGCACGAGGTCGGCGAACGGCACGGTCTCGGAATAATAGGCATCGGAATAGATGATGAAGGGGATCTTGTAGTTGCCCGCATCGTCATGGTCGGTCAGCATGGCGATTGTCTCGACGGTGTTCATCGAGGAATTCCACGCCATGTTCGACATATACATCATCAGTGTATCGATCGGGTACGGGTCGCCGTCCCAGGCATTGCGGATGACGGTGTGCATCAGGCCGTGTGCCGCCAGCGGTGCGTCCCAGGAATAGGCCTTGTCGATGCGAAGCGGCGTGCCGGCCTCATCGACCAAAAGATCGTCCGGCCCACAGACGAAACCGAGCGGCATGCCGTCAAGCGGCGTCATCGGCTTGACGGTCTTGCCGGCTGGCTTGGGACCGGGCGGAGCGGAGCGGGGGTAGGGCGGCTTGAAACGGAAGCCGCCAGGGACATCCACCGTGCCCAGCAACACCTGGAGGAGATGGATGGCGCGGCAGGTGTGAAAGCCGTTCGAATGGGCCGAGATGCCGCGCATGGCGTGCATCGAGACAGGCCGCCCCTTGATCGTCTCGTGCCGGCGCCCGGCCCAATCGGTCCACGCGATCGGCAACTCGATCGTCTGTTCGAAGGCGACATGCGCAAGTTCGGCGGCGATCCTGCGGATCGTATCGGCGGCAATGCCGCAGCGCTCGGCGACCGCGTCCGGCGCATAGCTCTCATCGAGGTAGCGGTCGGCGATGAGCTGGAACACCGGGACGCTGTGGCGCCCGCCGATCGTGAAGCTGCCCGTCAGTGCCGGCTTCGCACCGGCATCGGTGGCGCCGACAGGCGTCTTCGCAACCCTGTCCCACGCCAGCGGATTTCCGTCGGCGTCGCGCACGAACAGCCCGTCATCGGCGGCACCCGGCTCCTGCACGACGAGAACATGGGCATTGGTGTAGCGCAGCAGATAATCGAGATCGACGCGGCCCGCCTTGAGCAATTCGTGGATGAGCGCGAACACGAACAGCCCATCGGTGCCGGGCCGAATGCTGATCCAGTCGTCTGCAATGGCATTGTAGCCGGTGCGGCACGGGTTGATCGAGACGACCTTGGCGCCGCGCGCCTTGAGTTTGCCGAGGCCGATCTTGATCGGGTTGGAATCGTGATCCTCGGCGACGCCGAACAGCATGAAATACCGGGTGTTGTCCCAGTCGGGCTCACCGAACTCCCAGAACGAACCGCCGATCGTATAGAGACCACCGGCCGCCATGTTGACCGAACAGAAGCCGCCATGGGCGGCAAAGTTCGGCGTGCCGAACTGGCTCGCCCACCAGCCGGTCAAGGATTGGGATTGATCGCGGCCGGTGAAGAAGGCCAGCTTCCTGGGATCGGTCCGGTGGATGGCCGAGAGCCGTTCCGTCGCGATCGAAAACGCCTCTTCCCACTCGATCTCGCGGAACTCGCCGGAGCCGCGCGGCCCGCTGCGCAGCAAGGGCTTCTTCAGCCTTGCCGGGCTGTAGTGCTGCATGATGCCGGAGCTGCCCTTGCCGCAGATCACGCCGCGATTGACCGGATGGTCCTTGTTGCCGTTGATGTAGCGGACCTTGCCATCCTTGATGTGCACGTCGATGCCGCAGCGGCAGGCGCACATGTAGCAGGTCGTCTTGGCGATGCTGTCGGAAACATCAGGCGAGGTGTCGACGCCGTCGCCTTCGTCAGGCGCCCGCGTGTCGGCAAGCGGGCGTTGCGATGGTGCCGAATTCGCGCCGCGCGGCGGTCCCTGCATCATGATCCGGTGGCGCCTGTACGGCCCATGGATTTGGCCCGCGTCTTCGGTCCGGGGCCGCGCATGTAATGCTCTTCCGGGTGGTAGCGATCACCGGCCAGCCGCCGTCTTATGCCGCGGGTCCAATGCGCAAGCAGGGATCTGAACCGCCCGATCATTCTGCTCTCTGCGATCTCTCGGCGAATTTTTTCTAACTTCACGAGGAAACTTAGAATAAAGCTATCGATCCGTCTAATCAGTTGTTCTTGTAAATTCGATCGATATTGATTCTTAATACAGACATGACCCTGGACCAGTTGCGCATTTTCGTCGCCGTCGCCGAGCGCGGCCATATGACCAAGGCGGCGGAATTGCTGGGCATTTCGCAGTCGGCCGCATCGGCCGCCATCCGGGCGCTTGAAGAACAGCACGGCGTCCATCTGTTCAACCGCGTCGGCCGCAACATCGAGCTTGCCCAGACCGGCCACCGGTTCCTGCCGGAGGCCAAGGCCGTGCTCGAGCGGGCCGCCGCCGCGCGCAATGTGCTGGAGCATGTCTCGCAGACCGTCACCGGCAGCCTCTCGATCGCCGCCAGCCAGACCATCGCCAGCTACTGGCTGCCGCGCCGGCTGGCTTCCTTCCACGAAGCCTATCCGGCCGTCAGGCTGAGCGTCTCCATCGGCAACACCAGGCAGGTCGAGGCCAATGTCCTCGATGGCGCGGCGGATCTCGGCCTGGTGGAGGGGCGCACCGAGTCCGACATATTGCGCCGCACCAAGGTCGACGTCGACAGGCTGATGCTGGTGGTTGCCAGCGCGCATCCGGAGATCCCCGAAATCGCGCCCGGCCGCCCTGACATCACGGGCCTGCGCTGGATCATCCGCGAGGGTGGTTCGGGTACGCGCGAGGTGCTGGAGGATCTGGCGCGCCACGAAGGGATTTCGCTCGCCGACCTCCAGATATTCCTGGTGCTGCCGAGCAATGAAGCTATTCGCCAGGCCGTCGAGGCGGGGGCCGGCGCCACCATCATTTCCGAACTTGTCGTGGCGCGCGCCGTCGCCGAAGGCAGTCTCAAATCGGTGCCGCTCGACTTGCCGAAACGCGACTTCGCCATGATCACCCATCGCGATCGCCAGGCAAGCCTGGCCCAGATGGCGCTCAAGGCGCATCTGGGTACGTCGGATCAACGGTGAGGGTTCGCTGAGATTCAGGTCAGGCCGAGTCGAAAATGGCTGATGCCGAGAACCGGAGCGGAGCGTACTTAAAGTACGTGAGCACCGGAAGCGCAGGTATCAGCCACTTGCAGGCCGGCATCCTGAATATCAATGGACCCGGTCAACCGAACTTTCGCTGCGCATCCAGCGCCAGGCCAAGTCCGACCGAGCCGAACATGTCGCCTTCGATGACGGATGCCTGCGGCACCAGCGACAGGATTTCTCGCCTTGCCAGCGGGATCGCGGTCGATCCGCCGGTCAGGAACACCGCGGTGATATCGGATGGCTTCACCTCAGCGTCCCGGATGGTCTGCGCTACCGTCGCCGTGACCCGCTCGATGTCCCTGGCGATCGTGGCATCCAGCCCGTTGCGCGTGATTTCGGCGGCGAACTCCGCACCCGGCAGCTTCACCACGACCTCTGCGGATGACCTGTCGGTCAGCTCTATCTTGGCTTTTTCGACAAGTGCGGCCAGCGCGTGTCCATAGCGGTGTTCGACGATGTGGATGAAACGGTCGACCAGGTCGGCGCGCTCGGCCTCGTAGCGGATCTGGCGCAGATGCGTCATCGCCTTGGCGGTGTAGACCAGGTTGATGCGCTGCCATGTCGCGAGGTCGATGAAGTAGCTTGCCGGCAGATTGCGCTTGCCGTCCTTGGTCGGCGTCAAATAGCCGAGTTGCGGCATCACATGGGCGATGCTCAGCAGCCGGTCGAAATCCGTACCGCCGATATGGACGCCTCGGCTGGCCAGGATGTCGTCCTTGCGGTCGAGCGAGCGGGAGCGCTGCGGCGAGACGCGCACGATCGAGAAGTCCGACGTGCCGCCGCCCATATCGATGATCAGCGCCAGTTCCTCGCATGTCACCTTTTGTTCGTAGTCGAGCGCCGCCGCGATCGGCTCGAACTGGAAAGCGATGTGCTTGAAGCCCTGGCCACGGGCGGCGTTCTCGAGTTCGCTTTGCGCCTTCGCGTCGGCCTCGGCATCGTCGTCGACGAATTGCACCGGCCGGCCAAGAACGACGGTCTCGACCGTATCGCCGGCATCTGCTTCCAGCCTCATCTTGAGATGTCCGAGGAACATGCCGACGATGTCCATGAAGCCGATCGACCGCGATTTGATGCGGGTCTTTTCATGGGCCAGCGAACTGCCGAGCACGCTCTTCAGCGAACGCATCAGCCGGCCTTCGATGCTGTCGGTGTAGTTGGCGATGGCGTGACGGCCAAAGCAGGTGCGGTTGTCCTCGAAGTTGAAGAACACGGCACTGGGCAGTGTCACCTGGCCGTCCTCCAAGGCGACGAGGCGCGGCTGCCCGTTGCGGACCACGCCAACGGTGGAGTTCGAAGTGCCGAAGTCGATGCCGCCGAAGGCTGGTCGCATGACAAGTTCCTGTATTTGTCGTCGGCGAGCCGACAGGCGCCGAGAAATCGCGCGCTGCCCGGGGACGGGCTGCGCTGCCGAACCGAATTGTTTGTGTCTGCCATTTGGCTGGGGAGCGCGGTCTACCGCATGCCCCGGTAAAGGGAAACCACTTTTCGGGAAAAGTTCTGAAGTGCGGGGCGGGTTTGTGGTTTGACCCGCCGCACGTAAGGGGTTTTTTGGATTGATGTAGCTAGCCCCAAAAAGGGCCCCAATTTTGGGGCCTGGATTAATAAA